>JAHBTS010000004.1 GCA_019638515.1 Chitinophagales bacterium | reverse complement strand
TCCAAATGCCGATGTAGCACTCGAAATTGAACGCAGCAAAAGCGAAGTTACTTTGCACATCCTTGCCCAAGATATGGCACAATACGACCATATTATTATTGAACGAAGCGGCAACGGTGGCGAATTCTTCAGCCAAGTAAAATACATACAAACCGAAGGTGCCGAAATCGAAGACGGTAACTACGTGTTCCGTGCAGATAAATATCCTTTGCCTAACAACATCGATTCTTACTACAGAGTTAAAACAGTTTCTAAAGACGGAGTTACACGTACTTTCCCTAGCGTGGCGCTCGCTTCTAACTAAAATGCTTTACCACTAACCACTATACCCAACCACTTATCCCAATTCCCCATTTTTTGTCACCAAACAAAGTGTCCATAGTCAGAGGAGGGTCGCCACATCGCGACCCTTTTTTATTTTAAAAAATGTTCCAAGCAAGGCAGGCAATTACTCCTAAAAATTTACAGCTTAAAGTAATGGATAAAATTACTTTTGCACCCCACGGAAAGATGCCGGAGCGGTCGAACGGGCACGCCTGGAAAGTGTGTGTACCTCTAAAGGGTACCGAGGGTTCGAATCCCTCTCTTTCCGCCACATGCCGCACCTGCAATGGTGCAAACTCAAAACCTGCTTACCATTCATCGTAAGCGGGTTTTTTATTACACGCTCTTTATTAGCTACTGCCTAATTGATTACACTATTTAAAAACTCCTCTACCATAAGCTGCAAACACTTCTTCTTCAAAAAAACAATAAGAATTGCACCTTTGCCTCATGAAGTATTTTCTCGCTCTTTTAATTTCATACACCGCTCTTTTTTCTTTCAGCCAATACCAAAGTTTACTTTGGAAAATTTCGGGCAATGGGTTAAAAAGCGAATCGTATCTGCTAGGCACTATGCACGTTGCCGATAGCCGTGCTTTCACTAAGATAGATTCTATAAAACAACGTCTTAACCAATGCCATGCCTATGCTATGGAAATTATTGCCAGCGAAAACGATGTGGATATGAGCCTCATGTTCAGTTTGCTAATGAAAGATGGAACCACACTATCAAAACTCTTTACTAAAGATGAATACCAAACCCTCGACTCGCTGCTAGAAGCATCTACAGGATATTCCATAGCGTTGCTCGATAAAATGCAACCCATACTTCTTTCGGTATTGCTAGAGCAAAGCGGCATGACGGCAGACAGTGCTGCACCACTAGACTTTTACTTACTAGAATGGGCAGAAAAAAACGATAAAAAACTTATTGGTATAGAAACCGTGCAAGAGCAACTACAAGCACTTCAAGCACTTTCGTACAAAGAACAAGCACAAATGATAAAAGATGAACTAAAGAAAAAAAACAACACCTCTTTTGCTGACCAACTTTTTAAACTCTACACCGAAGAAAACTTAGACAGCATCGTTATACTCAACCAACAAAATCCCATGCCTGCAAAACTCGAAAAAGCACTGCTCACCGATCGCAACAAAATAATGGCAGAGCGCATTGCCGACATTATTCAACAGCAATCTACCTTTTGCGCCATTGGCGCACTGCACCTGCCCACACCAACCGGAGTAATAGAAAGGCTGCGCAAAAAAGGATTTAAGGTAGAAGCCATTAAATAGCTTAGAAAAATAATAGCCAAAAATCCAAACAGCTTTTTAACCTTGCACTATAAAATTCAATTCTATACATGCACAATCTTGCCGAAATAGCAGCCATTTACGATACACAGTTCAAAAAAGATGTCTTCAACTTTGAGCCTAAAAGTTTATACGACCCCATCAACCAAACTATGGCAAACAGTGGTAAACGTATTCGCCCTTTGCTGTTGTTGCTTGCCTGCGACCTTTTTGGCGGCAATGTAAACGATGCCCTCAATGCAGCTTTTTCCATAGAAGTATTTCACAATTTCACACTAGTGCACGATGATATTATGGATGCCGCAGAGTTAAGACGCGGCAAGCTAACCGTGTATAAAGAACACGGAATGAACAAAGCGATTTTAGTTGGCGATGCCATGCACCTGCATGCACATCGCTACCTCCAAAAAGTTCCCGCAAATTGCTTCTCGGACGTAATGAATGTTTTCAACAAAGCTGCCATAGAAATTATTGAAGGCCAACAGATGGATATGGATTTTGAACAGCGTACCGATGTAACCGTAGATGCCTACCTTAAAATGATAGAATACAAAACTTCGGTATTGCTGGCAGCAGCGCTAAAAATGGGCGCTATTATTGGTGGGGCTTCTATTAGTGAGCAAGAAAAAATTTACAACTTTGGCTTACACCTTGGCATTGCTTTTCAAATAAAAGACGACTTTTTAGACACCTTTGGCGAAGGAGAAAAAGTAGGCAAAAAAATTGGTGGCGATATTCTACGCAATAAAAAAACCTACCTCTGGCTCACTGCATGGAACCATGCCGATGCTACCCAAAAGCAACAACTTAACACCCTATTACACACCACCGATGAAACTCAAAAAATAAATGGCGTATTAGCTGTTTACAACCAATTGCAGGTGAAAGAAAGAACAGAGCAAGCCATTCAAAACCACTACAACACAGCATTGCAAAATTTAGAATCTATTCGCGTAAAAGAAGAGTTCAAACAACCGCTGCACGATATTGCTACCATGCTGCAACAGCGCGAATTTTAATCGAACTTACGCTTAATGAACCAAGTATCGTTAAGCACTAAACCTAAGTTTAAGCGGTAATAGGTTTCAGAAATCACCAGTTTGCTTTCAAAACCGCGTTTACCAAAATCGCCCGAAATATTGATGCGAGCAATTGCTTTACGCGAAGCCGGAATACCAATACCAACCGTAGCCCCTGCTTCGTTGAGTGTTCTGCCGGCATATACGGCTTCGCTTTGTCCGTAATAGCCGCCCAACTTCAATTGAACTTTTCCGCCAATCTTACGGCTTTCAATATTGGGCGTGTATTGCAGACCAACGGCCACACGCCAACTATCGTTTAGTTGTTCATCGTTAAAATCGTTAGAGAAACTGCTCCAATTAGCATAGCGAAAATCTGCACCCACCAACCAATTTGCCTCGTTTCCAAAAGTAAAACCACCGCCAAGTTGGTATGGCAACACAATGGTTGAGCGCCCATTTACAATACTGGAAACCGTATCTACCGGAATTGGTGTGCCGGTATTGTCGTAAACAAATCTATCCCAAAGGCGCGTAACTTTTGTACTAATAGGAACCTGGCTGCTGCCAAATACACCCACCGAAAAAAGGATGTCGTGCTTTAAGTCGTTTTCTTTAGTTTTTTTCTTCAACACTACTCGGTACTGCAATCCGGCATTATACACAAAACCATTTACACGGTAAGTTGCCGCATTGCGCGAGTTATAGGCATCTACAGAATCCGGAAAAAGCAAGTAACGTGAATACTCTAGTTTGCCAAAAAGATAACCCGCATTTACACCAAAAGAAAAACCTTTAAACTGTGCACCGGTTCCTAAATATGCCTGATACAGCGAACCAAAACCGCGATAAATATGTTGATAGCCGCCAAATGCCGAATCTGTACCAAACTGGCGGAAAGTATAATTCATGTTTGAAAATGGCAGTAGCCCAAAACTCATACCCCAAGTACCGCGTTTAAGCGGAATACCTATTGCCACATGGCTAAAAGAACCATTGTAAGCATTGTAATTAGAATCGCGCCCGGCTATTGAAACAATATCCATATTGGCACCAATTTCTAAAGTGGTTAAACTTAAAGTGCCATACGATGCCGGATTATTAAAGTTGATATTGGCAGTGCTGGCATAGCCGCCACTTAGCTCGGCAAAACCTCTATTGGCAGAAAAACCATTAGTGCGCAAAAAACCCAATCCAAGTCTTGAATATGGTGAAGTTACTTGTGCTTCGGCAAAAAGCACTGCACTAAAGAGCAGTAATAAGAGCAGCCGTAAGGGCGAATTTGATTTCAAATTAAAATTTAATAGCGGGCGAAGATGCTATTTTCCACTTCTAACGCAAAATGAACATTTATTTTTTCAGGTAAATTACAACGAACACAAGCGAATTTTATTATTCAGCACTGCTTGAAATGCCGCTGCAAACCTTGCTACTCCAACGAGTACCCCTGTGCAATTGCCTCAAAAGCTGCTTGAATTTGTAAAAATTTCTCATGGGCTTCTTTTTCAGAAATATGAGCCGCACGCTTATCGGGATGAAACTTCAACACCATGCGCCTATATGCTTTTTTTACTTCGGCCAGCGAAGCCGTTTCTTCTAATTCCAATAAAAAATATGGATTATTTTTAGATAGAAATTGAGATTTTATGACATTAAAATCATTTTCCGCCACACCTAAATAACCGGCAATGCGATGTGCTATACGCATTTTTCGGGCGTGTATAAAATCATCGGCAGCAGCAAGTTGCAATAAAAAATAAACAATGGTTTGGCACGAAACCGCATCTAACATATTGTGCAACTGCTTACAACTTATCTTTAAAAATGGCTGCGCTCCTATAAGCATGTGATTTTCGATAGGCGGCACCATGTTTTTAAATACTACATGCGGCAAATGTTTTTCAAAAAAACTATTTGCAATCTGGGTTGAAGCCTTAGAAAAACCTATTGGTTTAAGCATTTCTGCCATTAGCGGAGCAAGTGCTGCCGCAATTTCTTTTTCAACCTGAATTTTTAAACCTTGAGTTGTACTATTTCCTCCGCCTTCGGTAAATTTCTTCCAAAGCCCTCGCATAGCATTTACGCTTGTTTGCTGAAATAATTATGGCTCTCTACCTTGCAAATTCTTACCGAATAATGAGTGTACCATTCCTTTGCTCCGCGCATTTTGGCCTGTTTGTGTTGCACATTTTCGCGCCAAGTGTTGATGCTTTCCATATCGCGCCAATACGAAACAGCAATTCCCAAGCCACTACGCACTGCCTCTTGACCCAAAAAACCGGGAATTTCTTTTGCCGCCTGCTCCAATACTGCGTTAGTTTCGGTATAATCTTCAACCACCTCGGTGCGGAGCGAAGTAAATATTACAGCGTAATAAGGCAGTTCAACAATATTTAATGGTTGCATCTACCTACTTTGCTTTTGAATGAAAAACTTTCCAAAAGAAATAAACAGTAAAAAAAACCACTACACCCTCCGCCAACAACATGGTAATAATTGCACTTGTATTCATTGCCAACGAAAATAATAAAACTTACAAATGATGAAAACAAGATACCGCCTTTAAAACAGAACCATTACCTCTTAAGAATTGCCACTTGGAAGTATCTACACCAAACATTTATCCACATTTGTAATAAAAACGATTAACTTCGCGCTCCCATAAAAAGCACGGCAATATGGTAGTAACTGACGTAAAACTCTTTGGAGGCACCAATTCACGTTATTTGGCAGACGAAATTGCTGACTTTTACGGACAGCCCTTGGGCAAAATAGACGTTCTTAGATTTAGCGATGGCGAAATGCAGCCTGAAATTAAAGAATCTGTACGCGGCTCTTTTGTGTTTATCATTCAAAATACCAACGCACCGGGCGACAACCTACTGGAGTTGCTAATGATGATTGACGCTCTAAAACGCGCAAGTGCAGACTACATTGCTGCAGTTATTCCTTACTTTGGTTATGCTCGGCAAGACCGCAAAGACCGACCTCGCGTGGGTATTGGCGCTAAATTGGTAGCCAACCTATTGCAGGCAGCAGGTGCAGACCGCGTAATGACAATGGATTTACATGCAGGGCAAATTCAAGGATTCTTCGATATTCCGGTAGATCACCTGAATAGTTCGGCAGTATTTATTCCTTACATCCAAAAGCATAAATGGAATAATCTCTGTTTTGCATCACCGGATGTTGGCAGCGTAAAACGCGCTAGAATTTATGCGCAGCATTTTAATGCCGATATGGTTATTTGCGATAAATACCGCAAACGCGCCAACGAAGTAGCCGAAATGACTTTAATCGGCAACGTAGAAGGAAAAGATGTGGTATTGATAGACGATATGATTGATACCGGAGGCACTTTGTGCAATGCAGCCAAAATTATTATGGAAAAAGGTGCTAAAAGCGTTCGCGCACTTTGCACCCATGCAGTATTAAGTGGCAAAGCGTACGAAAATATTGAACAAAGCGTATTAAGCGAGTTAATTGTTACCAACTCTTTACCGCTAAAGCAAGAAAGCAAAAAAATAAAATCGCTGAGTGTAGCTAAACTCTTTGCACAAGCCATTAGAAATGCACACGAGCACAAGAGTATCAACTCTTTGTTTATTACACCAAGCGTTTAAAAAACAAGTTAAAAACAAATACCAAATAAAAATGGAAACAGTTATCATTAACGGCACGGTAAGAACCGAATTAGGAAAGAAGGCTACCCGTGCACTGCGCGAAGCAGGAAATGTGCCTTGTAATCTTTATGGTGGAGAAAGCAATGTAAATTTCTATGCTCCGGCAACTCAATTCAACAAACTGGTTTACACCAGCGATTTTAAAGTGGCAGAAGTAGAAGTAGGCGGCAAAACCTACAAAGCCATTTTAAAAGAAATTCAATTCGATTCTGTTACCGATGCACTTAAGCATCTCGATTTCCAACAGTTAAACGATGGAAAAAAGGTAAAAGTAAGTTTGCCATTGCGTCTTAAAGGCACACCAAAAGGTGCTGCAGTGGGCGGTAAATTAGAGCAAACTATTAAGCGCTTAAATGTATTGGCTACTCCGGAACACCTACGCGAATCTATTGAATTGAATGTAGAAGATATGGATTTGGGCGGCATTAAAAGAGTTCGCGATATTCAAATTGAAGGTTTAGAGTTGTTACACGCACCTGCTATTCCTGTTGCAAGAATGAGCGTACCGCGCGCAGCTAAAGAAGCAGCAGCCGAAGCTAAGAAAGACGGTAAAAAGTAATTCTTTAATACTAATACAAAAAAGCGGATTAAACATCCGCTTTTTTTATGCTTATACATTACACCCGGCTACCCAATTCCATACCGGCAAAAACTGCCAACAAACACAGTGCCACATTCAACACCATATTTACCATAGCCATAAAAACATACTGCATACTCAATAGGTTAAAAGACTCTAAACTAAATGCCGAAAATGTAGATAAACCACCACAAAACCCTGTAAGCAACAACAGCCTCAAATGGTGCTGCAATGGAATACACTGTACCCCTACACCAATTACAAACGAGGCAAGAATATTAGCAGCCAACGTGGCTACAGGAATACTGCCAACCACAGGTACCAATAAATGAAGCAAGTACCGCACTACGCTGCCCAAACCACCACCTACAAACACCAACAAAAATTTCACAATGCGGCCATTTTTTGTTCGCGCATACGCTTTCCTTTATTATACAATACCTGCATAATGCCAAACATTAAAAAGAAATACGCAAACGCAGCTATGGTAACCCAAAGACTCCATTCAATCCAATGGTTTACAATCACTAAACCCAACGGAATAGAAACCAACGAAACACTAAAAAGTACTATTGCTACCTGCTTATCGGTTAAACCCAAATAAGCCAAATGATGCGTTATATGATCTTTTCCTCCCACAAAAGGCGACTGCTTACGCATAAGCCTTCTAATGGTAACCGTAGAAGTATCAATCAACGGCACTATAAAGAAAAGCATGGGCAACACAAACTGTTTAAGTTCAAAAACAGAGTTGGGGAAATCGCGAAAATTCCAAATAAAAATAATGCTGGAAGCCGCCAAGAAAACACCTAGAAATTGGCTACCCGTATCGCCCATATATATCTTAGCCGGATTCCAATTAAAATATAAAAAGCCAACTAAAGCACCCAAAACACCTACCAACACTACTAAGTAAAGGTTTTCATTTATGTAGTTGGTACAAACAATAACCAGCAGCATACCCAAAATAATACTTGCAGAGATGGTGGTAGTAATAGCATCCATATTATCGAGCATGTTAATGGAATTCATTAAGCCAATAACCCAGATAGTTGTAATTAAAAAATCAAAAGAATCTACACCAAAAACTTTTATATACACATCCGACACTATTAGAATATATGCACAACTCAATTGCCCAATAAACTTCACTAGTGGATTGGTATTATAGGCATCGTCTGCCAAACCTAATAAGAATCCAAGGCTGGAAGCCGCCATTAAGCCAATCAACTTTTTGTCTATAAAAGTTGCCGACTCCCTTGGAATTGTTCCAATCACCGAAATAGAAACAAGAAATATTATAAAGAAAGAAATACCGCCAATAGCAGGTTTTACATTGCTGCTCCAACGTATTTGATTAGCGCTATCTTTTCCCCGTGCTCCCAGATTAAACGAAAACTTAAGAAACAGCCAGTTTATTAAAAACGAAAAAAAGACTGCTATAACAAAAAACAAGCCCAGCAGAACCGCTAAATATTTTTCTTCAACCATAACCTTTACCTAAGGTTTTAATGCTTTCCAAATTTTACTAAGCAAGGATGCCTCTTTATGTTTAGCACCCGGATCGTCTGTGTAATACCCGGTTTTAAACCCATACGAAGAGCCATACATACCGTAACCATACCCGTAACCATATCCGTAGCCATATCCGTAGCCATATCCACCACCATATCCATAACTATAACCGGAAGGTCCTCTGCCAAAATCATTCAACACTATACCCAAATTATGTATTTCGCTTTCAGCGTATAGCTTATTTATATTCTCTATAAATGCCCTGTTAGAATACGATGCACGCAATACATAAATAGGGAAATCGGCTTTCTTTAATAGTGTTATAGCATCGGTTACTAAACCAATTGGAGGTGTATCCATAACAATTATATCGTACTTGCCTTTTAAGTACTCCAAGAATATATCTAACTGGTTATTTAATATCAATTCAGATGGATTGGGAGGTACCGGACCCGCAGTTACTACATCTATATTTTTTACACCCGAAGCAAAAATACTTTCTTCATAAGTAGATTGACCGCTAAGAATAGTACTCATACCCTTCATTTGTTCTATGCCAAAAATCTTGCCCAATCGGGGTTTGCGCATATCCAAATCCAGTATAATCACCTTTTTATCCAACATACTAAAGATAGCTGCCAGATTAAGTGCTGTAAATGTTTTCCCTTCGCCCGGAATAGTAGAGGTAGTAGTAAGAATTTTAGTGCCTTCTGAATTACTTATGAATTGAAGGTTGGAGCGCACTGCCCTATAAGCTTCGGTAATAGTAGATTTAGGATTCTTAGTTACTACTACTTGTGAACGTTCCATTGGAGTATTATAGCTTGGTATAACACCCAAAAGCGGCACCTTGCTTTTAGATTCTACTTCTTGCACCGAAATAATACTTTGGTGAAGCATAAACCTGATTGCCACCAGCAGTGCACCCAATAATATTCCCAGCACAAATCCACCAATTTTAACTTGAATATCTTTAGGCGAAACCGGCACTTTAGGTGTACTGGCAAGCGACAATATAGTATAATCAGAAACCACACCGGCAGAAGCAATAGCATAGCTGGAGCGCTGATCAAAAAGATTATAGAAAAACTTATTCCTAGCTTCGGCAATGCGGCTAAGGCGTTTAAGTTTTTCAGTTAGTTCCGGCAAGGTATAAATTTTTGCCATGAGCTTTTGATATAGTTCCCGCTGCTTATCTAAACTTAACTTTGCATTGTCTATTACATTATCGGTTCTTTTGAGCAACTGGTTCTTGGCATTATAGATTTGCTTATCCAGCAACCTTACTTGCGGGTGGTCTTCGGTTCTATCCAGCATCATACCCTCGCGCTCACGTTGCATTGTGTTTATGCTGCTTATATCTGTTTCAATAGAAATTTCATTGTCTTTAAACCTTAAGATTGGCAGTGTGGTATAGTCTTTTGTTTTTTGTATCAGTTGTTTAAAGTTTTGCAACAACGCCAACTTTGCTTCGCTGGCAATAATATCTTCTTGTTGTTTACTGGCTTTAGCCAATAAATCGTCATAAGAATTAGATTCGGAAAAAATCTCGTTGTTGAGTTTAAACTTAGAAACTGAGTCTTGTATGGCTTCTTGTACTCTTCCAAACGAATCTATTTGAGCATCAATAAACGCAATGATATTGTTCATACCTTCGCGCTTCTTTATTAAATCGTACTTAATAAACTCATCGGCTATGGTATTGGCAACATCCTTTGCCTTTTCCGGGTTTTGGTCGTTGCAGGTTATTACTAAAGTTTTGTTTCCTACTTCAATAGGTTGAACAATAATTTTACTATTGAGTTCTGCCAATACTACTTGGCGCTCATTAAACTTCACAAAAAATAGCGCACCAAAATCTGAGTCTTGTAGCTTTTCGGCTTTTAAATTAACTACCGCAGAAAAAAATGGTGTTTTAAACTCCTTTCCTGCCAAAAACTCCTTCTCGTATTCGGTACCTTTAAACGAAACCGAAACAAGAATTTTACTTCTGTTTATGAGTTTAACATAAACAGGATTGCCATAGAACTCCGGTTCAATGCTTTTCAGTTCTACTTTAAATGGGGCACTTATGTATAAATCTTCAGTAATGAACTTCGATTTCCCTTCCTTGTAATAACTAATATCGAGCGGTAGTTTATCTGCCACCCTGTTGAGCATTACGTTAGACTTCAACACCTGCATTTCGCGGCTTATCTCTGTTGGGTCTTTCTCAAACACCAACTTTTCTATTCCTAAAATTTGTGTAGATTTTTCTACCTGAAGAATCATCTTAGAGGAAGCCTCATACACGCGTGGCGTGTACCTTAAATAAATAAACGAAGCAAAAACAGTAATAGAAACAATTAAAAGAATCCAAAGGATGCTCTTATTGAGGATGTAAACCAGCAAACCCAAGTTAAAACCTTCGGCAAAATTTGCCTGGCTACTATTGGATGCGCTACCCGATGAAGTAAGGTCTATTTTATTTTCCACTCAAATTACGTCCTAATAAATATAAACTGGTAACTGTTGAAACTACCGAAAAAATAATGGTTGATTCTCTTAGCAAATCTCTGATATATCTTCTTCTTGGTTCAATATAAATGATATCGTTGGTTTGAACTATTAAACTCGATTTCTGCATTCCTTCGATGGTAGATAAGTCTATAATAGTTACTTGAGGGTTTTTTATATTTCCTCTTATCAACTTTATCTTATAGGCCTTTAACCCTGAAGCAATACCACCAGATTGTGCAATTACTTCTAACAAGGAGGTAGGAGTTTGCTGCAATGCAACTACCGATCCTGCAGAGCCTTTAAACAAGAAACATCTGCGGTTTATTACTCTTATTTCTACAAAAGGATCTACTATGTAAGCCGAAATTCTTTCTGCCACCAACCGCTCCAATTCGGTTTCGGTATAGCCTGCCACATTTAAATCGCCCAATACGGGAAGCCGCACAAAACCATCGGCATCTACAATGTAAAACATACCCCTGCTACCGGCACCCAATGTTTGCCCCTGTATGCCGCCACCAATATCTACCAGCTTAAAGCCATCGCGAGAAAAAACACTGAATGTAAACTGGTCGAAAGGCTTAATTACATATTGCTTTACCAACTGTTCTTTAAACTCAAAGGTTTGGTAATCCTTTTGTTTGAACATAAACTCCGGATATACCAACTTACAAGAGGGAAGCAAAAGCGTAAGTGCTGCAAAGAGCACAACAACTTTCAATAAGCTCTTTAGGTTAAATTTCATTATTGCAAACCTACTTCAATTTGTGTGAAGTAGCTATGGTTTTTTAACGTTCAATAATTGAGTGTATAGTTTTGACATATCTGCACACAACCTTTCATAACCAAACTTTTGCAGAGTAGCAGCTCTGCCATTTTGCCCAACACGCTTACGCAAAATATCATCTTCTACAGCTTTTAGCAATGCTGCTGCAAACAATTTTTCGTTTTCCCTTTCTACTAGAAAGGCATTTACATTATCTTCCACAATATCTTCGATGCCGCCAACCTTGGTTGAAACAATAAATTTTCCGGCAGCCTGCGCTTCTATTAAGCTAACAGGAGTACCTTCGTTGTTAGAAGTAAGCGCAATAATATCTAAGCCGGCATTGCATTCGCTTACATCTTTTATCCAAGAAGTAAAAGTAAGTAGTGTCTGTTTGTTTTCTTCGGTTGAAGAAAAAGGAATACCCAAGCGGGTTGCCTCTGCTTCTATAGCCTGCCTTAGCTCGCCATCGCCAATAATAAATGCCCTTATCTTCTTTGCAGTACTTTGCGATACAATTTTGAGTGCATTTAAAAACAGCGCATGGTTTTTTATTGGAACTAATCTACCTACAATACCTATGGCAATTTCATCGTTTGCAATTTGGTATTTTGCTCTAAATGCCGTGCGCTTTTCGTCTTGGTTTTCAACAAACCGTTGCAAGTCGAAACCTAAGTTTACAATCTGAAATTTTTCGGTAGGAGCTATATTAAATTCGTGTGTAAGCTCGTGTAATTGCTTGGGGCTAAGTGTTACAATCTTTGTAGTGCGCTTGGCAAGGTAGCGTTCAATATTTAAAAACAATTGTGTTTTCACCTTGTTGAAATACGAATGGAAAACATGCCCGTGAAATGTATGTATTACCACAGGAACATCTTCGTGAATAGCTGCCAACCTACCCACCGCACCGGCTTTTGCAGCGTGTGTGTGCACTATATCCGGCTTAAAGTCGCTAATTATTTTTCTGATTTTAAAATATGATTTGTAGTCGCGGAAAGGATTCAACTCGCGATACATTTCGGGTACATACATTGGCTCCAAACCGAGTTTTTTTACAATAAACTCCGAGCTTTCTTCGCTTTCGTCTTTCATGCCGGAAACCAAGAGCGTGTCGAAATCTGCCATATATTTAGTTAGATATGCAGCATTGTATGTTGGCCCTCCTAAATTCAACCTATTGATAATGCGTAGAACACGCGGCTTTCTGCCCATAATTTACTCTTGGAAATATTTTTTGTACCAATGCTGAAAAACTACTAAACCCCAAATTTGTGCATGTACATCGCCCGGGTTTCGGGAAAATAATTGCTGCTTTAGCGCTTTCACTTTTTCGGGACGAAATATTTTTTGCTCGCAAATAAAGTCATTGTTTAAATAATGGCTTTCTATTTTTTCGTGCAATGCTGTTCTAAACCACTTGAGCAGCGGCACCTCAAACCCTCTTTTGGAACGGGTAAATAACTCTTCCGGCAAATCGTTTCTAAATGCATCTTTTAAAATGCTTTTGCCGGAGCCATTGCGCAGCTTATACTCAAACGGCAATGAAAATGCGAAATCTACTACCGTATAATCTAACAGCGGTGTGCGCACTTCTAAACTGTTTGCCATGCTCATCATATCTACTTTCACCAACATATCGTTTGCCAGCACCATGCGCACATCTGCCAACAGCATGTTGTTCATGTCATTTTCAGCAGCAATAATTTGAGCTAAGGCAGCTTCTATTTTTTGATTGTATGGATGCTGCTCTAATAGTAACTGTTGCGCTTCGGCAGTATTGGTAAATGCACACCAGCGCCAATAGCGCGCTTCGTTGCTCAAGTGCAACCCGGTAGCATAGCGCTGCAATTGCCGAAACAAATTGGTGAATTTTCCATGGCGCGATGCCGGAAGCATTTTTAATAAAGGTGTTGTATTTTTCAATACAAAATTAACTGCATTATGTTGCCTGGCACGCCATTCTGCCTTGTGTTTATTGTAGCCGGCAAAGAGCTCATCGCCACCATCGCCACTGAGTGCTACCGTTGCTTTTTGGCGGGTGTATTTGCATAGAATATTAACAGCTATGGCAGATGAATCTGCAAACGGCTCATCTAAATAATCGAGTAAATCCTCAATGCTGTCCAGCATTTCATCGGTAGAAATCTTAAATGCAGTGTGGTTGGTTTGGTAGCGCTTGGCAACTAAATTGGCATAGTAGGTTTCATCAAAATATGGTTCATCTTTAAATCCAATACTAAAAGTATTTAGATGCTTGGTATGCTTTGCCGCACAACTCACCACAATAGAAGAATCTATGCCGCCACTTAAAAAAGCGCCCAAAGGCACATCGCTCACCAACCTGCGCTCCACAGCTGCTTCTACCAATTTTTTCAACTCGTGTTGCGAAGCCTCATAGCCTGCATATTTATGCTGCAGCCATGTTTTAGGCACTTCGTAGAAAGCACCTTCTTTGCACAAACCACTTTTACTTATTACTAAAAAACTGCCCGGCCGCAACTTTCTAAATCCTCGAAGCATAGAAGTTTCCAGCGGCACGTAATTCAATTGCAAGTAATGTTGCAAAGCATCAAAATTTATTTCCCTTTTTATGGGAAACCGGAGCAGCGCTTTTACTTCGGAAGCAAAAAGCCATTGGTTTTCATCTTCAAAAATTATCAATGGTTTTACGCCAAAGCGGTCGCGGGCTATAAATACCTGTTCTGTAACTTTATCGTAAACAGCAAAAGCAAAAAAACCGTTGAGCAACGGCAAGCAATCTTTCCCTTTTTCTATAAAAAGGTGCAGCAATACTTCTGTATCGCTTGTGGTAACAAAACTAATATGTGAAAGATGCTGCTGACGCAACTCGCGGTAATTAAAAATTTCGCCATTAAACACTATGGTAAACCTGCCGCTCGAATCGCTCATAGGTTGGTTGGCGGCATTGGATGTATCTATAATTGAAAGCCGCGCATGACCCAAACCAACTCTTTCTTGAACAAATGTATTGTGCGCATCCGGCCCTCTTTTTTGCAATTGCAGCAATGCCGCTTTAAGATGCTGCGAATACGCTTCCCTTGATTTCTTTAATACAAAACCCGCTATGCCACACATATTTCTGCCCGAAAGGTGGAAAAGAAAAATGAAAAATGGAATTACACGCAAAGAATTATTTTCGATTCCTAAACAAATACGATATGGGTTTTTTCGACCAAATGAAGCAGCTCACCGAAATGAAACAAAAAATGGATGAGGTGAAAAAGAAATTGGATGTGCTTGAAATAAGTGCACAAAATGATTGGGTTAAAGTAACCGTAAACGGCAATCGAAGGATTAAAAATATTGATGTGCTTAAAACTGAAGACACCGTGATACTTGAAGCAAAAATCCAAGCTGCAGTTAATGAAGCATTAGACAAAGCCGAAACGCTGCTGCAAACAGAGTTTGCCTCTGTAACCAAAGGTATGTTTCCTAATTTACCATCCTAATTAATACACTTGACAACCAAACAAATTGACATACTAAACATTGCACTCATTGCAATAGCATTGGCAGCCTCGTTTTTACTACCATTTGAGGTGTTCTTATTTTCGTATGCTGTTTTAGGGCCGCTGCATTACCTTACAGAAATTACTTGGCTGCACCAGCGCAATTATTTTACCACCGACAAAACAGACTTTGTTTGGCTTACTGTTTTATGTGCCTTCACCACGCTTTTTACCATCTTCTTCAGCGATTATAGCAATTGGGCTGTACTGCTTATATATACTGCATTTATGGCTTCGCTTACTATGGTACTTTTCAAAGAACTTTGGAAAAAACTTGTGTTTACTTTTATAGCATTTTTAATTGGCACTACGCTCTTATCTACCCCGCCATTCTTTTTGCTCTTTGCCATACTTTTGCCCACGCTTATTCATGTATTTATTTTCACCGGTTTGTTTATGCTATCGGGCACGCTTAAAAGCAAAAGCATCTATGGCGCTTTATCTGTATTGGTTTTTATCTTGGCTGCCATACTTTGCTTTACCTATACGCCACAATTTCCGTGGTACAAAATTTCGGCCTATGCCGAAAAAAATATGATTGAAATTGGTTTTCTAAGCGTAAACCAAGCAGTTTTTTCTGTTTTTAAATTAGGAGAAAGCACTAAAGATGCCGTGCTGAATAGCGCCATTGGCTTGGGTGTAATGCGCTTTATTGCATTTGCATATACCTATCATTACCTCAACTGGTTTTCTAAAACATCGGTTATTAAATGGCACAAAGTGCCGCGCACATGGTTAGCTACGGTGGTAACACTATGGCTGCTTTCCATTGGAGTATATGCATACGATTACAAAACAGGCTTAATTACACTGTACGCTTTAAGTATGATTCATGTTTACTTGGAGTTTCCGCTCAACTTCCGCAGCGTGGGCGATATTGGTAAAAACCTGCGTTTGCTTTTTTCGCCAAATTAAAGGTGCCTTACAGTTGCATCAGCTATGCAATTCGGCAGGTATCTGAAAATATGTTTGCTTGCCGTATTCTTCAATAATATCTTCCACGCTTACGCTCCGTATGCCGTTATGCCGCAATAGCTGCAAAGTGTTTCTATAAATACGTTCGTAACCAGCATACGTTAAATTACTAAAGAAATTATTATGCCAGTTTATGGTAATTACGGTGTTGCTGTTGTTGGCAAGAATCCAATCGGCAATTATTTTTTCAACCTGTGTTGTTGTATAATTTAGATTAAAGAATGTTCTATCCATAATTTGCATAGGCACTTCTACTAAATTAAGCACGCTGTTTGTGCTTAAATCAAACGGCATAAACGGCAAACCATAACTGTTTCTAAATCCAAAATTATTGGCAAAGCCAAGCGATGAATCTACCCGAATGCCTGCTTGCGCCATGTGTGCAAAATCTGCTACCGTAAACTTTAAAAAATGAAACCTGTTGGCGAGCGGAAGTTGTTTAAACAAACTCATTTCTTCTTTAAACGTGGTAGTTCCAATAGCCTTATGTAAATGATTGGTGCCGCCATAGCTGCTAACTATTTCTAGTTGCTCTTGGATTTGTGATGAACTAAAATCATAATCGCTGTTCAACTCGTTTTTTATTGGCAGCCAAAAGAAATTGGAGGTAAAACCCAATTGCTTTTCCAACGAAACTATTTGCGGCATATTCAGCCAATCGGGTGTACCCAAATAATGATTATACAGCAATCTTACAATAGAAAACCACCGCTTATTTTTAAGGGCAAACATGCCATCTTCATTCTTTGCTTGGTAAACAAAATCTATATCGTGCGTTAAGAAAGCAGTTGCAGGTCTTTGCTTAATCGGCAAGCGGTTCAGCCCATTTGTGGCAGTAAAAAATTCATCTATCAACTGCTGAACAAAATTTCCTTCAATACCAAAAAGATGTTGGGCGCTGTTCAAAAATTCAAACCTACCATACTTATCAAACTCATTGCAATAATATTCCTGAATACAATTTACATAATAGAATATAGTACTTACATAATCTGTATTGCCATTGGGCAGCATAACTCTCCCTTTTAACTGCAAATGTTCTATGGGTGCAGTAATTTTTTTTTCGAGCAATGCAAAGAAATTTGCCGATAGCTGTATAGTATTTTCATTACCTATTCCCACGCTCAAATCTGCATGGCTTCTATCTTTTACATAACTAAACTGCACCAATTTATTAAACGCAACCAGTTGAAGTGCGTAGTAAACAATTGCCTTATTGGGAATATCGGTTGAAAGAAAAATTTTCATTTAAGGTGTTGAAATTACAATGCACCGATATTACTTCCTAAACTTGTGCCAATATAATTTATACCATGTGTGGCATTGCCGGATTTGTTGATTCAAAAATAATGCAAGAAGAAGCGGTTGGAAACATCCGCAACATGCTGCAAAATATAAAGCATCGCGGCCCCGACAACAGTTCGTATTGGCAAAAAGAATATGTTGTTCTTGGGCACAACAGATTATCCATTATAGACCTTCACGAAACAGCCAACCAACCTTTTGAATACCTAGATGTGGTAATTGTATTTAATGGCGAAATATACAACTACCTTGAGCTGAAAGAAACTCTGCAAACAAAAGGCTGGAAGTTTAGAACCAATGGCGATACAGAAGTAATTTGTGCTGCCTATAAAGAATGGGGCGAAAAATGTGTGGAGCAATTTGTTGGCATGTGGTCGTTTGCACTTTGGGATAGTACCGCGCTAAAACTTTTTTGCTCCAGAGACCGATTCGGAATAAAACCATTTTACTTCTACACTACTCCAAGCGGCTTCTACTTTGCATCGGAATACAAAGCATTTAAAGCACTTCCTTTTTTTAATGCCACGGTAAATACCGATCAGATAAATCGTGCATTGGCACTCAATATTGTTTCGTATAAAAACGAAACTTTTTTCAAAAATTTACACCAACTCTTGCCCGGGCACAACCTCATACTTCAACAAGAAAAAATTACCACTTACAAATATTGGGACATAGCATTTAAAACACCTTGCAACCTTAGTTTTAAAGAGAAAAAGGAAAAGTTCAAAACGCTTTTTATGGACGCCATAAAACTCCATTCACGAAGCGATGTAAAAAATGGAATTTGCCTGAGTGGCGGCTTAGATAGTTCTGCCATTGCTTCGGCATACTCCACCATTTTTCCCCAATCGGAAATACAATCATTTTCTATATACTACGAAGGAAAAGGCAAAGTAGATGAACGGCCTTTCATAAAAGAAGTAGTACAGCAATACAGCAACATACAACCGCACTATTTTTCGCCCACCTTTCAGAATATTGAAGAGGCATTTCACCATGCTTCGTATAGTGCCGATGTGCCGCTTTTAGGCTCTTCATACATCAGCCAATACTTCTTAATGAAACTGGCGGCTGCAAATGGAGTAAAAGTAGTACTCGATGGCCAAGGCAGCGATGAATACCTGGGCGGCTACCTTCATTCTTTTTATAGAATTATTGGCACACACATAAAAAACGGCTCGCCCGTAAAAGCCATTTCACTACTAAACAAACTAGCTAAAAGGGAACAATTCAGCATAGGTAAAAAAGGTTCTTTCTTGGCAAAATCGCTGGCAGCAGCTTTTAAAACCGAAGATGAAATTTATAGCTTAGAAACTTTAAAAACTCGAGCGCTCACCGGAAATGTAGCAACTCGTTTTGATGAAGTTACAGCCAATAAATTCAACAACTTTTTATACCACTTATTACTGAACACCACGCTGCAAACCTTGCTGCATCACGAAGACAGAAACTCTATGGCATATTCCATAGAAAGTCGCGTGCCGTTTTTAGATCACCGTTTAGTAGAGTTTGCATTCACCTTAAATACTGAAGACAGAATTAGCACCAATGCCGAAACCAAATATATTTTGCGCGAAAGTTTGCAACCTATATTGCCCAAAGCCGTGTATGAACGCAAAGACAAAAAGGGCTTTGTAACGCCCGGTGAAATTGAATGGCTAAATGGCCCACTGCAATTCTTGCTGAACGATAATTTTGAAGCACTACATTTCCTAAACAGCCACAAGACAAAACAACTTATTGAAGACTATAAAAAAGGAAATGTTTCTAACGCAGCAATAGTTTGGAAATTAGTAAACATCAACCACTGGCTTAAAAATTTTGCATAGCTTACTCTTCTATCCATAAACCTAATGCTACCGAATCGGCAAAGTGTTTTCCACTCTGAGTAAGTTTTATAGTATCTTCTTCAAAGCAAAAAAACGCGCTGTTTACTTGCTCAAGCTGCGCTAAAATAAAGGCTTTGTATGGTGCTATTGTTTCGCAATTCAAGTCCAAACCCTGCGATGTTCTTAAAGCCGTCATCACCAATTCGTTGGCATGTTGTATTGGCGAGAGCTGCTCAAACTCAAGGTTCAACTCACCCTTTGCCAATTGCTCTATATATGTTTTAAGATTAGCTGCATTCCAACTTCTTTCATACCTCTTAAACGAATGTGCCGAGGGTCCAAAGCCAATGTAGTGTTTACCCTTCCAATAGTTTGAATTATGTATGGCTTGTTTTCCCGGCTTTGCGAAATTTGAAATTTCGTAGTGCTCAAAATTATTTTGTGCCGCGAACTGCATCAGCATATCAAATTGTACTGCTGCTTTTTCTTCATCTACCGGCAGCAATCTTTTCTTTTTAATCTTTTGAAACAGCGATGTGTTTTCTTCTACCGTAAGCGCATAACTCGAAAAGTGCGGCACTTGCAACGCTGCAACCGTTTCTAAGTTTTTCGCCCATTCGGCATGGCCCAATGTAGGCGTGCCATAAATTAAATCTAGAGTAATGAGTTCAAAACCCGCATCCTGCGTGCGTTTAATAGCATCTTTTGCCTCTGCGGCAGAATGCGCCCGATGCATATAATGCAAGTCTGCATCAAAAAAAGATTGCACACCTATGCTAAAACGATTCAAGCCAAGTTGCTTCAACTGCGCAATATTTTTCAACTTATCGGCAGTTAAATCATCGGGGTTTGCCTCAATCGTAAACTCCGAAATGCTACAAGAAAAATGCTTGAAAATACTTTCCGTAATTGCCAATAAATCATTTACCGGAAGATGTGTTGGCGTGCCACCGCCAAAGTAGATAGTTTCTACTTTCTCTCCTTCCAAAAAATCTTTCCTGTATTCAATTTCACGCAGTAGCGCCTGTACAAAAGCCTCCCTTAAACGAGGCGAAGTGGTGAAATAAAAATTACAATAATTGCAGGCTTGCTTGCAAAATGGAATATGAATATAAATGCCTGCCATGCAGCGAAAGTAAAAACATAGCAATTACCGAACTCTAAAATTTACTCTATTTTCGATAAAGGTGAAAAACAAATTACTCGCTTTATGCTTAGTAGCATGGCATGGCTTAATGGCACAAAACCATTGGACATTGCATACCGTTTTCTCCGACACTTCGCAGCCTTTTGATATTGCAAATTTTAAAACAGCTACTTCTTTTAAAGACACTGCCGATGCGTATAAAACAGCTAAAAATTTGCTTCTGAAAATACAAACAGCGGGTTTTGCAGCCGCTTCTTTAGATACTTTTTTTTGCAACAACCAATCTTGCACCGCACAGTTTTTTATTGGTGAAAAATTTGAAGGCATACAACTTAAAACTTCGGGAATAGAAAGCAGTTTTTTAACCGGACTAAAGCAAAAATTGCAACGCAAAAATCACTTCTTTTCTGCAAAAGAAATAGAAGCTATACAGCAAAAAATCCTCTCCAATGCAGAAAACAAAGGCTATCCTTTTGCAGAGGTTTATTTAGATAGTTTTTCTTCCCAATCGGCAACCGTCCTTATTAAAATAGAGAAGCACGAACTCTTTTTGTTCGATACTTTAGAAACTGTAGAAAAAGTAAAAGCCAAGAAAAAATTTTTGAGTGCTTACTTAGGCATTAAACGCAATAAGCCATACGATGAAAGTAAAATAAAAGCCATAGAGCAACGCATAAATGCACTACCATTTTTAGAAGCCACACAACCACATACAGTACTATTCGACAAAGAAAAAGCACGCGTAAAACTGCATATTAAAGATCGCAAAGCAAGCCTCTTTAATGCCTTCTTAGGAATACTACCGGGAGGTGCAGGGCAAAAAGTTTTAATCACAGGCGAAGCCAAACTAAGCCTATACGGATTATTGGGCTTTGGCGAGCAATTCAACTTAGAGTGGAACAAAACCATGCCCAAAACCCAAGTACTCAAAACCATGATTGCTGTTCCCTATCTATTTGGATTGCCTCTGGGAGTAGATGTGCGCTTTGAGCTATTTAAACGCGATACCAGTTGGTTAGATTTAGATCGCGATTTTGGTGTGCGCTATCAATTTTCGGGCATGAACTATATTAAAGCCTCGCTAAAACAAAAAACAACCATTGTATTAAAAGTAGATACCGCAGCTATTAAACTCAACCAAACACTTCCAAGTGCATTAGACATAAACACCAACGAGTTTGCACTCGAATATTATTTCATGAATTTGAACTACCGTTTTAATCCCACTACCGGATGGCAACTTACTGCCGGAGGATCTGCCGGAGCAAAATCCGTAAAGCGCAATACGCTCATAAATAATTTGATGGACGAAAAACGAGGAGAAACATTTGCATACTTATACGACAGCATTGGCAAGAACAACTTCCAATTTTCTCTTTGGCTGTCTGTAGATAAATTTTGGAAAGTACACAAACGAATGACCATACTTACTGCACTAAAAGGAAAGTTTTTCTATAGCCGTTTAATCTTTGAAAACGAAAAGTATCGCATAGGCGGAATGAATACGCTGCGCGGCTTTACCGAAGAATCTATTATTACTCCTTACTACGGCATTGCCAATATTGAATACAGATACCTGCTATCTAAAAATGCCTTCTTCTTTATGTTTTTTAATGCTGCTGTGGTACAGCAAGTAAGCAGCACTAAACAAGATTTTCCTTTTGGTTTTGGTGCCGGAGTTTCTTTAGAAACAAAGATTGGCATCTTTGGTATTACATACGCGCTTGGGCAAAAACAATACGAGCCGCTTAGTTTTAAAAACAGTAAAATTCATTTCGGTTACATCAATTATTTTTGATACACATTTGCAACTCATCTTCGTTTGTGAAAATATTTTTCTCCCTCATTTTTTCTACACTACTCTTTGCGCAAGTTATTGCACAAGCAGACAGCATCAGCATTTCAGCCGATTCAATTACAGCGCAAGAGGATTCATTACAAGTTGCCTTGCAAGATTCATTGCATAAAATATTGGTGCAAGAACAATTTACTAAAGACTCTTTACAAGCTGTTGAACAAACAAATTTTGCTACTAAAATTTTTGATTGGATCAATAAAAAAACAACTGTAGTTTTTGATGTTCAACAAAGAAGAACTACCGAAAACAATCTTGGAATGTTTGCTGCAATAATGTTGCTGCTAATACTGCTTACATACATGAAACTGGCTTACAGCAACGATTTGGAAGAACTATGGCTATCTATTTTAAGCAGCAACAGAGCACTTCAAATCTATAGAACACAAACCGATTCTTTTTCTGCTTCTTCTTTTTTACTTACTGCAAACTTTGTGTTGTGTATTTCATTTTTTATTCAATTTTCGGCACAGCAATTTTTGCCTTCGCATGTGGCGCAAGCATCGTTTACTACATTTTTGCTTATCATTTTATTCACATCATTTTTACTCTTAAGGACACTATTATTTAAAACACTCACACAAATTTTTCTTTTGAAAGAAGTGCTCACACTCTACGAATTTCACTTCTATAAAATCATACAAACATTAGGCATAGCAATGCTTCCGGCAGTACTATTTATGTTTGCTGCCAATAAAAAATATTTTGTTGTTGCATTTGCAATTGCGTGTGTATGTATAATGTTGGCTATTGTAATGCTTGCTGCGCGTGGGTTATCAACATCTATAAAAGTTATTGCAAGTAACATCAAATACTTTTTTATCTATGTTTGTGTGAGTGAAGTAGCAATGGTGCTGCTTCTAATTAAATTGTTAACCAAAATTGTTTCCTAAGTTATGGCAACAAAAGCAACAGCAAAAAAAGCAGCTCCTAAAAAAGCAGCTGCTAAAAAAGCGGCTCCTAAAAAGGCAGCTGTAAAAAAAGCAGCTCCTGCTAAAAAAGCAGCTCCTGCTAAAAAAGCAGCTCCTAAAAAAGCAGCTGTGAAAAAAGCAGCCCCTGCTAAAAAAGCGGCTCCTGCTAAAAAAGCAGCTCCTAAAAAGGCAGCTGTAAAAAAAGCAGCCCCTGCTAAAAAAGCGGCTCCTGCTAAAAAGGCAGCTCCTAAAAAGGCTGAAAAAAAAAGCGCCTGAGCAACCAGGTAAAATCTGACAGCAGCAGCGCTTTGCTAAAGAAAAAGACAGCTGTAAAGCAGACTTCACCAAGCGCTGCTGCTTCTTCTAAAAAAACCGTAAAACCTCCCAAGCCCGCCAAAGAAGAAAAACCTGTAAAGGTTGTAAATAAGCCCATAATTCCTCAAAAAGAAGGGCAAAGAAATCACGCAGATTTCTTATCTAAAGCACCAAAAACAAAAGTTAAGAATTTACTTATTGCACAGCCACACCCGGAAGGTGTAAAGTCTCCTTATTTCGATTTGGCAGATAAGTATAAAGTAAACATCAAGTTTCAACCTTTTATACAAGTAGAAGGTGTGCCGGGCAGAGAATTTCGCAAACAAAGAATTACACTAAACGATTACAGCGGCATTATTTTCACCAGCAGAAATGCCATAGATCACTTCTTTAGAATTTGCGAAGAATTACGTGTAAAAATGAGCCAAGAAACCAAGTTCTTTTGCACTTCCGAAGCTATTGCATTATACCTCCAAAAATATACCCAGTATCGCAAGCGCAAAGTGTTTTATGGCGATGCCAACAACAATAAAGAACTCCGCAATTTACTCTTTAAACATAAAGACGCCACTCGCTTCTTGTATATCTGTGCCGAAATGCGAAAAGATGAAATACCTTCGTTTATGCAGGCAAACGGCTTTAACTATTCGGAAGGTGTAATGTACAAAACCGTACCGGTAGATTTAAAACACTTTAAGTTAGAAGAGTTTGATATGGTATTGTTTTTTAGCCCATCCGGCATTGCTTCGCTCAAACACAATTTTCCAAAATACAAGCAATACAAAATCAGATGGGGCGCATACGGCAAAACCACTACCGATGCTGTAATTGACGAAGGTTTGGAACTCCACTTAATAGCACCGCTCGAAGGCCAACCAAGCATAGTAGCTGCACTCGAAAGCTACTTGAAAGAAACATCCAAATAACTACTGCTTACCATACTGTAATAAAAAGAAAAAGTTGCCGCACCTTTGGCAACTTTTCTTTTTTGCGTGCCAATGCTTTTCCTATTTTCGGCACGTGCAGCACTTACAACAAACCAACCTTACCGGCAACCTTGAGTTGCTTGCCAAGCAAGTAGTAGAAGGCTTTATTATTGGTTTGCACAAATCTCCCTTTCATGGATTTTCGGTTGAATTTGCAGAACACCGTTTATACAACCAAGGTGAGCCAACAAAAAATTTAGACTGGAAAGTTTTTGCCCGAACCGATAAAATGTTTGTAAAGCGGTACGAAGAAGAAACCAACCTGCGCTGCCAAATTGTAATAGATGCTTCTTCTAGCATGAACCTGAAAAGCGAAGGGAAAAATGCATCCTCTAAACTACACTTTTCGGTGGTGGCTGCTGCAAGCATTATCCATCTTTTACAACGCCAACGCGATGCCGCAGGGCTAAGTATCTTTAATGAATCTGTAATGCTAAACACCAATGCACGCGCCAGTATTCAACACAGGCACATGCTCTTCTCGCAACTCGAAAATTTACTGCAACCACAAGCCGCCAACAAAAAAACAAACGCTGCAAAATGCCTACACGAAATTGCTGAAAGCATTCATAAACGCAGTATGGTAATTATATTCAGCGATATGTTTGACAGCGAAAACGATGAAGAATTGTTTAACGCCTTACAACATCTTAAATACAATAAACACGAAGTAATTCTCTTTCATGTTGCCGACAAACAGAAAGAACTGGATTTTAATTTTGAAAACCGCCCGTATGAATTTGTAGATTTAGAAAACGGAGAAAAATTAAAATTGCAACCAAGCGAAGTGCGCGATTTTTACCTCGGTCAAATGCAGCACTTCTACAAGCAATTAAAACTAAAATGCGGCCAATACAAGATTGAATTTGTAGAAGCCGACATCAATAACAACTACCAACAAATCCTACAAACATTCCTGCTAAAGCGCACCAAAATGATGTAGAGTTTTACTAAAAAAGTGCATCCAAAATTTCACATTAACTACATGCCATGAGCCAATTACCATTTTTAATTATTGGATTATTTGCCGGATTTGCCATTGGCTTTTTGCTTTCTAAATGGAAAAAAAATGAAGCTGAAACTGTTTCGCAGCAAGACTTCGACACTTTGATGCAACTAAAAAACACCCTCGAAATAGAAAAAGGAAAATTGCAAGAGCGCACACAGTTTTTAACCGAAGAAGTTAAAGTAACACTCACCCATTTAGAAGATGAAAGAAAAACCGTTTTACACCTAAACACAGAACTAACCACTGCCAAAACAACCTTAGAAAATGTAAACGAAAAACTAACCCAACAAAAAGAAGAAGTAGAGCAATTGCAAGAAAAATTTAAAACAGAATTTAAAAATATTGCCAATGAACTCCTAGAAGATAAGAGTCGTAAATTCACCTTGCAAAACCAAGAGAAGCTAGGCGAAATACTACATCCGCTCAACGAAAAAATAAAAGCATTTGAACAAAAAGTAGAGCAAACCCATCGCGAAAGTTTAGAGAAAAACGCAGGACTTATTCAACAAATACTACAACTAAAGGAGCTGAACCTGCAAATGAGCAAAGAAGCCATAAACCTTACCAACGCACTAAAAGGCGACAATAAAACACAAGGCAACTGGGGCGAAGTAATTTTAGAGCGCGTGCTGGAGCGCTCCGGTTTACAGCGCGATAGAGAATACACCATTCAAGAATCGCTTGTTACCGATGATGGCAAACGTCTTCAGCCCGATGTAGTAATTCACCTGCCTGAAAACCGCAATATTATTATAGATTCAAAGGTTTCGCTCATAGACTACGAGCGCTTTGTGGCATCGGAAAACGAAGACGAAAAAATGCTGTTTTTAAAGAAACATATACAATCGCTGCGCAACCACATGAAAGGATTAAGCGAAAAAAATTACCCTCAACTATATGGCAACAGCAGCCCCGATTTTGTGCTTATGTTTATTCCTATAGAACCTGCATTTTCTTTAGCCGTACAGCACGATCAAGAACTATTCTTAGATTCCTTCGATAAAAAAATTGTATTGGTAAGCGCTTCTACTTTGCTTGCTGTTTTAAGAACCATAGCAAGCATTTGGCGGCAAGAAAATATTGCAAAAAACCATTTAGAAATTGCCAAACAAGCCGGAGACCTTTACGATAAATTTGTAGCCTTTACCGAAGACCTCATAAAAGTTGGAACCCAACTAAACAATACCAAAGGTACGTATGACGATGCCATGAAAAAACTATACAGCGGCACCGGCAACTTAGTAAAGCGAGCAGAAAAAATAAAAGCGTTGGGAGCTAAAACTACTAAAACACTATCGCCAAGTTTATTAGAGCGTGCAAATGATGATACACCTTAAACGCTCATGGAATGCCCATGGCATTTTCTATCAATTGTACTAAAAATAAAAACGCCCCCGCAAAAGCAGAGGCGTTTTAAAAGCAAACAAGCACAAAGTGATTATTTGTTCACTTTGTCGCTTAGTTGTTTTCCGGCTTTGAAACGTACAACTGTTTTAGCCTTGATTTTAATTTCTTTTCCGGTGCGTGGGTTACGTCCTTTGCGAGCAGCACGTTTGCTGGTAGAGAAAGTTCCGAAACCAACTAAAGTAACTCTGTCACCTTTTTTCAAAGTGCCTTCGATACCTGATAATACTGCATCCAAAGCTTCTCCTGCTTGTGCTTTGGTAACTCCGGCAGCAGCCGCGATTTTGTCGATTAAATCTCCTTTGTTCATTTTCTTAAAGATTTTAATTAGTGAAAAAAACTGTTGTGAACCCAAATGAAGCAAGGTATATCAACGATTGCAAGCCCCCCAGCCGCTGAAAGTGTTGATAACTAAGGCTTTTGTAAAAAACAAGGCAATGCAAATACTGTAAAATACTGAAAATCAAACAATTAAATTGAATTTGCTTGCTTCTATACTTTTACAAACTGTTGATATTTAAAAGCGCTAAGCCTTGTGTAGCAATGGTTTCGGGCTATTTATTAAGGTGCAAGCCGCTGAATTAACCATTCACTTTTAGTTTGTGTGTAAGCAATTCTATCGTGAATGCGGTTTGGGCGACCTTGCCAAAACTCAAAATAATCCGGCATCAACACATAACCGCCCCAATGCTTTGGACGCTCAATGTTACCTGCGGTTTTAGTTTGTTCAAATAATGTTTCCAATACTTGTGCCGATTCAATTACGGTGCTTTGTGCCGAAACAATTGCACCAATGCGGCTTTCGAGTGGGCGCGAATTAAAATATGCTTCAGATGTAGCTTCATCTACTTTTTTGAGTATGCCTTCTATGCGTACCTGCCGCTCTAAAGCATCCCAAAAAAACAGAATGGTAGCGTATGGATTTTCACTTATTTCTTTTCCCTTTCGGCTTAAATAATTGGTATAAAAAACAAAGCCTTCTTGGTTTACTTCCTTTAGCAACACCACTCTTGCCGATGGCTTTCCGCTATGTGTGGCAGTAGCGAGTGTCATGGCATTGGGTTCGCGTATGGCACCGTTTTTGGCATCGCCAAACCACACTTCAAATTGTTTGAAAGGATTGGTATTAACCTCCGTTTCGTTTAAGCTGTATTTGCTATAATTTTCTCTTAATTCATGTAAGTTCATAAGCGCACGTATTTCATTATTTACCCTTCAAACCAACACATTTTTTTGAAGAAGAAATCGGAAATTTTGATTGGCAAATTCTGTATAATATTTCTCAATATCCTGCTGCAAAATTGAATAGTACCAAAGATACTATTCATTAAAAACATACCGCCAACAACAACAACCGTTTTAACGCTGTTTTGATTCTCTTAACCCAACTGCGCTCTAAACTTCGGGTTTAAAAACGGATTTGTTTTCCGTTCATAACCGATAGTGGTATCGGGACCGTGCCCGCAAAAAACCTTAGTGGTATCAGGTAATGTTAGCAAACGTGTTTCTATAGAATGAAAAAGATCTTCGCCTTTAGCTCCCGGCAAATCGTATCTGCCGATACTTCCTAAAAACAGCACGTCTCCGGCAACAATAAAGTTGTTGCTTTCGCTATAAAACGAAATACTGCCGGGCGAATGCCCCGGAGTAAACAACACCTTCAACTGTTCGTTGCCAATGTTTACAACATCTCCTTCTTTTAAAAATGCCGAAGGCTCCGGAGAAGGCGGGCAGTTTACGCCAAAAAATTTTCCAAAATTGGGAGCATCGTGCATCAATGGCAATTCAAACTCGTGTATCATTAACGGCACTTGATACTTTTGCACCACAAAAGCATTGCCCGGAATATGATCTATATGGCAATGTGTATTGAGCAACACAACTGGCGTAAGCGCTTCTTGTTTAATATAGCTTGCCAAAATTTTGCACTCCAATTCATTATTGCATCCCGGATCTATTATGGCACATTGCTTTGCTTCATTAAACAATACATACGTGTTTTCGCTCAATGCATTAAATGTAAATTTCTTTACTGCAATCATGTTTGCTACTACTTTATTTTATGGCAGCAAAGTTCGCATTCTTCACGAATAATTTCATGTGCTTTTTGCTGAATAATTCATGTAATATCGCATAGCAGAAATTACGTTATGCAACAACAAATTGCTATTTCAGGTGCCGGTTTGGTGGGTTCATTATTAGCGTGTTACCTTGCCAAGCGGCAATATAAAGTTAGTGTGTACGAACGCAGATCCGACTCTCGAAAAAGCGGCTATGCAGGAGGGCGCTCCATAAACTTGGCCCTCAGCAACCGCGGTTGGGCTGCACTCGAAAACATTGGGCTAAAAAAGGAAATAGAATCCATTGCCTTACCCATGAGTGGCAGAATTATACACCACCTTTCGGGCGAAAAAGTTTTTCAACCTTATGGTAAAGAAGGCCAGGCTATTTACAGCGTAAGCCGCGGCATACTAAACGAAACACTGATGGATGCTGCTGAAAAAGCAGGAGTATCCTTTCACTTCAACCAACATTGTATAGATGTAAATTTTGAAAACACTGAGGCCATTTTTGAAAACACCCAAAGTAAAGCCATTACAAAAATATTGCCCGAAGTGCTGCTTGCTGCCGAAGGTGCTTATAGCGAAGTGCGCTATAAAATGCAACGCACACACAATTTTAATATCAGCCAACAGCACGAAAGCCATGGCTATAAAGAATTAGTAATTCCCGCATTAAACGGCAACCATCAAATAGAAAAAAATGCGCTGCACATTTGGCCGCGCGAAAGTTTTATGATGATTGCACTGCCTAATTTAGACGGCTCATTTACCTGCACACTATTTGCACCTCTAAATGGCGAAAATGGTTTCAACCAATTGAAAACAACCAGTGATGTAACACACTATTTCAACCGTCATTTCCCCGATGCCGTTCCGCTAATGCCTACACTGCTGCAAGACTTCTTTGAAAATCCTACAGGCTCTTTAGTTACCGTAAAATGCTTTCCGTGGAACCTAAACAATACTTGCCTTATTGGCGATGCTGCACACGCAGTAGTACCGTTTTACGGGCAAGGCATGAACTGTGGTTTTGAAGATGTGCGCATCTTAGATGAACTCCTTACCAAACACAATCAACATTGGGAAACTGTGCTAAACGAATTTCAATATTCGCGTAAACCTAATGCCGATGCCATTGCCGATCTTGCGCTATACAACTTTATTGAAATGCGCGACCTAAGCGGCAGAGCAGATTTTCAACTTAGGTTAAAAATCGAAAAGCGAATTGCCGAAGCTTTTCCTGATAAATTTCAAACCCTATACAGCATGGTAACTTTTAACCAAACTCCTTATAGCGAAGCGCAAGAGCGTGGCAAAAAACAAAGCAAGTTACTAGATGAAATTATGCAATTAAACGACATAGAAAACGTTTGGCAGAGCGATATAATATTGCAAAAAGCACAAGCCTGGTTAAGCAACAACTAAATGAACAATATCCAAGAAATTTTTAGAGAAGTAATTGCACTCGAAGCAAATGCCATACAAGCATTGCAACAGCAAAATTTTGAACAATTAGAAGCCGCCACCAATGCAATTTTGCAATGCAAAGGCAGGGTAATTGTTTCGGGATTAGGAAAGAGCGGCATTATAGGAAAAAAGATTTCTGCCACCTTTGCCAGCACCGGCACACCCAGCTTTTTTATGCATACTTCCGATGCGCTGCATGGCGATTTGGGCATGGTAAAAAGCGAAGATATACTACTCTGCATTTCTAATTCCGGAGAAACCGATGAAATACTAAAACTTATTCCAGCACTTAAAAAAAACCATGTAGTTATTATTTCCTTTACCGGAAATCCGGCTTCTACCTTAGCAAAAAACTCCAACTATCATTTTAATACACATGTAGAAAAAGAAGCCTGCCCGCTGCAATTGGCGCCTACAGCTTCTACCGTTGCAGCATTGGTAATTGGCGATGCACTTGCCGTAACTTTAATGAAGCTACGCAACTTTAAAGAACAAGATTTTGCACTCTTTCATCCCGGAGGAAATTTGGGAAGAAAACTCCTGCGTACCGTTGCCGATGAAATGCTAACAGAACCACTGCCACAACTGCCGCTCCATGCCGATATAAAAGAAATAATAAATGCCATCGGCAAATGGCAACTGGGGCTAACCGTAATTACCGATGAACATAAAAACGTAATTGGAATTATTACCGATGGCGACCTGCGCAGAGCAATGGCAAAAACACCACAACAATCTTTTTTCCAGCTTACAGCAAAAGATATAATGACACCCAATCCCGCCACCACACACGCGCAAATGCTGCTTGCCGATGCAGAAATGCTCATGCAATCGCTCAATAAAAATTCACTGCTAGTAATAGAAAATGAAAAACTTAAAGGTGTAATTTACCAGCGCAAAATAAAATACGAATAGCTCCAAGAACCATAGCCGTTCCTAATTTTCTTTATGCCACAAAAAGAAAATTATACCCATTGTTTTAATTGAAAAGATTAGTTTTTAGCTTGCACAAAATTTACATGCTTAGAATGAAACACTATTTTTTAATTCCGCTTTTTTGCTTGGCATTTACCTTTCTCCCCGCACAAGAAAAAACAGAATATGCAGTACTGCGCTACTACTTAATTTCCGGTGAGCGCTGCAAAATTGAACTAAGCACGCAAGAAAAAGTAGAAGTAGTTTTTGAAGGATCTACTTCGGAATACGGCAAGTGGTCGCGCGATTACGACAATGCCACTCCAGCCATAAAATGGATAGCAGAAAATGGTTGGGAACCGGTACAGTTTACACCTCCCAACAATTCAAACAACTCAACTTACTTTTTGCTGAAAAGAAAGAAACCTTAGGCGCTACACTTCTTTTAGCACCGTTCGGAACGCCACAAATTTATCGGGAAACAAATCCTTCACTTCTTGCTGAAGCGCTTTTGAATGTTCGTTTTGGTAGGTAAAATAATCACCTATGTTGTTAGCAAAATACTGAATGGCATACGTAATACCATCGCTTTGGTCGGCTTCTACAACACGGTAAAATTTATGCCCTGTAAAACATCCGGTTGCCAACACTCGGGGAATGTGATCTTCCTTCATGTAACGCACCCACACATCGTTTATATTCAAATCTATTTTTACGGTTACATTGTACACTATCATAATTTACTAAATTTTGAAAACGCAAAAGTAACTTTTGTACCAAGACTAAAATTGTTTCACTACATTTCGCTTGCAAAACAGACCAACATGAAACTAAATAAACCAATTGCAGGCTATCATTTACTCATGATTCTTTCTGCTGTTGATGAACAGTTTACTTTCCAAGAAGATAAGGTAATTGCACAATACATTGCCGAGCAATTTCCCATAAAAGTAGATTTAGATGCCGAAATAGAATTCCTTGCTGCGCTACCTAAAGAGGAATACATGAAACATTTCCAAACAGCAATGGACAATTTTTACAACGATAGTACCGAAGAAGAACGCTTAGATTTAATAGACTTTGCCGTGCAATTGGTAAAAGCCACTAAACCCATCACTAAAGAAGAAAACATCTTTTTAGATGAACTCTTTAATGAATGGACAGAAACTGCAATTTAACACACTTATTCCCGGCATGAATTTTACGGCACAAAATATAAGCCTTGCCGCTTGGGCATGGATTGGATTGGCATTGTTGCTACTTCCCCTTATTTTAAAAAACAAAGCACCTTACGGCAGGTATGTTTCTTCGAAATGGGGCATTACCATTCCCAATAAATTAGGCTGGTTCTTAATGGAAATTATTAGCCCCGCTATGCTTTTGGGCAGTTTCTTTTGGAGCGCACAACCCAAAAGTGGCATTGCTATTTTTTTAGTCTTGCTATGGTGCCTGCACTACTTCAACCGCAGTATTATTTTTCCGTTACGCACCAAAACAAACGGAAAAGTTATTCCGCTTACACTGGTACTTTTTGCCATTATTTTTAATGGAATAAATGCGCTGCTAAATGGCTGCCACCTCGGCAATTTTACCACCACTCCAAATTGGAATACCAACGAAATTATTCGCATTGCCGGTGGGTTTTTAATTTTTATTTCGGGAGCTTATATCAATATTAGAAGTGATAATATTTTACTCAACCTGCGCCAACCGGGCGAAAGCAGCTATAAAATTCCGCAAGGCTTTTTATTCAAATACATTAGCTGCCCCAATCTGCTGGGCGAAATGATTGAATGGATTGGCTTTGCAATAATGGCATGGAATATTCCCGCACTTTCATTTGCCGTATGGACAATTGCCAACCTTGCCCCCCGAACCTTCCACCTTCACCAATGGTATGTGGCAAATTTTGATAACTATCCACGAAACAGAAAAGCACTACTTCCTTTTTTGTGGTAAAAAATTTTAACCGGAGTACCGTAAATTTGCATCAATAATTCTTTATGCTCAACGAAAACTTACCAAAACCAATGGGGCTATATCCCATGACCAAAAAGGTTGGAAATTTATTGTTTGTTTCCGGTATGGGACCGCGCCAAGCCGGGTCAGATTCTATTCCCGGATTAAAGTTAGATAAACATGGAAACTACCTTGAGTTTGATTTCGAAGCACAGGTACACAGCGTTTTTAATAATATAAAAGTTGCTTTGGAAGAAGCGGGAAGCAACTGGAATAAAATAGTGGATGTAACCGTGTTTCTTGTAAACATGAAACGCGACTTCCACACCTTCAATAAAATTTATGCCGATTATTTTAACCAAGTTATGCCATGCCGCACCACGGTTGAAGTAACAGCGCTGCCTTCGGCCATTGCCATAGAAATAAAAGTAATTGCCGAAGTATGAAATTAAATGTTCAATCTCGCAATTGGTAAGCATCTTTCTACCCGTGAACAAACGTAAAATATTCAACGATCCTGTGTATGGTTTCATTACCATTCCGCACGAGTTGATTTTCGATATTATTGAACATCCCTATTTCCAGCGGCTACGCAGAATTAAGCAGTTGGGCTTAAGCGATTACATTTATCCGGGAGCGCTACACACGCGCTTTCATCATGCGCTGGGAGCATTTCATTTAATGCGCAAGGCCATTGCCGTGCTAAAAGTAAAAGGCGTAGAAATTTCTGCCGAAGAGGAGTTGGGTGCCTCCATTGCCATTTTACTGCACGATATTGGACACGGGCCTTTTTCGCACACCTTAGAAAAAACACTTATTAAAGGCGTGCACCACGAGCATATTTCCAAAATATACCTCCAAAAACTGAATCGAGAATTTAACAATAAACTTTCCCTTGCCATTAAAATTTTTGAAGGCTCTTATCACAAAAAATTTCTGCACAGTTTGGTTTCATCGCAGTTAGATGTAGATAGACTCGACTACCTCACCCGCGATAGTTTTTTTACCGGAGTAAACGAAGGCATCATTAGCTACGATCGCATTATTGAAATGATGAACGTAAAAAACGATGAACTTGTAATAGAGCAAAAGGGAATTTACTCTATCGAAAAGTTTATTATTTCGCGCAGGCTCATGTATTGGCAAGTGTATTTACACAAAACCGTTTTATGTGTAGAATGGATGCTGGTAAAAGCCATCGAAAGAGCAAAAGCACTCACGGCAACAGGCGTAGAATTATCATGCTCCGAGGCGCTACATTTCTTCCTTAAAAACCAACTTACACTTTCCGATTTTGAAACAAACGATACTGCCATACAGCACTTTTCTAACTTAGATGATATAGATGTTTTTGCCGCACTTAAAACATGGAAAACAACTTCGGATCATGTGCTTTCGTTTTTGTGCAATGCCATTTTGAATCGCCATTTGTTTAAAATAGAAATGTATAACGAAGCCGTTTTGCCACAAAAGCTAACTGCCTTAAAACAAAGCGCTGCCGCGCATTTCAACCTTTCTGAAGAAGAGGCATCGTGGTTGGTATTTCAAGGCTCTACCTATAACCATGCTTACAATGCCAAACATGCTACCATAAAAGTAATTGATCAAAAAGGTACTGTGCAAAATGCCGAAAATATTTCCGAGCATTTAGAAGCTACCGTGCTCAGCGAAAAAGTGGTAAAGCATTTTGTGTGCTATCCCAAAGAACTATTGCAGGCTAGTTAGTTAAAAGCCTGTTCCGCCTGTATTCCAAGAATTGGTTGGGCGTTGGTCATCTACCAATTGTCGTTTTATAAACATAATATCTACACTCCAACTTTCGCCACTGGGGCCTTCTGTGTCGCCTTTAAACCACCATGTGTTGGTAGAAGTATTAGCGTACACCGCGGCTCGTGTACTTTCTGCATCATTATTACTAGTTGGGTAAAAGCCTGCTACCACAGCCACCCAATCTGCAGTAGAAACACCTGTATTTCTATTAGGGTCATCGCAACCACCACAACTAAAACGTCTAATTACAATCGGTTTACTGCCTGCCACAAAAATATCGCCATTAGCTTCTACGCTCATGCGGTTTTGGTTATTGGTAACCAATACCAAAGGAGCATTGCCTGTTTGTCCTAAGTTATTGCTGGCGGGTGCAGTATTTCCACCCACCAACCAAGCTGCCTGTGTGGTGGTAAGAGTGCCATTGCCATCGGTAATAGCTGCTGTACCCGAAGCGTTAAACGAAAATGCCGTATTAAAACTGCCCGGAGCAGTAGCACCGGTAGGACCGGTAACACCTTGTGCACCTGTGGCTCCCTGCGGGCCGGTAGCACCTTGCGGCCCGGTAACGCCTGCCACACCTTGTATGCCTTGTGGACCCTGAGGGCCGGTATCGCCCGTGTTGCCCTGTATGCCTTGCAGACCTTGTGGGCCGGTGTCGCCCGTATTGCCTTGAACGCCCTGTATGCCTTGTGGGCCGGTTGCTCCGGTTGCTCCACCACTGGTGGGAATAATTACCGAATTGCCGTTTGATATAGTAAGTGTTTGGCTGGCACTATCGAAGTTAAGCGTTTGCGCATCGGTAGGGAAGGGCACCCATTTTGTACCATCCCAGAAGTAAAAGAGAATATCAATAGGATCAAACACCATAAGCCCTTTGTCGGCTGCGGCAAGTGCTGCGGCTAATGCAACACGCTGCTGCTGGTTCAGGCGTGGAGCTAAAAAGCCTTTGTCTTTTGCCGGAGGATCTAAATCCAAAATAGCGTTTGCATTGGGTGTGCTGGTACCTATGCCTATATTGTTTTGAGCGGTAAGAAATAGTGAAGAAAACACTAAAAAAAGCAATGCTGAAAGTGCCGATATCTTTGTCATAAATTCAAACCTACATAAATATTTGGCACTAAAACAGTACCTTGTAGAAGTATTTTTTGTTTAGGTGTTTATGGAATGTAAGCATCTTATCATCTTCAATAAAAAACAATATGCCTTTTATTTTTACACTTTTCATAATTGCCTTACTGGCGGGCTGCCAACCACAACAACCAACGGCACACCAAACCAATACTGCTGCCCAGCGCGACACTATTGTAATAAAAGATACGGTGGTGGTTATTGTAAAAGAAAAAGCAGTAGAAAAACACGAACCCGATACGCCTAAAAAAACGCCTACTCCATTACCGAGCACACCTTTAAAAACCCAAAAGAAAACAACACCCGCATTAACTCCACAGCAATATACCGAGCCTAAAGACACACAATACTTTTACTACAAAAACAGCAAAACCATTTCGGTAAAAATTACTCCATGGGAAAATAGCAGACGCTTTACTATTCTATACGATCCATTTGGAAAAGAAACCTATAAAATGGAAGCTGTAAACAGCAGCTATCAAATATCGGTGTATTTGAAATTTCAAGACAATGGTGCAGTTGCAAATGCTAATATTCACACCAATCCGGGAGCCAGCATGTATTGGTATGAAGACGATATTTCTTTTGACCTGAACAACGAGCCTCTATGGAAAACATCGAAACAGCTACCCGAAACACAGCTAAAAATAAATGTGCCGGAGTACTGGGATAAAAAACTGAAAACCTGGAGAAAACAGGAAAGTATGGAATAGTTGCAGCAAGCCACATCCCTTTAAATCTCCTTATTTTATTATAGTTCTACAAGTTTTTGCGCTATCGTATTTTATTTTCTATAATTATTGCAACTCTTGCATGTATGCTTGTATGGCAATGCAGGTTTTTTGCCTTCGGGCAAATAAAAATTGGAGCATAGAAACACATGAGAACAGTAGAACTACTTAAAATATTAGACAACAAAAACCGCAAAATTTTCCATGCAGGAATAAAGAAACACCATCGAAAAAAACTATTGCTGCTGCTTGATTGGTTTCTAAAAAATGGTGAAGCAACTACCAACAAGAAAGAAATGTATGAAGCGGTTTTTAACGCCCAATACGAAGAAGATAAAGATTACCTGCTACGCAACGAACTGCGCCTATTAAACAATGAATTAGAAGATTTTATAGCATCACTTCCTCTTAATACCGATACATCAAAAGATAATTTACAAAAAGAAATAAACCTGCTGCAACACATTGCAGAAACAGGCAACGAAGCACTTTTTAATACTTATTTCAACACTGCATTAAAACAAGCCTCCCAAGCAGGAAAATTTGAAACACTTGCCAAACTGTATTCTCTCAAAAGCAAGTTCCTAATTAGGTTTAAAGAAATAAGCATTAAAACCTATAACGAAATAATACACCTACTGCAATTAGAAAACCAAGCATTAACTTCGCTATCAGAAGAAACACTGAGTATAAACACCCTTCACCTGCACTATTCACAAAGAGTTTTAGAGCAACTGCAAGGAACATCTAAGTCTTTACCTTCATTAAAAGCACTACCGCTTTTGGCAGAAGCTGCACTCATTATTCAATACAATAAACTAATTGCTGCAAGCTATCTGCAAAAAGGTGAAGAAAAGATTGAAACCCTACTTGCTGCCTTAAAAATACACCCCAAAATTATTGTGCTTCGAGAAGAAAAAAAGCGCGACACAGCTACTATTTATGGCAATATTGCACTTGAATATTTTCTACACGAGCAGCACGAAAAGGCACACCATTACTATAAAAAAGCCATTGCTTCTTGCACTCCCGCACAAATAAATATTGAACTTCTTTTCAACTATTGTATCAACGCGCTTGCAATGGGGCATCACAAATATTTTATAGACATTGCCAAGCAACACCAAACAGCCATTGCCGGCAACCATAAACTAAAATACCGATTTCAATATTTCACAGCTATGGCTTTACTGTTTGAAAACAAGCCCAAAGAAGCCTTTCTGCTATTAGATCACGATATTTCTAAACGCCCCGAAAACGAATACTACTTTTATAGAATGGTATATTCTATGGTTTACTATCAACTAAACGATTTTGATTTAGCAGCGCGTGAACTAGAAAACATCTTGCAGAGTTTTAGATTCCGAAAACCCATAGAAGCCTACGATAAAGCACTGGTAAAAGCTATGCAACAACTGCTTGCCACACATGCGCTTAGGCATCAAAAAGAAAAATACGCCAAAGAACTACACAAACTAAAAAAACAAACCCACGAACTTCGCCAAGATACTACACGTTTCAGCAAAACAATTCACAAATGGTTGCGGTTACAAATAAGTAAAATGGAAAAATAATTGCCATCACAAACGCCACACTTTCACCATGTAAAATATACTTGTTACACTTCTTTTTTGCAGCAATAAAACAAAGGTTTATGAAAAGAAGTTTACTGCTTACCATGTTGCTGTACTTTACTTACAGCACCTATGCCCAACAAATTCTAAAAGATATAAGAAGCGGACAAGACGGCTCCGAGCCCGGCTATGAAAACGCAATTATGCACAACGGCTATCTCTATTTTACTGCTGATGAAATTGGAACTTACAGAGCACTTTACAGAACAGACGGCACCACAGGCGGAACTGAAAAACTATTGGGTGATGTAAATTTCAACGTATTTAACCTCTATGGATTTTTAAACAACGAATTGATATTTACGGCAGGAAATTTTACCGATGGAAGTGCCCTGTACAAAACCTCGGGTACTAACTCTTCTTACACACTAATTAAACAGTTAAACACAGTTGATTTAATTTCTTTTGGAGCAGGCAGCGCAGCCTTGGGCAACCATCTCTATTTTATCGGAGCCGATGAAACACACGGTTTCGAACTTTGGAAAACAGATGGAACCACAGCAGGCACAGAAATGGTAAAAGACATCAATCCCGGCTCCGGCAATGGCATTTCAAACATTAGCATTAACAGCAACTTTGGGAAACTCGGAAACATACTTGTTTTTAGCGCCAACGATTCTACCTATGGCGCAGAACTTTGGAAAACAGATGGCACCGAAGCCGGCACAACTATCTTAAAAGATATTGAATCCAATAACTCGTTGGGAGCTTTCTTTGGTAGCAACCCCACCTACTTTACATTGTTCAACGGCAAACTATACTTCTCTGCATACCGCACAGTAGATGGCAGAGAACTTTGGGTTACAGATGGCACTACCAACGGAACCCAATTAGTAAAAGATTTAGCTACAGGCGATGGCTATCCAAAAGATTTTGTAGTGTGGAATGGCGCTTTATACTTTAATGCCTATGCCACCAACGAGAGCTACACACTTTGGAAAACAGACGGAACTGCCAACGGAACCAATACCGTAAAATTACCTTCTGCCGGAGGGCCTGATTTGCTTTCAAAAATTACTGTATTCAAAAACAAGTTGGCATTTATTGCTGCATCCACCTCCGGCACCACTTCTGTTTGGCTCAGCGATGGCACATCTGCCGGAACTGCAGCAGTTTCTAACAACAATCTTCAATTTTACTCTGTTGGCGATTTGGTATTGGCAACCTCTAACTACTTTTACTTTGCCGGCTCCAACAGCAATGGCACTTTTAACTTGTATCGCAGCGAAGGCACTGCCAACAGCTTGCAGCAATTAACGTCAGGCAGCAATTTCGATATAGATTTATACCAACCATTTTATTTGATGAATAACTGTGTGCATTTTGTGGCTACAGACGGCACCACCGGAAAAGAGCCTTACACCGTTTGCAATCAACAAACCGTTGGTATAAACCACATAGAATTGCTTTCCGCGCAGCTTTATCCCAATCCGGCAAACCATTTACTTAATGTTACCACATCGAGCAACGAAGAACTAGCACTGCATGTTTACAACCTCTCCGGCAATGTGGTAATGCAAACAACCGTAGTAAACAATTTGAATTTAGATATTGCACAGCTAACATCCGGCTTCTATTTCATAGAATTAAAAGCACCCAACGGAGTTTCTACTCGCTTAAAATTCATTAAAGAATAATAAGCACCTTTGCGCTTAATGCAGAAGGGCGAGGAGAATTTATATAGTATTCTCCTCGCCCTTTTTTCTACTATAACTTGAATAACTAGATTACTCTTTTACTAACCATTGGTAGCTAATGGCGCTCTTTACGGCTGTATCGTTTTGTTTTTACCAAGCCCTTGCTTTAGCCTTTTTAGTTTTCTCTTTTGTAAAAAGGTCTGCCGTGTATTTCCCGTAGAGTTCAAATAAAAATTCCATTCTATTTGCTTCCGTTGTGAAGGCTTGCAGACGGTAAGCCAAGTCAACGGCTTTGTCTAACTCATTGTGTGCTTTAATTAAAACTGGTGGCATTGTCAATGGGTCGTAAAGGTCGGCAAGTGAACTGTTAGGAAATTGTAGTCTTGCATCTAAAACCTTTTGAGCTGCTGTTTCAATAGCTTTAATTTGTTTTTCAGTTGGATTTTCTGGCCAAGGAAAATTATTGTAAACTACAGAGTTTGAATATCGATAATCACTTTTTAGTCTTCCACACAAATTGCGAACCCAAGCCATATGCATCTCTGAAGTCAAAATTCCAAAATGAAATATTGTTGCATTAGGAATTATTAAACATAAGTTACTTGCAATAATATTTGATGGCATAAAGCCAATCGGAATATATCTTCTTTTCTCAGACGAAACGCTTGGAATAATTATGTATTCACTTTCACTATGTGAAACAAAAGCAAACTGCGAAGAATTGTTTGCTAATTCTCTTGTGTCCTTTCGTGTACTATTTTCTCTAAATGATTTTACACCTTTTAGTCTTTCTGAAATGAAAGTTGATTTTCTTAAATCAGAAGGTTCAGCATCTTTTAACCATAAACAATATCTTGGAATATTATTTATAAATTCTACGCTTCCAACGTATTTTCTAATATATTTTGAAATAAAAGACTCTTGATTTATTGCTTCATTTTTTACTTCTTCATTAAATAACAAAAAACCACCATCTATTGGCTGATTACCGAATTTGATTTTAGGAACATTGCAAAGTGGGTTTGTCCGTTTAGTGATTAAAATGTCTTTCGCATCAACTAAATACGGATTGATGTTTTTAGCTTTTATTTCGTGGGCTTCGCCTCTAATATCTTCATACTCAAAAATGCTTTTGTTTGCAGTATCGTAGTTAGCGAAACCAACTATCACACAATACACTGCTGCATTTCCTTTTGCTTCGTTGCTCCACTTAAAAGTGCGATGAGCAAAATGAATTTTAATACCGTATTTGTTTAGCATTTGCTTCCAAAGAATACTCGTTTGTTCGCCCTGAACGATAGAGTTTGTGGAAACAAAAGCAACCTTAATTTTGGTGTCTTGTATGTATTTAGCAGCTTTGATATACCAACCTGTTACATAGTCTAAAACTCCGCTACCGTCTGCATTGTCAAATTCTTTTACAATTTGGCTACGTTGAAATTGGGTCATCAACTTAGAACCAATAAAAGGAGGATTACCAATTATATAATTAAACTTTATCTCATTTATTGGTTCTGGCTTGCCTGTGTGAACAGTATAAGTTTCTGCTTGAATATTGGCGGTTTTGTATTCAGCCGCAGGTTCTTTAACTAAATAAATATTGGCGTGCTTTGCAATTACGTTAATCTCATTAACCGGATTTAATAAACTTTGCCAATCTGTTTCTAAGGCATCGCCATGAACAATTTTTGCAGCCTTTTTAAGTGGTAAACGAACAAAGTATTGCCCAAACTCCTGGCTTATTTGCATATTCATTTGATGGTCGATAAGCCACATGGCTACTTCGGCAATTCGTGCAGGAAATTCTTCGTATTCAATTCCGTGCATCATGTCCACATCTAACCAAATAATTTCTCGAACATCTAAGAATCCTTGACCCGATTTGTTCAACACTCTTAAAATTTCAATTTCAAGCAGTCGTAACTCTCTATAAGTAATTACAAGGAAATTTCCACAGCCACAAGCAGGGTCTAAAAACTTAAGTTTGCTCAATTTTTTATGAAATTCTTTGAGTTTGGAGGCTGAGGCTCTCGAAGCCTCAAACTCTTTCCAAAGTTCATCGAGAAAAAGTGGCTTAATGAGTTTTAAAATGTTGGTTTCGCTGGTGTAATGCGCTCCAAGGTTTCTGCGCTCTTTTGGGTTCATTACGCTTTGAAACATGGAACCAAAAATAGCAGGCGAAATTTTGCTCCAATCTATGTAACAACAGTTGAGCAATGCTTGGCGCATTTTTGTGTCGAAACTTGCCATTGGCAGGTTTTCTTCAAACAGTTTCCCGTTTACATACGGAAAATCGGCCAATTGTTCATCAAGGTTTTTAAAACGACTTTCTCTTGGTGTATTTAATACTTGAAACAACTCTTGCAATTTAGCAGCAAGGTCGCTTCCGTCTTCGGCTGTTCGCTGTTCTATATATTCTTGAAATTGCTGCTTGTTGAAAATGGTGGTGTCTTCTGCGAAAAGTAAAAACAGAATACGAACCAAGTAAACTTCTAATGGATGTCCGGTATAGCCAATTTCTTCGAGCCTATCGTGCAGTTTGCCCATTAGCTCTGCTGCCTTTATGTTTGCAGGGTCTTGCTCTTTGTAAACCTTTTTTTGATATCCTAAAATATAACCAAAATGCTGAACATTTTTTACAAGCTCTTTGAGCTTAAACTCTATGATTTTATCATCTTCAAGGTCGTAAAGTCTAAAGCTATCAAAGTCGGAAACAAGAATATATTTTGGCAATTCGTGTTGTTTCAGTCCGTGTGTATATTCTTTTGCTTGTTGGTAGGCATTATCGAGGTTTTTGCCCTTACTTTTCATTTCAATTAAAATCGTTCCTTTCCAAAGCAAGTCTATGTAACCGTCTTTGTTGTCCGCCTTTTTTACTCTGTGTTCAAAGGTAGAAACACGTTTGCTGCTAATGCCAAATACGTTAAAAAATTCAACTAAAAATGGCTTTGCATCTGCTTCTTCGTTTGATGTGCCCGCCCATTCTTTTGAGAATTTTAATGCTCTCTCTTTTATTTCGTTCCAGCTTAATGCCATTCTATAATTGTATGGTTGCTAAGATAAGTTTTAAAATCTTTCTGTTGCTCTAAGCATTGGCTATAGAGGAGTCTTCTGGTTTTGCGAAGGATTTACTTCTTAACTAAGCCGTCTGCTATTGTATTATTTGCCTTGCATGCCCTAACCTTCCAATGTATGCTGCTTTAACCTTGCTATCGAAAACCTGTAAAATACAAACATCCATTTCTATTCAAATTCATTTTTTACCACCCTTTTTCAGAACCAGACTGTACCTTAGCCTCGGCAAAAATTCTTTATGTCTGCTTTAGAAAAACCTACGTTTGAAATTACACCGCTGCAACAATGGAGTAGTACTTCAAAAACACCCTTTGTAATTGCAGGACCTTGCAGTGCAGAAACAGAGCAGCAAGTACTCGAAACCATACGCGCCATAGCCGCCAACGCACCCCAGGTAAACATGCTGCGGGCAGGCATTTGGAAACCGCGCACGCGCCCAAATACTTTTGAAGGTGTTGGCCCTGTTGGGTTGCCTTGGATAAAAAATGCAGGAAAAGAAGTTGGCCTGCCTGTAATGGTAGAAGTGGCCAATCCTCTGCATGTAGAGCTAAGTTTAAAAATGGGCATAGATGCACTGTGGATTGGTGCCCGCACTACCGTATCGCCTTTCAATGTGCAGGAAATTGCAGAAAGTTTACGCGGTGTAAACGTTCCCGTTTTTGTAAAAAATCCGGTAAACCCCGACCTCGATCTTTGGGTAGGAGCCATAGAGCGGCTCTACAATGTGGGCATAAAGAAGCTGGCAGCCATTCACCGCGGCTTTTCTACTTACGATAAAAGTGTTTACCGCAATCCGCCCATGTGGGAAATACCAATTGAACTGCGCAGGCGCTACCCGCAAATTCCCATTATTGTAGATCCATCGCACATTGGTGGCAAGCAAGATATGGTGCAAACGCTGGCACAGCAAGCCATGAACATGAGTTTTGATGGACTAATGATTGAAACCCACATTAACCCCGATGTGGCATGGAGCGATGCACAACAGCAACTTACGCCCGAAGCGCTTGGTTCATTGCTCAATACACTGGTGGTACAAGAAACCAATATTGAAAAAAACAGCTTTGAACACCTTTATGAATTGCGTGCCCGCATAGACCGCATAGACGATTATATAGTAGAACTGCTGGGAGAGCGCATGAGCATTAGCGAAGAAATAGGCGTTTTTAAAAAGAAAAATCGCTTAGCTATTCACCAGGCAGAGCGGTGGGCAAATATTGTGAAACGCACGCTGGAAAACAGCAAACGTGCAGGCTTAACCGAAGAGTTTATTCTAAAAATGTTTCAGCAAGTGCATAATGAAAGCATTCGCCATCAAGAAAAAGTAATGAAATAAAAACGCTGCGCAAACACAACGCCAATAGTCTATTGCCCTATTTCGTATTCATTAAACTTGTAATGGTTTACGGATGGCTGAATAAAACAAAATTTTGCGCTTTACATTTGTAAAAACAAGCGCTACACATGAAGCCGGTATTTATTGTTGGGTTTATGGGTGCTGGCAAAACCGGCACCGGCAAAAGGCTTGCCAATGCACTTAAACTAGAGTTTATTGATGTTGATTGGGAAATAGAAAAGCGCATCAAAAAAAGCATATCGGAGCTGGTACTTAAAGAAGGAATAGAAGAGTTTCGCACCATTGAGCACGATGTGCTTATTTCGCTCAACTACGATGGAAAACTTATTGCTACCGGAGGTGGCACACCCTGCTTTTACGACAATATGGAATACATGAACTCGTTGGGTACCACTGTTTTTTTTGATGTAAACGAAGAAATTTTATTCAGCAGGTTACGCAGCCAAGAACACCGCGATAGGCCACTCATTGCAAGCCTTTCCGGTGAAGAATTGCGCGATTTTATTCAAAAGAGTTTAGTACAGCGCAGACCTTTTTACGAAACTGCCAACCTTACTTTTAATCCCGTAAAAATGCACGTAGATGAAATGGCAAAAGCCATATTAGCTTACGAACAGCAAACCACCGCCATAGCAGCAACAGAATAACACTTGCACTTTGCTTACGCAAAAATTTTATTACCTATCCAAAGCGCCATTTTTTCTGCCTTTCCGGGCTGCTCATTTATAAGCAAGGGCGAAACAATCTTAACTGCATCGCTAAACATACCAAACGATTGCTTTAAGTTAGATACAGTTGGCCGCTGTAATACTTTTCCTCCGGCTCCTTGCACCGCAACCGCAAAGAAATGCCGCAGCAACAAACTGCGTTTCCGCGAAACAGCAGATAGCAATGCCACCGGCTGGGCAGCTTGCTTTCCACCTTGCTTTAAGTAATCGAAACACGCTTGGCTCAGCGTTTCGTGCGAAAACACTTTGTACAGTGCATTTGCTAAAATATTGATGGTAGCATCGGAGCTGCTGCGCTGCTCGTAAAAGTTTTTAACTGCTGCCAAAATATTCGCCTTGGTAAAAACGCTGCTCTCCTGAATTGATAGCAGTAAATCGCCCAAGCGTTTCACATCAGAAAAAGCAACCGTCATTCCTCCGCCCGTAAGCGGATGGCGCATATTAAGCGCATCGCCCATAATTACAACTCCCGCTTTATACTTCGGTTTTGCCGGCAAATAGTGGTTGGGCATTACCTTAAACTTTCCCTCTTGTATGGCAGCATCAAAAGAAGGATACATCATTTTAGGTAAAAACGGGCGCACTTGCTCCTGCAAATAGGTATTCAACAGCGCGCCTTTGCGCGGTGCTTCGCCTCCCGGAAAATCTATGAGCATACGCGTTTCGCTGCTGCTAATAGGGTATGCCAAAAATGGAGTTTTTCCTCCTGCAAAAACATGACCATGATTTGGAAATGGAAGACTGCAATGCTTTAATACCAAGCCTAAAAAATAGCCACTCACTTCCTTTTGTATTTCGCAAAGTTGGTTTCTAAACACCGAAAAAATACCATCGCTAACTACTGTAAGTGCTGCCGTAAAAAGCACTTCGCTATCGGAGTTTTTTAACCTTACTCTAATGCCCGTTACGTGTGTTTCTGTTTGTTCCAAACCTGCCACTTCACCTTCTACACAAGTAACATTAGTGCCTTGCTTGGCTGCCGCTCTTATTTTTTCTACAAACTTACCATTGTGAAATCCGCGCCCCATAAGGTTATTTCCTGCTGCGTCTTTTGGGTATTCAACCGTAAAGTGTTCGTTGTTTTTAAATACTGCATAGCCCGACACTGCTTGTGCATCAAAGCCTTCTAAACAATGTTCCAGCTGCATGGCTTTAAGCTGCTCTACGCCTCCCGGTTGCAATAGTTCGCCCACAATGCGGTCTTGCTCGCGCCAATCTTTTTCTACCAATAGAATTTTTAGTCTGCTTTGCCGCAAATAAGCAGCCAGCGAAGCTCCGGTAATTCCTGCGCCTACAATGGCAATATCAAATGTTGAATCGGCATTCATTGCTAAAAGAAAACTGTTTGTTCAATTGTAATGGTAGCAGGTGTTTCCCATTGGTAAGGCTGCGGTTTGTACAGTGTGGTTTTTATTGCAGCCACTTGGCTCAGCACCTGCGCACCCAATGGTGTATTAGAAGTGGTTTTGCTCTCAATTAGCGATAGCGCCTGCTCTGCAAACTTTTGAAAATCGCTCATATCGTTGGTGTAAACCATAATAGATGCCGCTTGCGGCTTGCGAATTTTTACCGTAGAGGTAAACACAGCCGCATTGTTGTAAACCTCTGCCAAAGTAGCCAGCGCCATAGCCTGCGGAATAGCGCAAAACCTAAACACCTCTTTGTTTTGCAACAACCGCAAATACGTAAAACAATCCTGCACATGCGTAAGTGCATCGACCACTAATTCGTTTAAGCAGGCCAACGATTTTGGGTGCTGTGGGTTTTTGCTGAACCACGAAAAATCATCGGTATATTTTTGCCATACTTCGCTATACCAAAAAATACGCTGCTGCAAAAGGTCTTCAAAATAATCGCGTATAATGTTTGTTTTTTGAAGCATTAAACCCATAGCATTAGAAATGCCGAGTTGGTTTTTTAATTGTGTGTCTTCTTTACCCGAAGCCGAAAATAAACCAGAAAGCCCATAGCCAACCAAACCTGCAACATAGTGACAGTACAAGTTGTAGTCGTCTTGCGTATGCAACTTGCTTGTGGCAAATTGTGCCATACCATCGCCCATTTTGCGGCAAATATCTGTAATAACTTCACGGTACTTGGGTTCCAACTTATTGAATGCCCGCGCCACTTTGTAATAATGCAGCAGCAACAAACGGTAATCGGGCGTATCGCCAATATTTTCGAGTTGCAACGATTCGTTGCCGCACTGCTTGTAGAAATTTTGCAGCAGGTGCAGTTTCTGCGGCAGCGGCAAATTCATATCGTCTTCAATAGTATCTAAACCGCGCAGGGTGAGGTAAAAAATACAAACTGGATTGCGCAATGCTGCAGGTAATTGCTGAATAACTACTGCAAACGAGCGCGATACTTTATTCAATGCAGCATAGCAAAATTCTATATCGGCCATTTGAAATGCTGCTGCTCTTAAATCTACATCGCTCGAACTGCTCCCTTGTATTTTTAACAAAGCAATTAGTTCTTTGGTGGTGTGTGGCAAATTTTTTAGTACAGTACTCATGGTGAATTTTTACTGCAAAAAAGGTTGCCGCAACCACCTCAAACGCCCGCAGTACACAATTAAGACAAAGCAGCAGGTCTAAACTTTAAAACCAATTGAATTTCAATTTATTAGAGGCGTTTTAATTGCCAAATTGGGCAGTACCGTTGGGAGTTTAGACTTCTTATTGCCCTCACACAAAGTCTCGATTTCTACATTTGCACTCTATAATTTTTTCTACACTGTATGAAACGCACTTTTTCTGTAATGGCATTTATGTTTCTTTCTCTCCTGCTTTTTGCAAAAATACGAGGCGATAAAGAAAAGATACTTGGCTACTGGATGAATGAAGAGCACGATATTATTATCTATATTTTTGAAGATGCCAACAACCTTTTTCAAGGTAAAATTGTGTGGTTGAAAGATTCCTTAGATGAATACGACAACTATAAGCGCGATGTAATGAATAGCAACTCTAAATTGCGCTCCCGAAAACTAATTGGCACAAACATACTTTGCGATTACAAATACGATGCAGGAGATAAAGAATGGGAAAGTGGCAGAATTTACAATTTTGAAAACGGAAATACCTACCGCAGCAAAATGTGGATTAACGAGGAAGGAGTATTGCGTGTGCGCGGGCATTGGTGGATTTTATGGTTTTTAAGCAAAACTAAAAGCTGGACCAAATCTATTCCTCCCGAACTGCTCCATGCCGTAGCACGAAGAAAATAATCCTTACCAACCGAAGACACCAAACAGTATGAACGAGGGAATTTTATACATAGGAGCATCGCAATGCGTTTTTGCCGCATTTGTATTGCTTATGCGCCAGCATAAAGCCACACACGAAAAAATATTGTTGTGGTGGCTGCTGGTTATGGCACTAAAATTCTTTGTGCTTATTTTAAAACTTTACCACGATGAGTATTTCGATGCCGAATTCGCCACCGGACTCATCCCCTTCACGTTTGGCCCATTCATGTATTTATACACTCGTTTTTTAACCGATGACGATGCTCGTTTTAAGTTCTTAGACCTTAAACATTTTCTACCCTTTCTTATCAGCACCATTGTTTATTTCGGCTATTGCCGCGAGCGGGTGTCGTTTGCCGAAAGCACTTATCTGGCAAACGATGAACACCTATGGATTCGCGCCTTGTTTGCCGTTGGTATTATTGGTTCGGTAGTGGTGTATAGCACGCTTACTTCGGTGCAAATACGTTTGTTTTTCAAAAATTTTCGCCATAAGTTTTCGTTTGAATCGGGGAAACAACGCATTTACTGGCTGCGTTTTGTAAACATTACTTTTATTGTTAGCAATGGTGTGTTTCTATTTGCCGGAGGCTGGAATGCCGTGCACTACCAAAAAGTATTTAACCTCGACTTTCTTTCTGGCGTGGGCCTAATTTTATTGGCGTATGCCGTTAGTTATTTTGGCATGCAGGAAAAAGGATTGTTTCACACATCGGTACGCAGAGAAACCACATCGCCATTTACCATAAGCCATGAAGAACAACTGCAAACCACCAAAGAATTAAAAACCATCTTAGAAGAAAACCACATTACCGCCAGCAAAAATTTAGAAGAGAATATTGATATTGAAACTATTGAAGAAAATGCCATACCCAACAGCGATTCCATTGCTAAAAAACCTTTGGTAAGCGAACCCGAAATGGAGCGTGTAATTGAGCGCCTGCTTGCATTTATGGATGCCGAAAAACCTTATAGAAATCCCGAACTTACTATACAAGATTTAGCCGATAAAATAAATATACAAAAGCATCACCTTACCTTTATTATCAATACAGGCTTGCATAAAAACTTCTTCAATTTTGTAAACGAATACAGAGTAGAAGAGTTTAAGCAAAGGGTTGCCAATCCTAATTTCAACCACCTTACTTTGCTTGCAATTGCTTTCGATAGTGGTTTCAATTCCAAATCTTCTTTCAATAATATTTTCAAAAACATTACGGGGCAGACACCTTCGGAATACAAAAAAACAATAGATGGTAAATAGCACCCAAAACTATACCACTGCTATGTTTTCCTCTTTTAAATATAGTTGAATTGCCCGCAACGCCTTAAACGAAGGCGCATCTTTAGCAATAGCGGGCATTACCTTTCTTATGCCCTTGTAAAACAACGTTGGCTGTGGCGAAAGCTGCCCACCAAGCCCAAGGCTATCTATGGCTTCGGCAATGGCTAAAGCATGCACGCTCAACACTTCAAAAGTGTTTTCTATTACGCGTGCCGCCATGAGCGCTGCATTGCTACCCATGCTTACAATATCTTGGTTATCGTTGTTGCTAGGAATGCTGTGTACATAAACGGGCGTTGAAAGCGATTGGTTTTCAGCCACAGTAGATGTGGCCGTATATTGAATGCCTTGTATGCCAAAGTTTAAACCAATTACTGCGTTATTGATAAACGGAGGCAGCTTGCCATTCAATTTATCGTTGAGTAAATAATTGAGCTGGCGCTCTGCCAGCATAGAAAGTTTGGTAACTGCCATTTTAAGCTTATCCATTTCGAGCGCCACATAATCGCCATGAAAATTTCCTCCATGAAAAACATTCTGCGAAGCATCGTCCACAATCGGGTTATCGCTTACCGAATTTAACTCGTTTAGAATTGTTTGTTCGGCTTGCAGAAGTGTATCCCACACAGGACCTATTATTTGAGGTGTGCAACGCAAAGAATAATACTCCTGAACTTTTTCCTTAAAATGTGTTTCATCGGTAGAAGTATATAAATACTCATGGCGGCTGCGAATGAGCGTGCTCTGCGCCAATACACTCCTTAATGCCGCAGCAATGGCTGCTTGCCCACTGTGAAGTTTAGCAGCATTGAGCGACTCCGAAATATGATCGTTATAGGCTCTAAAAATTTCATTTATAGTGGCAGAAAACAGTACACTCCAATTAACCAATTTCTTTACTCGAATTATGTTTACAAGAGCAATTCCCGTCATACACGAAGTGCCATTCATAAGCGCTAAACCTTCGCGCAACCGTATGGCAAAAGAGGTGAGTTTTTCGGCTTCAAACACTTCTGCAGCAGGTGTAATTTTACCATTGTAAAAAATTTCGCCCTCACCAATAATAGCAAGCGCCATGTGTGCCAACTGCACCAAATCGCCACTGGCACCTACGCCACCATGTTCATAAATTACGGGCAATAGATTGCGATTCAGCATGGCTGCAATCAACTTTAGCAAATCCGGGTGGATACCGCTTTTGCAACACGCCAAAGTAGAAAGCCTATCTAGCAACATGGCTTTTGAGAACTCTGGCGCAATGGGCTTTCCACTGCCTCCGGCATGGCTGCGTATTAGGTTATATTGAAGCGAAAGGCGCTCTGCATAAGGAATTTTATACTGTGCCATTGGCCCAAAGCCTGTATTTATTCCGTAAATAACTTTATCGGAAGAAAACTCCCGCAAAAAATTGAAATTGGCTTCAGCGCGCTTTAGTACAGATTCGGGTATTTCTACGGCTACATTTTCAAATAAAACTTGCTCAACTTGCTGCAACGTTAAAGGGGACTCTCCTATGGTAATCATCATCGTTTTTGTAATTAGCCGCAATTTTATGAAATGCAAATCACTTGGAAGCAAAAAGTAAAACCATACCAGTTATATTTTGTGTTTTGCACCTGAATTCTTTTAAAAAAACAACACTTTTGATGCGTGAATGCACACGAAATATACATGCACCGATGCCTGCTACTGGCGCAAAACGGCTTAGGAAACGTAGCTCCCAATCCATTAGTGGGAGCCGTGTTGGTGCATAACCAAACTATTATTGGAGAAGGCTGGCATAGGCAATATGGTGCTGCTCATGCAGAGGTAAATTGCATTCAATCTGTAAAACCGGAACTGCGCCATCTTATTGCAGAAAGCACACTGTATGTAAATTTAGAACCTTGCAACCACACCGGAAAAACACCGCCTTGTACACTGCTGGTATTAGAGCAGCAAATTAAAAAAGTAGTAGTTGGCAGTACCGACCCCAACCCATTGGTGGCAGGCTCCGGCATTGCTCGCTTGCGCCAAGCAGGAGTAGAAGTTATAGAAAACATTCTACCGCAAGAATGTGCTGTACTCAACCGCAGGTTCTTTACTTTTCATCAAAAAAAACGCCCGTTTGTAATTGTAAAAATGGCGCAAAGTGCCAATGGCTTTATGGCACCAAAGGGCAAACAACAGCAATGGCTTACCAACGATATTTCTAAACAATTAAGCCACCGCTGGCGCAGCCAAGAAGCGGCAATTCTTATAGGAAAAAATACAGCACTTATAGATAATCCGCAACTCACCACTCGCCTCTGGAAAGGCCGTAACCCTTTGCGTATTCTTGTTGATAAAAAAAACGAAGTACCCGATTCGAGCAATATTTTTAGCACCGATGCCAACACCTTGGTTTTTAACCAAACACATTCACTGCAAAAGGAACATATAGAGCTACAGCAAATTGAGTTTACACAAAATGTGCCTGAGCAAATACTGCATCAACTCTTTTTAAGGAATATACAATCGGTAATTGTAGAGGGCGGCCCTGCTACCGCACATGCTTTTTTACAAGCAAATGTTGCAGACGAAGTGCGCCTAATTACCGCACCTTGCTTATTAGCAAATGGAATTGCCACTCCGGTTTTTTCCGGGAATTTACGCGAGCAATTTTACCTGCAACAAGATATGATACAGGTATTTAATCTTTCTTCATAAGCAATGGCTGCTCAGCTTAAAGAATAGCACCTATTTGGTTTAAAACTTCAGGCTGGCGCTCTAAGATATTGCCAACTACTACCATGTCGGCTCCGGCATTAAATGCTGCCAAGGCTGTTGCTGCATTCACAATGCCTCCTCCGGCAATTACCGGAAGTTGCACCGCATTTTTTACGGCTTCAATCATAACTGCATTTACCGGGTTGGAGGCTCCGCTGCCTGCTTCTAAATATACTGCTTTCATGCCTAAAAACGATGCTGCCAAGGCTGTGGTGGCAGCAATTTCAGGCTTATCGGCAGGAATAGGAATTGTTTGTGTAATGTACGAAGTGGTAGATGTTTTCCCGCCTTCTACCAAAATATAAGCGGTAGGAATTACCTCTATGTTTGCTTGTTTTACTGCAGGAGCAGCTATTACTTGCTGTTCAATTAAATAGGTGGCATTTCGTCCGCTTACAAGGCTTAAAAACAATATACCATCGGCATTTCCGCTTACTTGAAATGAATTTCCCGGAAATATAACTACCGGAATCACACTGTTTGTTTTTAAAAACTTTATTGTGCTCTCAAAATTTGAACCATATAATAAACTGCCACCCACCAACCAATAGGCAACTTTATTGCTTTCGGCAAGTTCAACTATGTATTTTAAGGAATGCTCGTTGTAATTATCCGGGTCTATAAGTACCGCCAATTTTTTCTTTCCGTTAGAAAAAGATTCGAGCAAACTCATACGTGGCATTAAAATGTTTCGCGGGCTTCGGCCTTTAAAAAATCGAGTGCCTGCTGGGTTGGCATTGGCACATTGGCATTGGCAACAGCCTGAAAAATAATGCGGCTCAACTCTTGTGCGCTCGCTCCGGCATTTACTTGTGCACTTACTAAATTGATGGTTTTAATAATTTCATCTTTAGATTGCACAATTAAATTCCAGCAGTTATCGCTCACATAAATTTGTTGCGAAAGGTTGTGCTCAAATTCTGCCCTAACAGTTTTTACGATAGCGTATTGTAGTTCGTGGCTTGCCATATCCGGCTCTATACAACGCGCCACCAATGCAAATGGCGATATGCGTTCTAAAAACAATGCCAAGCGTTCATAAGCTTGCAACCGCAGCACTTTCAACTCTTTGGAGTCTTTAAGTTTTATTTCCAGCAGTTTGGCTTCAAGCTCTTTTTTGGTGTATTGTTTCAATACCAAATAGGCTGTTAGCAATACCAATACGCCCGGTATGGTTATAGAAAGAATTTGAAGAATAGCAGATGCTTCCATACTGCAAGAATACAACTAAAAATCAGGAGGTTAAATATTGCCTAATGCTTGCTGCCACAGCATCCATTTCTTCGGGTGCAAATTTTTGCTTTGGCTGCGTAAAATCTATGTCGCGCATGGCATTCAACGGTACTAAATGAATGTGTACATGCGGTACTTCTAACCCAATAATGGCAACGCCTACTCTCTTACACGGAATTGCTTTTTCTAATGCAATGGCTACTTTTTTTGCAAACAAGTTGAGCGAAACGATGGTGTTGTCATCTAAATCAAAATACTTATCTACTTCTTGCTTGGGAATAACCAACACATGCCCCTTCACTAAAGGAAAAACATCTAAGAATGCCAAGTGCTTTTCGTCTTCAGCAATTTTATAGCAAGGAATTTCGCCTGCAACAATTTTAGAAAAAATAGATGCCATATTTCTTACTGTTTACTTACAGCTATTTTTACGGTAACTGTTTTTCCTTCGGCTTTGAAACGCACAAAGTACATTCCCGCAACAAAACTTTCGGTATTGATGGCAACCAACTGGCTGCTAACGTCTTTAACCGTTTGCTGCGCCACCAATGTTCCATTTGCAGTAAAAGTAGAAATGTGTACATCGCAAGTGGTTACGGTATTTACTTCAAACCAAACATTTCCGCCACTGGTTCCTGCATTTTTCACCCAAATTATTTCTCCAATTTCTTTTAAACCTGTTGGTTGCGAAACGGTGAAAGCACTGCTTTGGGTACAGCCCTTATCGTCCGTTACAGTAACGGTGTAAGTACCTGCAGTTAGGTTACTGCGATCTTTGGTAACAACGCTATTTCCCCAATCGTAATCGTAATTAGGAGTGCCTCCGCTTACTGTAAGTACAATAGCACCATCAGCACCTCCTGCGCTGCTTACGTTTGTTACCTGCCCACTCAAATTCAGCGAATCGGGTTGTGCAACGGTAAAGGTTTGTGTGCCTGTGCAGCCGGTTCCATCATCTACCGTAACTGTATAAACACCTACTGCAAGGTTTGTAGGATTTGCCCCACTTGCACTGCTGCTCCATGTGTAATTATAGTTGCCGGTACCTCCGGTTGTTACTACCGAAATAGCACCATTACTACCGCCATAGCAAGCAACATCTGTAGCTGTGCCCGTTACGTTTAAATTTGCAGTTTGCAAAATGGTATCTTTTCGCTCTGCTGTACATCCTTTACTATCGGTTACGGTTACACTATAAGCGCCTGCTGTTAAATTACTTCTACTAACCGTAGTATCATTATCGTTCCACAAATATGTATTGCCGCCATTGCCGCCTGCTGTGTTTAAAGCTAAAGAACCATTATTGGTGCTGCCACAAGTTATATTTCCTTTCACCGCATTCAATACTAATGGTGTAGGCTGTTTCACGGTATCGGTTTTTACAAGTTGGCAATTGTTAGTATCGGTAACGGTAATGGTATATACACCTGCTGCCAGATTAGTACCATTGCCGCTACTCCAAGCGTACTGATATGGTGCCGTGCCTCCGGTACCTGCAATAACAATTGAGCCGTTGCTCTCGCCAAAGCAGGCAACATCTAACTTAGCCACATTGGCTCCTAATGCTGCTGCCGGCTGCGTAATGCCGATATTGGTTACTACAGTGGTGCAGCCCAGTTGATCCGATACTGTTACACTGTAAACTCCTTGCTGTAAATTGTTTCTGCTTGCACCTGTACCGTTATCGCTCCATGCGTACGTTATGGTTCCGGTTCCGCCTGTTACATTCACAGTAGCACTACCTGTAGAGTCTCCAAAACATTTTACGTTTGTAGTAGCTCCCAAAGATGCAACCGGGGCGCTGCCTGCGCTGGTGCCTGGAGCAAAAGCAATACCTCTAAAAACAGTGTTGGTTGCTTTGCCCACCAATGCCGTAATGCTAGCATTTATAGGTTGATTGTATCCAGCCATATCGGTAAATGCGCAAATAGAATCTTGAGAAGCCACATATCCGCTTACGCTTCCGCATGCCTCTATAAGCGCCAAACCTCTAAAAGAATTAGATGAAGCCAATCTACCATTGCTTACCCATGTTCCTGCTACTTTGCTGTATTTAAGAACACCACCCTTAGTTGTGTTATCATTTACCAAATACAGCAAGTCGTTGCCCGGCTCGGTAGCATCTACATCAAATAGCACGAAAGCATAACTGGAGCTATCGTTTACACCACTTAAAGAGGTAGTGGTTTGCCCTGAAGTAGTTGGCAAGCCGCTACCCACTTCGCTAACACCAAAAAAAGTGCTGGAAGCAGAAGAAAGATACAATTGCCCACCAAAAACATTTACAACTCTTGTATTGGTTGGAGCAGCACTTATTTTAGTTGGCGTGGCGGTAAAGCTATCTGCGGGTACATAGTAAGTGCCGCCCGAAGAGCTACTTCCTGCACCACTAAACCAAACACCGGTACCATCATTGGTTGCAGCACCTCTAATATTACTGGTTTTATAGGCACTTCCTGCCACTATGCCCGTTTGGGTATTTATATTTCCATTTGCATCTACGATTGCAGCCACTCTGCCAACCGATAATGAGGTAACGCTGGCAGCACCAACAGTAGTATCGTACCCTGCCAAACACAAATACTGCTTATTGGCAGAAAGCGTTAAAGCGCCCTCAGAAACAGCAGAGCCACTAAGCGTTAATCTATGGTGATTGCCATTGGTAGCAGTAGGCAATGCTTTTGATTGCACCAACTGCCCTGTAACGGAATACTCATCTAAAAAAACAGGTTGCGATTTGCTATCTAAAGAAACGGAACCATCGCCAACTCGCACCACCACTATATTTCCGGGAGTAAAAGATTGGCAATAAGTAGCTGTGCCCCACAAACCACAAGCAACCAACAAAGCGTAGAACTTCTGCATAAAAGAGTTTTTTTGATTGATATACAATGATAACAATTTATGGCATCATGGCTCGCTATTACAATTCGCATACATTGCATACTTGGTTGCTATGGAGCTTTTTAAAAAATGTGTTGATATACATTATGGTCAGCATCGCCATCTAAGATAAAGTGGCTCTGCTTTTTTATGCTTAGACCAATACCAAAACACACATACACCAAAAGAATACAAAGGTGCAGCGAAATCGAATACTCGTTTGTAAGCAATAAAAGCGGCACCACTGCCAAAGCTAATGGCAACCAAAACATTTCTAAAAAATAAGCTCGCCCAATGGCAATAGAAAAATCATCTTCTTGCCCTACGGGAAAATAATACCTGAAAAATCTTTGCCGTATAAAAAAGCCAAAACCCATTGCCAAAAGCAGCCCTACTACTGCAATTGCCAAGCCCGCCCCAAAAGGCAAATAAAACCAAGCAGCAATAGTGGCAAAACCCTGAAAAGCACCCCACAAAAATGAAATATGCGATGCCGGAACAATTACCAAATTAGTAAGGAAGAAATTTATACAAGCAATACTCCACCAAAAAAGAAAAAAGCGCATCGGGCGAACACGGTATCTTATTCTCGAAAATCGCAACAGCAATACTCCCATAAGCAACATCAATATGGGTGCTGAACCAAAAGCCACAATCACGCGTGGTTTCGACCAGTAATCGTAATCTCTATTAAGATTTAAAATTTCGTTGTAAGTAGGTATCGCTTTTTGACCCAACAACCAACAAGCAGCAGCAGTAAGCACCATATACGTGCATACTGCCAACACATATACTACAGCTATAAATAAGCTATTGATAATTATTCTTCGCGTGCGACTGTTGTGGGTTGGCACAAGCAAATTTTACTACGCCTCTTCAGCTTTTTTCTTTCTGTTGTTTCTCATCTTTTTTGCGCCATACAATCCGGCACCTGCCAAAAGCAGCACTGCGCCCCCATCTATAGGAGCTGCTTGCGGATTATTATTTTGCCCTTGGTTGGGCGGCACAATTTGCGCTATAACAGCAGTAGTGCAACTACAAAAGAAAAGCACTACAAAAAGTATTTTTAATGAACTATTTTTCATGTAATCTGCAATTATAGTATTACTTACTCTTTTATCAATTTCGAAACAAAGTGGCTGCTGCCTGTGGCTCTCAATGTGTAAACACCCGATGGAAGCATAGCAATATCCACCATTTTATTTTCGTCTTGAGCCGCCACTGGAATAGACAGTACTACTTTTCCTGCCACATCAAAAAGTTGAATTTTTTCAAATCCGTGTTGCTTACCCATAGCAATGGTAACTAAACCTGCGCTTGGGTTTGGATATACCTGCACCTTACCGGCTTGGGCGGTGTGTATGCCGCTTACTTCATTAGCTTTATTGAAATGTAATACAAAGCGCTCGTTTGGTTCACCAAAGGTTCTTGTAAAGCTGTAATTCAACGATTCGGAGATAGGCGTAAAGGTTTGTTCTTTGGTATCTTCGAGCGTAGCGGTAATGCCTGCACTTGTTAAGGTTGCCACATCGCTAAACACCAAAGAAAAATTATCGGAAACAGCACTATGCACACCCAGAGGAACCGATTTTGTTTCACCCGGATTCAATTCTTCGTAAGCATTGTAGCGCATTCTTTCGCTGGCAGCTACTGTGTAAAGTATTGGCACACTCCAACTTGGGCTTAGCCTGTTGGCATCCAACTCACTATCAAAAGCATCGGTAGCGCCTTGGTAAAAATAAACCATAGTAGCATCTAATTCGCCATTGCTGCCTGCCAAAGCCACATTCAGGTAATGCTGGCGCGGTCCGTTTTTATGGAAGGTTGGATTTCCCTTTTTTCTAAACGTATTATCCAGCGAAAAATCTGCTGTGCCGCCTACTGTTGCTTTTCTTATTTGGAAACCTTGTGCAACGGCAATATCTAAACCTGCGGGATCTAATGGGTCGCTGGCAATCCAGTTGCCACTCGATGCGCTGATTGGTTGCCACATTTGTATTTGTGCATCAAAGCCCATGGCTGTTAAATCGGCAGCTTTTAAATTGATTGGGCTTGGGTATGGATTGCTCACAATATGCCACCCGCGCGTGCTGCTGCCTTGTGTGGCGGGAGGTGTGTATGGAGCACCAATAGAGCCGCTCTGGCGTGTTAATCCGCCATAAGTTACAGTGCCATTATTTACTTTTCCTTTAAAATTCAATACTTGCCCACCATTGGTGTACATAGAATAGCCTCTTGCATTTGTAAGTGTTCCGGCAGATTTCACGTACCACAACGAGTGAGAACAATTATCTATTGGAGTAGCATCTTCTTTCAACTCCAAAATACTCCCCATGGGTGAATTTTGTGCTACCGAATCGGGATTGCATTTTCCAATAATAGGCACAACTTGTGCGCCATTGGTGCCGCTTGCCGAAATACCAAAACTGCTTACACCAACATTGTAAATAGGAGCACCTACAAATCTAGAACCTTGCACACCTGCAAAAGCACGTTTTACAGTAAAGGTGCCTGAGCCTGCCAAGGTAGAACCATTATCTTGCACCAAACTGCCACCGGATTGAACCGTGAAATTACCATTATTGGTAAGTACGCCCGTTACGGTTAATGCTTTATCTGCCGGAATGGCAAAACTTGCACCCGTTGCCACCGTTAAATCTCCAACGGTTACATCTACTTCCAACACCGGGTAGTGTGGTCTGCCGTTTGGAATAGTTACATCATCGTTGGCAGCAGGTATTCCACTGCTCCAGTTGCCAACTTCGTTCCAATTGGTATTGGTATTGCCTGTCCACTGAGTGCCGCCACACACATTAGCCGTTACTCCTTGGCTGGCGGTTGAAGTACAACCAAACCCATCGGTAATAGTAAGCCCATAAGTGCCGGTAGTTGTGGCAGTAATGTTATTGGCGGTGCTGCTACCTGTCCAAGAATAGGTAAGCACATTGCCGCTGCTAGGATTGGCAGTTAATGCAACGCTACCCGGAGCACAAAAAGTGGTAGGTCCTCCGGCAGTTACAGTAGCCGATGCCGTTTCGTATTTATATAAGCGCATATTGTCTATACGTGGCGGAGCAGAGCCTCCCATATTGCTAGAAAATCTCAACCGCACATTGCTTGCCTTTGGCAATACATTGTCTAACACAATAGAGTCCCAACGCCCGGAACCTGAAAACTGGGGATACGACACCGGAAAAAACTGTGTGCCGTCTGTACTTATTTCTATGGTAAACAAGGTACTATCCACATACGTAAAACTACCCGATTTATAGTATTCAAATGCCAACCTGTTTGGATAGGCATTGGTGGTATTGATATTTGAAATGGTTACCACACGCTTACCTGCAGGAGCCGAACCCGTTCCCACAAAAAACATATTACTACCTCCACTCGGAGAAAGCACTGTAGTTCTAATATCTACGGTATAGATACCCGGAGAAACCGTAAAATCGGAGTTAGAAAAATGAGAATAGTCGGTATGGGTGGTTACACTAGATGAACCGGTAGTGCCAAAAGTTTCTGCCCAAACCAAAGATCTATCGTAAGCAAGATTTTTAGCTAAAGCAAGGTTTGAAGTTGCCACCAACGGCCACACGCACGACCCGCCACTGGCGGTCATTTCTACCCAAATTCTATCTTCTGCACTAGGTGAAGTGGTATAAGTAGCACTGTTGGTGTCTACTAGAGTTCCATTTTTATACCATTGGTAGGTAGGCGAAGCTCCTCCATTGGTTGGGTAAGCCGTAAATGTTTGGCTCACACCTGCACAAAAAGCAGGGGAAGAAGAAGCTACTCTCACATGAGCAGGAATAGTAGATGAAGTTGAAACCGAAAGAGAACGGGAAGGGCCTGCACAACCGTTTATAGAAGGTGTAACAACAATACTGCCGGAAGTAGCATCGGAAGTAACTGTTATTTGCCCTAAAGTAGAATTATTGCCTGCGGTAATTACCCAATCGGTAGGAACTGTCCAATTGTAAGTTACTCCGGCAACCGGAGTAATACTATACAGTAAGCCCGGCATATTTTCACATGCAGGATTAGTTCCCGAAATAACCGATGGCTGTGCCGGAAGGGCAATAACCACTATTTGTTTTTCGTTGCTATTGGCAGAACTACCGCCACAAGTTACCACACAACGGTAATAATTAGCATTTCCGGATAATCCCGTAGGTACATTGTATGTAGCCGCATCTGCTCCGGCAATATCGGTAAAGCCCGATCCGGAAGTTGTAGAGTATTGCCATTGGTAGGTAGCTCCTGCAGGCACGCTGCCATTTACGCTAAATGTAATACCCGAAGCAGCATAACCGCTGCATAGCGAATCGGGGTTGGCAGGAGAAAGCGTAAGTGCTGTTGGGCTGCCCGGAGTGCCACTGCATGCCACCGGAGGCAAGCAAGTTACGGTAATATCATTTATCCCTCTTTGGTGAGTACCGGAGGCTCTGTTGTCTAAGAAACGAAGATACTGCGTACCGCTGTAGCTGCTAAGATCTATTTCCGAATTGGCAGCACAAGTAGTGGTAATACTGGTAATACTTGCCACATCAGTCCACGGACCGGAAGGCAATGTACTTATTTGAACTTTCAACTCCCAAGCCGTGCTATTACTGCTTCGTTTCTTATTAAAATTAAGCTTATTGGGATTGTTTATGGCTGGAGTAATTACATATTGACCTGTTGCAGCAAAGAGAACGCCATTGCCTGAACATGCCTGCCCGGAAGACTCCGAAGCTCCCGAGAATGTCCAACCCGCATAACCGGAGGCATCGACTAAACAAGGTCCTGTGGTTACAGTTAAAGTGCCATCTACCAATGTAAAAGTATAATTAGTAGCCGCACCTCCCGAAAGTGTAATGGGGTAAGTGCCCACAGGAGAACCAGTTACTGCCGTGGTACTTGCAGTTGGCTCCGTTATATTGGCTTCTGTATCGCCACCCACAAAACCTGTGTAACTAATAGTAAAAGTTGGATTGGCAGCACCCTGTACTTTCGATGCATCGTTTGCCGTAGCAGTAAGTGCCGCTTGCGCAATATTTACAGTGGTGCCGGGTTGGGTTAATGTATAATTTCCCGCATCGGCTCCGGTAATGGCAAAGGTTACTGCCTTATTGCTTCCGGCATTTTTGTTGGCCATAGTTCCGGTAGTACTAAGTGTTACCACATCGCCACTAATTACACCCGCTAATGTACCGCCAACGGTTACCGTGGTAGCTCCATTGTAAACGCGGTCGGTAGCAGTAGCTCCGGTTACGGTGAGGGCAACCGGTGTAATATTGGCAGTTAATCCGCTGGGCTGTGTAAGTGTATATTTGCTCGCATCTGTCCCACCTAAAACAAACCCCGAAACTACCGTTGATTTATTAGTGCCCACCGTGGCAGTATTAAAAGTAGCTGAACCTCCGCTCAATGTTACATCATCACTACCCACAACTCCCACCAAAGCCGGAGTTCCTACAATAGTGGCTGTAGTTGTTTTGTCATACACTTTATTTCCTATGCTGATTCCACTTATAGTTAATGATTTTGGGTTAATAGTAACAACTAACGTTTTGGTATCGGTGCCACTGCCATTGGCAGCAGAAATATCCACATTAAATGTACCTACATCCGTAGGTGTTCCGGTAATATCTCCGGTTCCGGTATTAATAGAAAGCCCGGATGGCAACCCTGTTGCACCATAAGAAGTGGGGCTGTTGGTAGCCGTTATGCTATATGAAAAAGTTGCACCATAAGTGCCTGTTTTAGTTAAAGCACTGGTAATAGTAGGTGCTGCACCTCCCGATGCCGTACCGGTTACTGAAACATTATCAATAGAAAAACCGGGTCTAGCTCCGCTACCGAGGGTATCTTTAATAACCCATCTAAGTTGAACAACTGCTTGATTATCGCAAGCCGCAGGTAGGGTTACAGTAATAGTACTTACACCTACTGTGGTTGTTCCTGTAGTATTGGTTGGAGACATCTGATTGTAATAACCCGATGAAGCAACATTCGTAAATGTACCCGAAGTACCCACTCTGTATTGTAATCCAAGCACATTTTTTCTTGAATTTTCAGTTCTTTGCGTTCCTGCATCGAATGCAACACCAATAGAAGTATATCCTGTTGTGTTAACTGCCAAGCAAGCCGTACTCATTGCGCTGCCCGTAGCCATAATACCCAACTTACCAATAAAATCTGCCACATGGCGAGATGTTGTAGTATTGGTTGCTACGATAATTGACCTATCAACAGATGGTGCTGCTGTGGGAAAGGATGTCCCCAAAGAGCCGCTAATATCCCACCCTTGCCAACCTGCCGGATATACAGGAGAAGCGCCTGTTAAACTTGAAAAATCTTGTGAATACGGAATAGCCTGCGCAGATGGATTGGTGGGTTGCGCCCAACTTGCCAGCCAACAAAAAACTAATGCGAGTAGTGAAAATTTTTTACCCATACAAATGTGTATTTTAATCCTTCAATTTTTCAAAAAGGGCTGCGAAATAAAACAATCGGTCTATAAAAAAGAACTTTTACACATTAAATGTTTATGATAACAATGTTACTACAATAAGATGAAAGGTATCATTCTTAAGATGGCAGTGCAACTTTCGGCCAACAAGCCCGAAATTAACTTTTAATGCTGCCTTTGCAGCTAATAAAATCAACAGTATTAAATGAAAAACAGATATGTAAACTTCATCTCAAACGACCATTTATTGGACAGTATCGGCAACTTGCATAAGGCATATTTGAAGGCTCAAAATAATATCACACAAAAAGAATAAACTCCAAATAGCAGCTGGGTAAATACTCGCCCCTACCGATTTTAAACCAATGTAGCAACTATTTGCACAAAGCCCCAATTGCATGCAGCGCCTGCGGCAACATGTTTAAATAAAGCGAGTTGGCACCATCAGAAAGTGCCATTTCAGGATTGGGGTGCACTTCAAAAAAGAAACCTCTTACGCCTATTGCGGCAGCGGCTTTTGCCAGCGGTAGTGCATAATTGCGGTTGCCTCCGGTTTTGCCCGGCAAGGCTCCGGGCTGCTGTACGGCATGGGTAGCATCCATTACTATGGGCACCCCCAATTGTTGCATATCTATAATTCCGGTGTAATCTACTACTAGCCTTTCGTAACCAAACATGCTGCCGCGCTCGGTAAGCAGTATTTGCTTGTTGCCCGCAGCCATTACCTTTTCTACCGGATACCGCATTTGTGTGCCGCTCAAAAATTGGGCTTTCTTAATATTCACAATTTTGGCTGTTTGGGCGGCAGCCTGCAACAAATCGGTTTGCCTACATAAAAAAGCAGGTATTTGAATTATATCCACTATATCTTTAACCATATCGGCATGTTCCGGCAAATGAATATCGGTAGTAACCGGAATTTGGAAGTTGGATTTTATTTTCTCTAAGGTTTTTAAGCCCGCCTCTATGCCATTGCCTCTAAAAGAATGAATAGAAGTGCGATTAGCCTTATCGAACGATGCTTTAAATATATAAGTAAAACCCAACTGCACAGCTACCTGCTTGGCGGTTTCGGCTATTTCAAAACAAATTTCTTCGGATTCTATTACGCAAGGTCCTGCTATTAAAAACGGCTTTTCCTGAAGTGCTTGATACAATGCTGCCATGCTATGCTATTTATTACTTCTTTTTCTTTGGACTTAAAATATACATAAACCTAAATGTGAGCACATTGTTGTATTGCTTGCTTACTTTAGAGCCGGGCAAGGCATCGCGCATGCCAAGCAGCGAATACGAGAACCTGCCCCCCAGCGCAAACTGCTCTTTAATAATAAAATGTAAACCCGCTTCGGCACACACATCGAACCTGCGTGGCTCTTTTAAAAATTGCGATGCTATGGGCGCAGAGGCATCGGGATTGGTATAGTCTTTACCGCCAATTATTTGCTTAAAACGAGCCATGTAACCCAGCGATATGCCTGCGCTAAACATTACTATGCGCTTATCGTGCACATTAAATAAAATGGGCACCTGCACATAATCGTGTACCAGCCTAAAGCTACTATCGGCAGTATTGTTGCTAAACAATCTCCGCTGTGCGCCTTTCATGTTGTACACAATTTCCATGCTCACACTCATGTATTTATGAAACTTTACCATAGTGCCCACGCCTACATGCGCCCCCAAATAATTATAGCCCGAAGCATCATCGCCATCTACTTGGCAGGCATTTAAACCTGCAAAAAACAACCCCTTAAACAATCCGTTTCTAAAATCCGGTTTTTCTTCTTCCTTTTCCTCCGGTAGTGGTTTTGCTGCTTTATGCTGCCTCACTTTCTTTTCCTTTTTGGGTTTTTCGGGCACTTCTTCTTCCTCATCTAAAGGATATGTGTGGTCTATCTTTTGCTCTGTATTTTCGGCAGGCTTTTCCTCGGAGTTTTTCTTTTTATCCAAATCGAATCGAATAACGGGAGCTTCCTGTGCCAATAAAAACAGCGGAAAAAGAAATATCAACAATGTTTGTTTTTTCATAAATAAACTGCTCGTAATAAAACACTAAATTCGTTGCAAGTTTAAGGTATTCGCACTTCCTTTTTCATAATAAAAAAATGACGATAAGTTATGTTTAAATACAACACCGCTTTATTAAAGAAAGTAGAAGATATTTATCACGAAGGCGGCTATACTGTTCGCTATGAAAAAGGAAACTTCAACAATGGCTACTGCGTGTTAGAAAGCAAGCGGGTGGTGGTAATCAATAAATTTCACGACCTTGAAGCTAAAATAAACAGCCTCATGGAAATACTTACCGAAGTAAACATAAGCCCCGAAAACCTACCCGAAGAAACACGCAATTTATATCACAAAATTTTATCGGAAAGAGCAGAAACTCTTTTTAGTTAAACTGCAAACGTGAAGGTTACATTTTTAGGAACAGGCACCAGTGCCGGAATACCTTTGGTGGGCTGCAACTGCAATGTTTGCACCAGCACCGACCCGCGCGACAACCGCCTGCGCTGCGCTGCTTTTATAGAAATAAACCACACAAAAATTGCAATTGATTTGGGACCCGATTTTCGCCAGCAACTACTGCGCGAACATATTCAACAGGTAGATGCCGTTTTAATTACACACCCGCACCGCGACCATATTGGCGGATTAGACGAAATTCGCGCCCTCAACTTTACGTCTCAAAAAGCCATAGATATTTACTGCGATGAATTTTCCGAAAAAGGTATTCGCGAACTACATCCGTATGTATTTGCCAAAAGCGATTACCCATACCTGCCCCGCTTACATTTTAAACGCATTTTTAATGCCCCTTTTTGGATAAATGATATTGAAATTTTACCGATTGAAGTAATGCACGCCCAAATGCCCGTAAAGGGTTTTAGAATAAACAACTTTGCCTATATCACCGATTGCAAAACCATTGCGCAAAGCGAAAAAAGCAAGCTGCAAAACTTAGATATATTAGTACTGAATGCACTCCGCGATGAAGAACATTATTCGCACCTCACCTTTGCCGAAGCCATTGCCCTTGCTCAAGAACTGCAAGCCAAGCAAACATATTTTATTCACATGAGCCACCAAGCAGGCACACATGCAGCGCGCCAGGCAACCCTTCCTGAAAATATTTTTTTGGCGTACGATGGGCTTTCTTTGGCAATAAATTAGCTAGCTTTACCACCTTGCTGTGGAAATAGATCCTGCGGCTCTATCTGCCGGAAACGAACTGCAAACTATAGACATGAGCAAGTTTGCAAATGGCAATTATATTTTATTAGATGTAAAGCAAACCAATACTAAACAAGCCTACACAGCCACCTACAGAGTGGTGAAACAATAAACTCGTATGCATTTGTATTCAAAAGGCATCGGAAAACCGATGCTTTTTTTGTATGTATAACGGTGGATTCTGGCAATAAAAAAAGGGTTTCAGAAAACTGAAACCCTTTAATTTTAATGTCGGGGTAGCAGGATTCGAACCTGCGACCCCCTGCTCCCAAAGCAGGTGCGCTAACCGGGCTGCGCTACACCCCGAACTTATTGTTACCGCTGTAACAGCGGTGAGAGAGGGATTCGAACCCTCGGTACCCTTTTGGAGTACGACAGTTTAGCAAACTGTTGGTTTCGGCCACTCACCCATCTCACCGAATAATATTTTAAATCTTGTGCTTTATCCATTTTTTCGAGCTACCACACTCTAAGCTTATTCAACCCAAGCATTTTAAAAGTAGCCTTCTCCGCTCAAAATTTCTTGTAAAGAACAACCCTTCTTTTGTAAAAGGACGGCAAAAATAAAAATTAACGCAGCCTTACAAAATGAAAATCAAAAAATATTTAGCAGCCTTTCTAATTTAAGGGTTGTAAAAAAGCCTTGTATTATTATCTTTGCACTCCTTTTTTAAAAACGCTTGCTTATTTTTAGTTAGCGCGAACACTAAAAAACTGTATAAAGTGAAGGGGTTGCGGGATTTTCAAATTCCTTTTATTGGGTTGAAAATTGGTGTTCACGAGTTTAGCTACGAATTAAACAAGAGCTTTTTTGAGCACTTTCCGGATTCTCCTATTGGCGATTGCGAAGTGAACATAAAGTTAGAGTTCGACAAAAAAGAAACGCTCTTTACACTTAATTTTTTTATTGACGGAAAGGTTTCTGTGGAGTGCGACCGATGTTTAACTCCATACCATAAGGAAATTTTTGGCGATTTTACTTGCTACGTAAAGTTTGCTGAAAATCCGGACGAAATCCCCGAAAATGACGAAATAGTTTTTATCGGAAGAGAACAGTCGCACATAGATGTTTCGCAGCTTATTTACGAGTACGTGGTACTTTGCCTACCCATGCAAAAAATACCATGCAAAGAACCCGGAAAAGATGAGCGATGTAACTTAGAAGTATTGAACTTTCTGATACAACAAGAAGAAAAAAACAACCCAAAAGAACCGGCTATTGACCCACGTTGGGAAGCCTTGAAAAAACTAAATAAAAATTAGATAACTTTTAAATTTTAAAGCAATGCCAAATCCGAAGCACCGAATTTCTAAAGCACGCAGAGATAAGCGCAGAACGCATTACAAAGCTGTGGCTCCAACCACAGGAGTTGACCAAACAACTGGCGAAGCCCACTTGCTTCACAGAGCACATTGGAGCGAAGACAAATTGTACTACCGCGGAAAAGTAGTGGTTGATAAAAGCGCTAAGTAATATTCCCGCATTACAAATAATTCGCCCGTTTGGTTTGCCAAACGGGCTTTTTGCTTTTATAGCACACTTTTTATGAGCTTTACCAAACAGCAGTATTTTGCTTCGCTTAAACAAACATTGCAAATAGGGCTTCCCATTATGGCAAGCCACTTAGGGCATGTGCTCATGGGCTTTTTTGATACGGTTCAAATTGGCGGCTTGGGTGCACAATACATTGCCGCCACAGGCTTGGCAAGTACCGTTTACTGGCTGCTCACACTGCTGGGCACCGGAGTTTTATTTGTAGTAGCACCTTTGGTATCTGCTGCCTTTGGCGAAAAAAACGAAGCCAAAGCCATAGGCATTTTTAAAAGCAGCCTGCGCCTTGCCACTTGGATTTCAATAATATTCACCTCCCTATTTTTCTTCTTTATCTACCATTTTGAAATTTTTGGACAATCGCAACAGGTAAATGCCATAGCAAGCCGCTATTTGCTAATAGTAAACCTTACTACTCCCGCCATGATTTTTTTTACGGCAGGCAGGCAACTACTGGAAGGCATGGGCAAAACAATGCCGGGAATGGTTATCAATATCGGAGCACTCTTGCTCAATATTTTCTTAAACGACATACTTATTTATGGCAAACTGGGTTTGCCCCCTTTGGGCGTAACCGGAGCCGCCTTAGCCACCTCCATATCGCGGGTAGCCATGCTACTGGCTGTATTCGTGTATATTTACAACAATCGTTTTGTACTCCAATTATTTAAAAAACACAGCCAAGCTGCGGCAGCTACCATCGGCTATGTATTCCCTATTTTAAGCATGGGCATTCCGGCATCGCTGCAAGTTTTTTCTGAAGCAGCTGCATTTAGCGTAGCGCATATTATGAGCGGTTGGCTAGGCGAAATAGAATTGGCAGCCCACCAAATAGCTATCAATTTGGCTTCTATGACCTTTATGGCTATTGCAGGTATTTCTGCAGCCGGCACCGTAATAACCGGATTTGGTTTAGGTGCAAAAAACAAGGAGCAAATAATACTCAGTGGCAGAACCACCATTGCTCTTACGCTGCTGTTGGAAATAGCTTTTCTGCTTTGCTTCTTCCTTTTTTATCGGCAACTGCCATTCCTCTATACCAATAATGCCGAAGTGGTTGCCATGGCATCAACACTCATTTTGCTGGCGGTGTTTTTTCAACTGAGCGATGGCGCACAAAATGTAGCTGTAGGGTTGCTACGCGGCTTGCAAGATGTAAAAGTTCCTGCCATACTGGCTTTTACCGCCTACTGGCTGGTAATGATTCCCGCTTGCTACTTGCTGGCTTTTAAAACCTCGCTCGGCATTAAAGGCATTTGGATTGGATTTACCATTGGGCTTAGCACAGCATCTGTAATACTCCTGCTGCGCTACAGATACGTACTCCACAAGTTGAAGTTTTAAGTGTTTATTATCTGCAAATATTCGTTTAGCAAACCACTAACCTTCTTTAAAGTTTTTACTTTGCATTGAAATTAAAAATGAGTTTGTATGTCTATCGCCAAGTTTATTGAAAAGAAAATAGTAAAGTATTTACCAGCAGTAGCTCGAGCCGTGCAGCGCAGCATGAGCGATGAAAAAAAGATAGAACTGATAATGAATGAAATGCGCAACAATCCCGAAATGGTACAATCATTGTTTCCCTATAAAGATACCTACACCGTACACCGCCAAATGCCTGAAAAAGGCAGCTCACGCGAAGCTGTGCTGCAGCAAATTCGCGAAATGCACGCAGCAGAAAGCGAACCTTGGAAAAACGGAAAAATATCCGGCTCTTTTTACCATGGCGACCAAGACCACTACGATTTTTTAAATGAAGCCTTCAGCTATTACTCGCAAGTAAATTCTATACAGCGCGATGTGTGCCCTTCGCTCACCAAATACGAAGGCGAAATTATTGCCATGACCTTAGATTTATTTCATGGCAATGAAGTAAACAAAAGAGATCCTAAACAAAAAGCCTGCGGCTCGCTCACCACAGGCGGCACCGATAGTATCTTTCAATCTGTTTATGTACACCGCGAATGGGGAGTAGATAAAGGCATTACCCAACCCGAAATTGTTTTGCCCGTTAGTGCGCATCCTGCATTCTTTAAAGCCGCACACTACTTAAACATAAAAGTGGTGGTTGCCAAGCTAAACAGCCATTACGAAGCCGATGTTCGCGATGTTGAAAGTAAAATTACTCCCAATACAGTGCTTATTGTTGGCTCTGCCGGCAACTACGGACATGGCATTATAGATCCCATTGCAGAACTTTCTGCCATTGCAGAAAAACACCAAGTTGGATTCCATGTAGATGGCTGCCTGGGAGGCTTTATTTTAGCTTGGGCAGAACCTTTGGGCATTGCCTGCCCGGTATTTGACTTCCGCCTGCCAGGAGTTACAGCCATTTCTGCCGATACACACAAATACGGCTATTCTCTAAAAGGCACTTCTACCATACTTTTCCGAAACGAGCAACTAAGGCGCTACCAATACTATGGCGAAGTAGATTGGCCGGGAGGTGTATATGTTTCAACCGGGTTCAACGGCAGCAAATCCGGTGGCTTGTTTGCCGCTACTTGGGCTGCAATGGTACACTACGGCAAAGAAGGATATATGAAACGCGCCCAACAAATTTTTGATGTAAACCTACAAATGAAAAATGTAGTTCGCGCCATTCCCGAACTTACACTCCTTGGCGATTCGCTATTTATTACGGCCATTAGTTCCGATGTATTCAACATATACCATGTAAACGATTACCTAAAAACCAAAGGATGGCGCATGAACGGACAGCAACATCCAAATGCTTTCCACTTTTGCATTACCGGACCGCAGGCAACCAATGCCGGCATTGTAGCTGCTTTTGAAAGCGATTTAAAAGCTGGGGTGGAATATGCCAAAGTGCAAACTGGCGACCCTAAATCTGCTGCCATGTACGGAGGTGCAGGGCGCGAAATAGATCCAAGTATGTATATGCCAATGCTTATTGCATACACCGATGTAACTCAAAGTACTTATCCTTTTTAAAAAAAACGGTAGTTTATTCTACCGTTACGCTCTTAGCTAAATTGCGTGGTTGATCTACATTGCAACCGCGCAACACAGCAATATGATACGAAAGCAATTGCAAAGGAATGGTGGTGAGCAAAGCTTCTAAGAAATCGCTTACCAAAGGAATTTCTAGTGCGTAATCTGTCATGGCGGGCACTTTGGTATCGCCTTCGGTAACAATGGCAATTACAATCCCTTTTCTTGCCTTTACTTCTTGAATATTGCTTACTACTTTATCGTAATTAGAAGATTTAGTGGCAATTACTACTACCGGCATTTTATCGTCTATTAAAGCAATAGGACCGTGTTTCATTTCTGCTGCCGGATAGCCTTCTGCATGTATGTATGAAATTTCTTTGAGCTTTAATGCGCCTTCTAACGCAACCGGAAAGCCATAACCTCTTCCTAAGAAAAGAAAGTTTTGTGCATTGCTGAAACGCTCGGCAATTTCAACTATTTGCGGTTCGTATTTTAGTATTTTTTCCACCTTGGCCGGGATAGTTTCTAGCTCTGCCATGGCTGTGCGCAACTCATTTTTAGACAGCTTGCCTTGCAATTCTCCAAATGCCAATGCCCATAATGTAAGAATAGAAACTTGTGCTGTAAACGCTTTGGTAGAGGCTACGCCTATTTCCGGGCCGGCATGGGTGTAAGCGCCTGCATGGCTTAATCGGGGAATAGAGGAACCCACCACATTGCACAAACCAAAAACGGTTGCTCCGTGCTCTTTTGCAATGCGCATGGCTTCTAAAGTATCGGCAGTTTCGCCACTTTGCGAAATGGCAATTACCAAATCGTCTTCGTTAATAACCGGGTTGCGATAGCGAAATTCGCTGGCATATTCTACTTCTACCGGAATGCGGGCTAAGTTTTCAAATAAATACTCGCCCACCAAGCCTGCGTGCCAAGAAGTACCGCAGCCAACAATAATAATACGCCTAAGGTTTTTTATTTTATGCTCATACTCTTTTAAGCTGCGCATGGCAAAGGTGCCTCTTTGCGGATCGAAACGACCACGAATACTATCGTAAATTGAGCGCGGTTGTTCATGAATTTCTTTGAGCATAAAATGAGGGTAGCCGCCTTTTTCAATGGCTTCTAAATTCATTGCCAATTGCTGAATAAATGGCGATACTTCTTCATTGGCTATGGTGCGAATGGTAAGTTCTTTATCGCGGATGTATGCAATTTCACCGTCTTCTAAATAGAGTACTTGGCGTGTGTATTCAATAATTGGAGTGGCATCGCTTGCCATAAAATATTCGCCTGCTTCGCCAATACCCACCACCAATGGGCTGCCTTTACGTGCGCCAATAAGTTTGGTAGGGTCGTTGCGCGAAATAATTACAATGGCGTATGCACCAACCACTTCGTTTAATGCCAAGCGTACAGATTCTTCTAAGGAGCAATTCTCTTGGGTCTTAATTTCTTCAATTAAATGCACCAGCACTTCGGTATCAGTATCGCTTTTAAAGGTGTGTCCGCGATTTATTAGTTCCTCTTTGAGGGTGGCGTAGTTTTCTATAATACCATTGTGTATAATGGCTATTTCACCGGATTGAGAAAGGTGCGGGTGGCTGTTGGCATCGTTGGGTTCGCCATGGGTTGCCCAGCGCGTATGCCCCATTCCTAAATTTCCATTTATATTGGCACCAAGTGTAGCGGCTTCTAAATCGGCTACTTTTCCTTTCTTTTTGTAGATGTTTAATGTATGGTTATACAGTGCTACTCCTGCACTATCGTAGCCGCGATATTCTAATCTTTTTAAACCCTTAATTAAAATCGGATACGCCTCGCGATGACCGATGTAAGCAACTATTCCGCACATATTCTTTTACAGTTTGGTATAAATGATTTTTAATGCAATTCTATAATTTTTGTCGGTGGAATTAGAGAGCACCATGCGTTGCCCGTTGGCATCGGGTGCTGCCAATACAAATCCATTGTTTTTATAGGCACCTTTTAGTAAATTTTGGGCATAGCGAGTAATATTTACACGATAGCGTTTAATGGTTTGCCCGTTTATGGTAACGGTTTCAATTCTACCGTTGGAGTAATCGGTGTCATTCACCTCTACTCCCAAGTCGTTCAATCTATAAAAAGCAATAGCGCCCGGAGGGGTAAAAATAGTATCGTAATTGCTATAAACTGTAGAAAGCGGAATAATAAATTCTGCTTTGTTTATGGCTACGTTTTGGGGCAAAGAATCTAACTCCGGAATGGTAATTTTTACTTTGGTTCCACCTCCACTTACTATTGGCAGTATTTCATCGCTTACGGTTTCGGCATTGATAAGGTATTGGTTTACGGTGTTGCCCAATGTGTGCTCAAAGCGGTTTACACTTTGGCCCGAAGATGAAATAGGGAATAAATACACCAGCGAATCGCTAGCGCTGTTGCTGTAATACAGTGCTATGCCGGTTTCGGCAGCATATAAATTGAATGCTACCAAGCCATTGCCTTGGGCACCCGGTTGCACCGATACGCTAAGTCCTTTCATAAAGGTTTTAAAGGCGGTGCTGTTTATTAAGTTAAGCGTGTCGGCATGTAGAATTTTATTACCAAAATCGTTGCTCAATCTTATACGCAATTGTGGGCTGTATGCCACACCATAAACATTTACCGTATCTAAAGCATTGGGTACAAAATTACCGAGTTGGGCTACCGGAGGGGTTTTTACTGCAAAACTGGCATTGCTGTAATACTGGACATTGCTTAAAATATCTTGGTCTAATTCATATACGCTGAGTTGCACCGGTTGGGTATTGTTGCCATATAAAGCGCGATAGTTCAACACCAATACACAAGAGTCTAAGGTAAGGTTTTCTCCAAAATTTATATTGTTGGTAGTAGTTCTAAAGTTGGCATAAAATCCGGCATAGGTAGAACCGAAAACAGGGTCGGTAATATTGCCCAAAATACCTCCGCTAACGCTACTGGTACCTATATTGCTTTCGCGCTGTAAATAGCTGTTTACCGAAAAGGTATCTGCTGTACCAAGAAGTAGTTCTTCGTCTTCGCCCAACAGGGTTTTATCGGTAATTACCGGTTCTGTGCAGGAGCTTGCTTCAAAAAAAATTGCAGCGAGCATAAAGCCCACTGCAATATTGGTAATACTTAATTTCAAGTTTCAAATTACTTTTTATGAATAACCAAAACGCAAGGCTATGAAAAAAATTTCATGCCATACTTTTTTTAGTTCATAACATTAAAGAAAAACTTACTCACTTCTTCTACGCTTCCCTCGCCAAGATCTAAGTTTAAAGTTGGCTTCTTAGTTTTCTTTACGTGCTTTTGAACTTTATCGTCTAATTCGTTATTGCCAACAATTAAGGCATCGGCAAATTCGGTTCCGCCAATAAGCAGGCTAGCATTATCGCCATTCTTAAAATACTCTACATGTTTTGGCGTAATATCATCGCTAATGCGCAACAGTGTAGGGAAATTGCTTTTTAGTGTAGAAGGAAACTCGTTTTTGTAAACGGTATAAACCACTTTGGCATTGGCAAAAACCGGATCGTCTTTATATGTAGTTTTTAAATACATTGGAATTAAACTGGTCATCCAACCAACGCAGTGGATAATATCCGGTGCCCAACCAAATTTGCGAACGGTTTCCAAAGCTCCTTTGCAGAAGAAAACCATACGATCGCTGTTGTCTTCAAAAAAGTTGTTGTTTTCGTCTTCAAACACGGCTTTGCGCTTAAAGAAGTCTTCATTATCTAAAAAGTAAACTTGCAGGCGTGCTCCCGGCAACGAGGCTACTTTAATTACCAACGGAAAATCTTCATCGTTAATAATTACATTTATACCGCTTAGGCGCACTACTTCGTGTAACTTATGTCTTCTTTCGTTGATATTTCCAAATTTGGGCATTAAAACACGGATTTCGTTTCCGTTTTCTAAGATGTGCTTAGGGAGTTCGTTTAAAATTCTTGAGGCTTCGGTGAGATTGATGTAGGGATCCATTTCCTGCGTTATTATCAGGATGCGCTTCTTTTCCATGCTTAACTATTAGATTTTTGTGAACAATAAAGCGTTGAGAACGTTTTCCGCTAAAACGGGCTGCAAAGATACTAATAAAATCTTGAATAAAACCAAAGAAATATTGAATTTCTATTTTAACACCAATGTAATCGCTTCAAATTTTAATTTGTTTTTAATTGATTAACAATATATTGCAACAAAACGGTATTTACAAACTTTAAACACCCGCTCCACAGGCTACCATCTGCAACTTGCGCTTAGCGATGCTGCAAACACACCGACTGCCCAATAAAACATTCATTTCTTCAAAAATTATCCCCTAAATTTAAAACAGCTTTATACATTCGTCCGTTCAAAATTCTATAAGAAGAAATTATACATCATGAATTTACACGAATATCAGGCAAAAGAACTACTCAAAAAAAACGGAGCATCCATTCAAGAAGGAATAGTAGCAGAAACAGTAGAGCAAGCCGTAGAAGCCGCTAAAAAATTAGATGAGCTATACAACAGCAAGTGGGTGGTTGTAAAAAGCCAGATACACGCAGGCGGAAGGGGAAAAGGAAAAATACGCGGAACCGACCAAAACGGTGTGGCACTTGCCAAAAACTTAGATAAAGTAAAAGAAATAGCAGGCAATATTTTAGGTGGTGTGCTGGTTACAAAACAAACCGGAGAAGCAGGTAAACTGGTAAATAAAATTTTGGTGGCACAAGATGTGTACTACCCGGGCGAAAGTGAGCCAAAAGAATTTTATATCTCTATTTTGCTCGATCGCGGTACCGGAAAAAACGTTTTTATCTATTCTACCGAAGGAGGAATGGACATAGAAGAAGTAGCCGAAAAAACTCCGGAATTGGTTCATAAAGAGTGGGTAGATGCAGCCGTAGGCTTACAAGACTACCAATGCCGTAAAATTGCCTTCAACCTAGGCTTAAGCGGCAATGCCTTTAAAGAAATGACCAAATTTGTAAAAGCACTTTACAATACCTACCTCAGCAGCGATGCCGCTATGGTAGAAATTAACCCTTGCCTAAAAACTTCCGACAGCCGTATTATTGCCGTAGATGGAAAAATATCTTTAGACGATAACGCACTTTACCGCCATGCAGATTTAGCCGCCATGCGCGACCTAAACGAAGAAGACCCCACAGAAGTAGAAGCAACCAATGCCGATTTAAACTATGTAAAATTAGATGGCAACGTAGGCTGTATGGTAAACGGAGCAGGATTAGCCATGGCAACCATGGACATGATAAAACTAAACGGTGGTGAGCCTGCCAACTTCTTAGACGTGGGTGGCACAGCCAATGCCGAAAGAGTTGAAAAAGCCTTTAGAATTATTCTTAAAGATCCTAATGTGAAAGCAATTTTGGTAAATATATTTGGAGGTATTGTTCGTTGCGATAGAGTAGCGCAAGGTATTGTAGATGCCTATCGCACTATAGGCAATATTCCGGTGCCAATTATTGTGCGCCTCCAAGGAACCAATGCTGCCGAAGCCAAAAAACTAATTGACGAAAGCGGCTTACAAGTACGCCCTGCCATACTTTTAAAAGAAGCAGCAGAAGAAGTACGCAAAGCATTAGCATAAAAGTTATATTTAGAACGAACCGTAAGTTTGGATTTTCGTAAATAACACTAAGTTTACGAAACACTTACCATGTTCTAAAATATGGCGTCCGCTACCACAACCACAGAAACTTGGCATCCACTACTTGCACAGCACCTAAACTTGCTGCCGGAGCATTTGCGTTCCCATAAAGATTGCCAAGCATTTTTATTAGAGTTAAATAAAAGTGTTCAAACCAATGAGCAAGCAAAAAATTTTGCAGAGCACTCTCTGCGTATTCTGCAAATAGAGAAAGCAGAGTTGGAAAGAAAAATTGCAGCAACTAACGAAAAATTTGCACTTGCCTCCAAAGCCTCTAAAGCGGGCGTTTGGGAATGGAGCGGAGCTACCGGCCAAATTATTTGGGACGACCAAATGTTTACCATCTACGGAATTGAAAACCAAGAACAATACCCTAGTATAAGCAAAGTGTTTTTCAACTTTGTAGTACCTGAAGATAGATCTACACTCAGCAAAAGTTTTGCCTCCATCACGGGTAGCGGCAACGCCTTTCAAGCAGAGTTTAGAATAATCCGCCAAAACGATAACTCCATACGCAACTTACATTTAGTAGCCTTGGTAAAACGAGGATTTAGAAACGAACCCACCCGCATGGTAGGTGTATGTTTCGACTTCACAGAAAGAAAAAAAGCCGAGGCCGAGCGCGCATTGCTAATTTCTAACCTCGTAAACTACAACAAAGATTTAGAAGAACTTGCCTTTGTGGTATCGCACCGCTTGCGCTCGCACACATCTAAAATGCAAACAGCCCTTAGTGTGCTTTCCAATGCCGCCTCAGCAGAAGCACTCAAAAACATAATTATGCAAGAAATGGAAAAGGAAGCCTTACTCATGGACGAAACCCTGCGCGACCTTACCCATATTCTTACCATGAAAAAAGAAAACTTACTTTTTGAAGAACTCGAACTAAAACCGCTATTGCAAAAAGCCATAGAACGCTGTGCCATTCAAACACCCGACATTGCCGCCAATATTGAACTATTGGCAGATGAAACCCTTACCATTGTGGGTGTGCGAGAATATGTACTCAATATTTTCTACGAACTGCTGCAAAACGCCATTAAGTTTAAAAAAGACCAACAGCCCCTACAAATAAAAATTAAGGCTAGCGAAAGCAACTCCACAGTAACCGTTGTTTTTATAGACAACGGCATTGGTGTAGATTTAAATAAACACAGCCATAAAATCTTTGGATTATATAGAAAATTCAATTCAAACATTGAGGGAAAAGGAATAGGTTTACACATGGTAAAAAAGGGTATGGATATTATGGGAGGAAAAATTCATATACTAAGTGAACCCAATAGTGGAACAGAAGTGCACCTTACATTTATTAAGCAATAAAAACTCACAAATACATCCGTAAACAACATGGAAAAAAATTACCACATACTCCTAATTGATGACGACCGAGCCTTTAATTTTTTGAATGAAAAAATTATTGAGTTCGAAAAGTTTGCCACCAAAATTTCGAGCCATGTTAGTCCGGTAGAAGCATTGGAAGAACTCAAAGACATTGCCCAAAGCAACCCACCCGGCTTTCCGGATTTTATTTTCTTAGACATTAACATGCCCGACATGGATGGCTGGGAATTTATGGACAACTTCCGCCAATTGCCCGCAGAAGTAATTGCCAAAACAAGGGTGTTTATTCTTACTTCCTCGCTTAATCCTTTAGATATTGAAAAAAGCAAAACCTACGAAGAAATAAAAGGCTTTGCATCTAAACCGCTTACTACCGAAATTCTAAACTTTATTAGAAGCGAAAAAACCAACCAATTTATAGTGCTTACCTAAGCAAGTGTTTACAAGTTTTACAAACTGCTTTTGTGCTTTTTTACCTTCGTGTAAAATTGGAAAGCAATGTATTACAAAGTACTTGGAGCAGGTAAGCCGGTAGTGCTTATTCACGGGTTTCTGGAAGAGGGAAACATGTGGAACGATATAGCTACCAACCTGAGCAAGCAATATAAAGTTATAGTGCCCGATTTAGAAGGTTTTGGAAATACGCCACTGCAAAGTTCGGGGCGTAAACTTTCGATGGAGCAATATGCCGAAGATGTACGTACGCTGCTGCAAAAAGAAAAGGTGAAAAAATGTGTATTGCTCGGGCATAGCATGGGCGGCTATATTGCACTCCACTTTGCAGAAAAATATCCCGAATTGCTGGCAGGATTTGGCTTAATAAACTCGCACTGCTTTGCAGACACCAACGAAAAAAAGGTTGCCCGAAAAAGGGGAATTGAATTTATTGCTAAACATGGTACACCTGCCTATGTACGCGAACTTTACAAAGATTATTTCCATCCTTCATTTAAGAATACCAAACTTATTGCAACACTTGCCCAACGCGCAGAAAAATACAATCCCAAAGCGCTTATTGCTGCAACCAATGCCATGATGAAACGCAAAAGCAAAGAGGAGGTATTAAAGAAAACGCTTGTGCCTGTTTTATTCATAAATGGCAAGCAAGACAATGTGGCGCCAATAGCTTTTACTTCGAAGCAGGTATGTTTTCCATCTATTGCCGATGTGCATTTTCATGATACCTGTAAACACATGAGCGTGTTTGAAAAAAAGAAAGAAACGCTTACCGCCATAAGCAGGTTTGCATCCTTTTGTTTTATGTAATGCTTACAAATTGTGCTGATTGATTATTGCTTGGCAGCGCGGTAAAAAGTTTCGTTGCGCAAGTATTTCGTTTTTAAGAGCGGGCAAATTTTATAGCGCTCGTCTTTAGTGTCTTCGTATAAGGCTGTTAAGGTTTCAAACACATGTGTAATGCCAATTTTATCGCACCACTCAAACGGACCAAATGGGTAATTGGTGCCTTGTTTCATTGCTAGGTCTATATCTTCTATGCTTGCTGTTCCTTCTTGCAAAGTGTAGCAGGCTTCGTTTATTATCATAAAAATTACCCTTGCTTTTACCAAGCCAACGCGGTCTTCTACCGGAAGCCACTGTTGGTTCAATAGCTGCATTACTTTTTCGAGCTCGGGTGTTTCAAACTTTCTAAAAAGGCTTACTTCCCAAACATCGTTTTCTAAAAAAAACGGCAGCGCATTGATGCCAAATAAACGGCAGCGCACTTTGCTATCGGCAACGTAAACGGCTTCTGCCAATTGCTGCTTGAGTACACTTACAAAAATTGGTTTTTCGCGCAGCGATGCATACACAGGAAAATTTTCGCTATCGTCATCAAAGTTTACATCAAAGATGGCATCAAAATCTTCGAAATCTTCTTCGGCATCGCCATCGCTTAATTCTACCTCTACTTGCGGACAACGGAGTACAAACCTATTGCGCAAAACATTCCTGCGCTCTTCTTCGCCAATAATTAAAATCCGCATAAATATATTTGAGTGGTATGATTACTGCTCGTTTACCACATCTTTCCAAGAAGATGGCGCTTGCTTGCCTTTGTATTTGGGGTTTTTCTCCCATTCAAACACGCGTTGCTTATCTACATACTTTGCAACAAAAGCATCTTTTATGCCTAACCCGCGTAAATCTTTTTTCAACTTTTCGGCTTCTTCTTCGGTTTCAAAAGAACTGATGACGTAGCGTTTAAAACCTTCTACATCTTCATAACCTACAAATTTGGGATGGGCAAAGTTGGCGGTAATATCGTATTTTTTGTAAAAGCCAATTTGCACTTTATACACTGTTCCCATAGGCACTTCGGAAGCATCTACCACTTTGGCAGGTTTACTTTCGCACTCACCCAGCAAGCGGTTGGCGGCTTCTAATCTTTTTTCCAACTCTGCTTTTTCGCCTTCTGCCACAGCTAAATCGTCTTTCAGCTTTTGTACCAATGCTGTATTATCTTCTGTTGCCTTTTGGCTGGTTTGCTTTTGCTGGTAGTAACCTTCCAAGTTTTTCTTGTATGATTTTAATTCATTTTTCAATTGTTTCTTTTGCTCTTTTGTAAGTTTTTGAGCTTGAGTAGAAACACTTAAAAGCAACACAAGAATGAGTGAGAAAAATTTCATCATGAACTTATTTTTAGATTAACAAATTTAGAATTTGCAGACAGCTATTGCACAACAATTTATGCACAATATAGAAAATGAATTTTTAAAAGTAAGCGCCCGCAATTTGGGTGCTGAATTAACTTCTCTTTTTAGTAAAGAAAGTAACATAGAACACTTGTGGCAAGCCGACCAAAAATGGTGGGGCTGGCACGCTCCGGTGCTGTTTCCGGTGGTGGGGCGCTGCCAAAACGACCGCATACACTTAGGCAAAAAAGCATACCCAATGGAGAAGCACGGTTTTGCCCGCAAGAGTAATTTTGATTTGATTGAACAATCGGAAACGGCTATGGTTTTTAGCTTAAAAAGCAGCGATAGCACTAAGCAGTTTTACCCGTTTGAATTTGAATTTAACATTGGGTTTGAACTGCACAAAAACAGCCTGCAGCAATGGTTTAGCGTATCTAACAAGCATGAAACACCTATGCTTTTTTCTTTGGGTGCGCATCCGGCTTTTGCCGTTCCGTTTTCAAAAAACGAAGCGTTTAATCAATACCATTTGGAATTTGAACATGCCGAAATTTTAAATAGAAAACATATTGATACCGATGGCTTCTTCAACGGAGTTGCTTCAATAGTTTCTACCAATGGCAACATACATCTTACACCCGAATTATTCAACAGCGATGCATTGATTTTTAAAGACCACACTTCGCGCAGTGTATGTATAAAAAGCAATTTACATTCACATTGGTTGAAAGTAAAATTCGATGGATTTCCGTATTTAGGAATTTGGACAAAAGAAGGTGCGCCATACGTTTGCATAGAGCCTTGGTTTGGCTGTGCCGATACTGCCAACCAAACTACCGATTTTGCTGCCAAAGAAGGAATTATAGCGCTGCAACCGGGCAAAGAGTTTTATGCCGCATTGCAAATAGAGGTTGGCTAAAAGGCCATAGAATTTTTAGTTTGAAACAGAACTGCCGGCACCGGGCGTTTCGGTAAAATAATCTGCAATGATTGTAGCTTTTGCAGCGCCTACCAACGAGGCAATTTCGCTGTGTGTTGCTTTTTTAATTTGAGCTACCGATTTAAAATGTGCAAGCAAAGTTTCGGCAGTTTTTTTTCCAATACCTTCAATACTTTCTAACTCGGTAACTGTGAATTTTTTGCTGCGTCTATTGCGGTGATGGGTAATGCCAAAGCGGTGTGCTTCATCGCGCATACGCTGAATAAGTTTTAGGCTCTCGCTTTTTTTATTGATGTGCAGCGGAATAGAATCTTCGGGAAAATATATTTCTTCTAACCTTTTTGCTATGCCCACAATTGGAATTTTACCATACAGTTCCAGTGTTTTTAAACTTTCTACCGCGCTGCTCAGTTGCCCTTTTCCGCCATCTACCACAATTAGCTGTGGCAGGCCTTGGGCTTCATCCAGCAAGCGTTTATAGCGCCTGTAAATTACTTCTTGCATAGTGGCAAAATCGTTGGGACCTTCTACGGTTTTTACATTAAAAATACGGTAGTCTTTTTTGCTGGGCTTAGCATCTTTAAACACCACACAAGCGCTTACCGGATTGATGCCCATGATGTTTGAATTATCGAAACACTCGATGTGGCGCGGCAATTCCTTTAGTTTTAAATCGTCTTTAAGAGTGCGCATAATCCTGAACGAAGGATTCTTCTCTTCGGATGTCATCATGCTTTTCACCTTTTCTTCTTTGGCATAGAGGGCGTTTCTGGTTGCCAAGTCGAGCAGTTTCTTTTTATCGCCTGCTTGCGGAATGGTGGGTGTGTGCACAAATGGTATCTCTACCTCAAAAGGCAAAATAATTTCGGGGTTATCTTCATTTACTTCGTCATCCGAAAAACTTATTTCTACAATAGCGCACTGCAGAATTTCTTCGCTGGTTTCTTCCAACAGCTTTTTTACTTCTATGGCACGGGCTTTTACGATAGTTCCGTTGCTTATTTTTAAATAGCTTATGAATGCGAATGTTTCGGTTTCGGTATAGCCATACACATCAATATTGTGCAACTTTGGATTTACAATAGTGCTTTTGGTTTGCCACACTTTCAGCACTTCAATTTTTTCTTTGAATTCGTTGGCGCGTTCAAAATTGAGCTGCTCGGCAAACTCATTCATTTTCCTTTTTAAAAAATTCATCACCGAACCAAAATTGCTTTTGAGCAGGTTCTTTATTTCGTTTATGTTTTCGGTATATTCTTCTTCGGTTTGCAAGCCCACGCAGGGACCCAGGCAATTTTTCATGTGGTATTCCAAACACACCTTAAATTTTCCGCTTTGAATATTTTTAGGCGTGAGTGCCAGCGTGCAAGTTCTAATTGGGAAAAGCGTAGTAAGCAAACCAAGCACGTTGCGCACATTGTTTACCGAAGTAAACGGACCTATGTATTGGCTGCCGTCTTTAACTACTTTTCGGGTTAAAAAAACACGAGGAAAGGGTTCGTTTTTAATTACTATATACGGATATGTTTTATCGTCTTTTAAATCGATATTATAGCGCGGTTGGTATTGCTTTATGAGTGCGTTTTCGAGCAAAAAAGCATCTTGCTCTGTGCCCACAATGGTAAACTCTATTCTGGCAATACTGCGCACCATTGTTTTAATGCGAAAACTTAAATCGCCTTTGGTGAAATAGCTAGAAACGCGCTTGCGTAAATCTTTTGCTTTGCCGATATACAGTATTTCGTTGCTATCGCTGAAATAGCGATACACACCCGGTTGGTTGGGTATGGTTTGCTGATACTGTGCTCTAAATTCTTCGGCTGTCAATTACTCTTTAATTGCAGGTAAACAAAATAAGCAGTTAGGGTTTATTTCTTTATGTGCCTTTCTGCGTGGTAGCTGCTGCGTACCATGGGACCGCTTTCTACAATAGAAAACCCCTTTGCTAAACCAATATCTTTTAGCTCTTTAAACTCCTGTGGCGTAACGTACTTTTTTACCGGCAAGTGCATTTTGGTTGGTTGCAAATACTGCCCAATTGTAAGCACATCTACCGATGCACTTCTTAAATCGTCCATTGCCTCAATAATTTCTTCGGTGGTTTCTCCCAAACCAAGCATTATGCCGCTTTTGGTTCTTTCTATGCCGCCATCTTTTAGGCGCTTTAACACGTCTATACTGCGTTCAAAACGAGCTTGTACGCGCACTTCGCGACTAAGGCGCTTTACGGTTTCAATATTGTGGCTTACCACTTCGGGTTTTACATCAATAATGTGTTGCAGGTTTTCTTGTTTACCTTGAAAATCGGGAATGAGCGTTTCCATTGTAACGCCCGGGCAATGCCTGCGAATAGCTCGAATGGTTGCCGCCCAAATTTTGCTGCCGCCATCGGTTAAATCATCGCGATCTACAGAGGTAATTACCACATGCTTTAATCCCATGCGCTTTACCGATTCTGCAACGCGGAAAGGCTCTGCAATATCTACATTCTCCGGCTTGCCTGTAGCAACATTGCAAAACATACAACTGCGGGTACATACATTTCCAAGTATCATTAGCGTGGCAGTTCCTGCGCCCCAGCATTCTGTTTGGTTAGGGCAATTGCCGCTTTCGCATATAGTGTGGAGCCTGTTTTCTTTAATGTTTTTCTTTACTTCGGAATACTCAACTCCAGCAGGTAATTTTATTTTAAGCCAATCGGGTTTTCGCGGCACAGAAACATTTTCGCTCATGTTGCTTTATGAAATTTGAGCAACGAAGATAAGCGCTAAAGTTGAAACCCAATTGGCAATAAAAAGAATTGGCATTTGTTCTATTTCTATGATGTTTTATTCAGCATCATCCAATAAAACCCCAACTCCGCTACTACTTTTGAAAAGGCATCGAACTCTACCGGTTTTACGATGTAACTGTTTACACCCAACTTATAGCATCTATCAATATCAATATCTTCGTTAGAAGAAGTAAGTACCACTACCGGAATAGTCTTACTTGCCTCATGTTTTTTAAGCTCTTCTAAAACCTCTACCCCGTTTATTTTGGGCATTTTTAAATCGAGCAATACCAATTTAGGAGGCTTAGCGGTTTTACGTTCAGTATATTTTCCTTCGGCAAAAATAAAATCGAGTGCCTCTTGCCCATCGCGCACATGGTAAATGGAATTAGCAAAATTTCTGGCTTGCAAGGCATACAATGTTAGTTCTGCATCGTAGGGGTTATCTTCTACCAATAGCACATCTATATTTAGAAAATTCATATATCGGAGTTTGGAGATAGATTAAAAGTAATTAAGTTTTATAGAAAGCAAAATATATGTGCTGCTACACCTTTAAAGTTGGTGCGCCAGTAAAGTTTACATTTAGCAGGTGAGCAATAGTGCTATTGTTGTAGGTATTGTAAGTGTCGCTTACAACACGTTTCATAGAAGAAGCAAAGCGCTTATCAATACATTGCAAAGGTCTACCGTTGTAGCAACGCTTTTACTAAACAACGTTTGTATTAAATTAAGATAGCACTTGAGTATCAACAAATAAAAGTTTCTATGAGATAACTCACTCATAGACTATACAATGGCTTCCTTTCCACATACATAGGCTTATTGCACCTCCTGCATAGTAGCCCCAACCATATTTTACAGCATCTCTTCTAAATATACTTGCAAGGAAAATTGCATAGCTTCTTATTCAAGAATATTAAATTTTCTTAATAATATAGATTAACTTCGTTGTATATAAATTTATGATTATGCAACACGCTTACATTTTTATCCGCAACGCCCTTATTACACTTGCATTTGCATCGGTTTTAATGATAGCTGCCTGTAAAAAGGACAAAGAAGAACCTACCCAATCAAAAACAACCGGTATTCAGGTAGTGCTTCCTAGCGGTTCTTCGTTGAACCTTTCAAATACAGCAGTTTACTCTTTGTCTCAATCATTCCCCATAGGCAGCGATGGCAAAGCCAGTATTGCTTTCAATGCAGGAAGTTATGAAGTAGTTTTTCTATATCAAGGCGACAAACCTGTATTGGCGGGCATCATTACAGACAACAACAAAGAAATATCTGTTGCCACCACCGCTCAGGTATTATTGTATTACGGCTTGGGAACCATGTATTCGCCCAGCAAAGAAGAGCGCATTGCCTATATAAAAAAGATACCTACGTATCCACAGTTTGCAGGGCTAAAATCCTCGCTGGAGCAGTTGTTTATTTCTAACCCACTTATGCTCTCAACAGATGCATACAAAGAAGCGTACATAAAAGCAGTAAGTGAAATACATAATAAGCCTGTACTTGATTTAATTGGCAGGCAGATAAAAGTAAAAGATGCAGATGATACTAAAAGTGGTATAACAGTAAGAGCACAAAGCGGTAGTGATGAAAACATGGAGGTACTCAACAGCTATGCTCGCAGAGGACATGCCTATATCTATAAGGTAGCTTACCGCGACAATACCAATTATCCATATACGCTTCTTTCTCAAATACTGAATATTACTCCGGCAGATTACAATATGGCTGTGCGTGGGAAGGCTGGCTCAACTCCCGAAGTTTCAGGCCCGCAAGCACTTCCGTTACAGAACAACGAAAGCGAATCCACATGGAAAGTGCGTATTGTGGGTATTGGCGGAAAAGAATCGAGTATTGCCATGTCTAATGCTGAAAAAACAAAGTATGAAGAAATGTGTATCGAGTTTTTTGCAGTTGACCTATTGATGCCGCTTATACTTGACCACTTAAACCAGTCGAAAGTGATATACGATGTATTACCCAACAACATTGAAAGAGTACGAGCCTATATTAACGAGGTAAAAGCACTTCTTAGGCCTGAAACTATTGACTTGGTAAAAGACGGTGAATATACGCAGGCAATTACCGACTTCTGCGATTATGCCTTGTGGGAATCGCAAAAACGCGAACTACTTTATACAAGACTATTGGAATCTATCAGCGGTATTGTGCCTGCACAAGAGTTGCAAGCATTGTCGGAGTTGGAAAAAAACGAGAAGCAGCAACAGGCATTTGTTGATATTATCAAAGGGGGATTGTTTTCTTGGCTCATAAACGCAAACGTTGATGATAACGCCAATCCTATAGAGTCTCGTTTTACACATATCAAAAATAGCAACACACTCGATGAATGGACCGTGCTAAGTAAAAACAACGATGTAACCATTACACCCAAGCATTCAAAAACAATGAAACTTACCAATCATACACTTACCGCTTCCACTAATGCTGCCCTCAGCAACGGTGAAAAAGTTGAGTATGTGTGGTCCACATCGGGCTTGTTTGGTGTTTTCAAACAAAACGGAGCAGAGGTAACAACTACTACTGCCTCCTCAACTACTACTGCCACATACTATGGCAAAATAGCTCCAGATGACGATAATGTAGAAACCATTTATGTGAAGGCTTTCATAGTTGGGCCAAATGGATCCAGAGAGTTGGGAACGGATACAGCTTACGTTAATGTAAAAAAACTAACGATTGTAATGAAACCCAACGGAGCTACGCTCACTCCAAAAGCCGGAACCAGATCGCTCACACTAAAGCTGCTAAACGCTGATGGTACCAACCCTATTATTCAAGGCAATGGAGTAGAATACAAAGTGGAATGGAGCACTCCGGGTAAATACGGATCTCTTGATGGCAACACAAAAACGTATGTAACACCTAAAAACTCTGTGATTTATACAGCAACAGATGAAGATGTGGTTTCTGCAACCGAAAACATTACTGCACGGGTTTTCTTTAAACTTTCCTCTTCCGATTGGATTTTTCGCGAAGAAGTGAAAGGCACCGTAAAAATAAGCAACGACAATAAAACAATTATCTATTACGCGCCACTTACAGCATATCATAATGATAGAGATGATGCCGGAGGTAATTTATGGCATTACTCAAATTGCGGAGTTGCTATTGCACCGGTGGCAGACGCAAAAACCTATTCAGTAACAATTACACTGGGAAGCGGCAGCACCTATTCCGAAAACTGGTCGGCAAAAGACCCTGGTTGGTTACACGGATATATGTACGCCATTGACCCCAATACCACAGGAACCTACTATGTGGGCTATGGTGCCAGTTGGGGAAGTTGCGTAAATAATGGTTGTGAGCACCGCACAGCGGACTGTAGTGGAGGAGAAGCCCTAATAACAATCACACTTAATAAGTAATTATATTCCTAGAACAGTTAAACCTGAAGCGTTATGAAACACACATTTTTTATTTCACTTCTTTTGTTGTTTGGCACTACTATTCACGCACAAACTATAGATTGGGCTGCACCAATCGGTGGGCACTATACAGACCGTGCCTTGTCGGTTATTATAGATGCTCAGGGCAACAAATACATAGGTGGTCACTTTAACGATACAGTAGATTTTGACTTAGGTGCAGGTCCTGCTTTCAAGGATTGTACACCCGATGCACTTGGCAGAGGAAATGCTTTTGTGCTCAAACTGGATGCTACCGATAATTTTGTGAAGGTGCTCACATTTGGCAACCCGTTAGATCCGCGCTACATAGGTGTTACCAGTATGAAAAAAGATGCTTCCGGCAATTTGTTTTTGCTAGGATATTTCAATACTACCGTAGATTTTGACCCCGATACGGCTGTTACGCATGAGGTAGTTCCCATAAGCACCAGCGATATTTTTTTAGTGAAGTTAGATGCCAATGAAAATTTTTTGTGGGCAAAGAATTGGGCTGACAACTTCCCCGAAGGATCTAATAATGGCGGTGATGAAGAAGGACCCGCAATGACTATTGATGCCTCAGGGAACGTATGTATTGCCGGTAGATATAAGGAAACGGTTGATTTTGATCCGGATACCAGTGAATATGAATTGACTTCAATGGGACAACGAGGGTATGTGTTGAAGTTTGATAACAACGGCAATTTTCTTTGGGTAAAAAGTATTGATGCCGATACCGTAGGAGGCGCTTTGGTTTTCCCGCGTTCTATTGCATCAGATGCATCAGGTAATCTGTATGTTTCCGGAGATTTTATAGGAGCTGTTGACTTTGACCCGGATACTGTTTCGGCTTATACACTTACCGACAGTATTCAGAAGGGCTTTCTGCTGAAACTATCGGCAAACGGTAGTTTTCAATGGGCAAAACAGATGGGCGGGGTTGGCGCTAGTGCAATAAGCACGTATAATTTTGTCAATGCCGTAGCGGTAGATGGGGCATCCAATGTTTTGGTAGCCGGTAGCTTTATGGGTACAGTTAGTATGGGTTCTACCACTTTAATTTCAAAAGGCTATTCCGATATTTTTATTTCCAAACTCGATGCATCGGGCAACTATTTGTGGGCAAAAAGTATAGGTAACACTTGGGACGGTGAGCGAGCCACCCGAATGACAATTGATGCAGCAAACAATGTGTATATAGCGGGAACTTACAAAGGTGGAATAGATTTTGACCCGGGTGCGTATGTAAAAAACATCACATCTGTTGGAGCCTTAGATGCATTCTTGTTAAAGCTCAACACCAATGGTACGTTTAATTGGGTTAAGAGCTTTGGTGGATCGGACAATACTGAGCGAATCTACAGTGTGGCAGTAAAAGACAACAGCATATACACCGTTGGTAGGTTCATGACACAAATAAACTGCGACAATGATGGCAGCTATTACATCAACGCAAGTTATATAGGCTCCGGCACCGAACGGTTTGATGGGTGGGTTGCTAAAATTAACCAAGGCGTTACCGGAATTAACGAAAACGTAAGTGAATTTTACTTTACTATTTATCCCAACCCTACCTCCAATGAATTTATTGTTGATTTATCGGCTTCTAATCAAACCAATATACAGGCTGCACTTTTTGATATTAACGGTAGAAAAATTCGTGCGATTGCCTTAGACACGCCTATAACTAAAGTAGATGTTAGCAGCCTTCACAAAGGACTATATTTCTTACAACTACAAGGAAACGACAACATTAGCATGATGAAATTATTGGTGGAATAGTAGAAAAACTGCTGTTCAAAACATTCTAAAAAAAAGACACAACTCTTGTAAATTAAGTTTTTAGAAAGCAAAATGTATGTGCTGCTAAACCTTTAAAGTGGGTGCGCCTTTGCATGAAATTAGCAGGCTTGTATTCTGTTTCCTATTTTGCAGCGCACATGCGTATTTATTTTGCATCGGATTTACATTTAGGAACACCCAACAGCACTGCCAGCCGCCAGCGCGAACTGCTGTTTATTCAATGGTTAGAAATGGCTGCTGCCGATGCTACCGAAATTTTTTTGGTAGGCGACCTCTTTGATTTTTGGCACGAATACCAAACCGTTGTACCTAAAGGTTTTGTTCGATTACAGGGCAAAATTGCCGCCCTTTGCGACAGCGGCATTCCTGTTCATATTTTTACCGGCAATCACGATTTATGGATGAGCGGTTACCTGCAAGAAGAATTGGGAGCTACCGTTTACTACCAAGCTATAGAAAGAGCGTTTAACGGCAAAACTTTCTTAATTGGGCATGGCGATGGTTTGGGTCCCGGAGATGCCGGATTTAAACGCATGAAGAAACTCTTTACACATCCATTGGCACAATGGGCGTTCCGGTGGTTGCATCCCGATATTGGCATGAAGCTAGGCAGTTACTTTTCTCGAAAAAGCCGCTACAAAAATGGCGAAGCCACCAAAGAAATTTTTTTGGGCGAAGAGCGTGAATGGCTAGTACAATACTGCAAGAGAAAACTCACACAGCAGCACTACGATTATTTTGTGTTTGGTCATCGCCACTTACCCATCCACCTTCCGGTAGGCGAAAACAGTATTTACATAAACTTGGGCGATTGGATTCACCACAATACTTATGCTGTATTTGACGGCAACACTACCGAACTCAAACATTTTAATCCATGAAATACCTCTCGCTGTTTTTACTCTTTTTTACATGGCAACTACAAGCTCAAACACCAAGCAGTTACACGCTGGTGAGCAGCATAGAAACCGATGCCTCGCTGGCAGCTACCGATAAGTTTGGCAATTGCTATTTAGCTTCGGCCAATAAATTATTAAAGTACACTCCCGATGGCAAGCTACTGTCTCCTTACGAGGAGTTTAGATATGGAAACATAGGCAGCATTGATGTTACTAATCCGCTTAAAATTGTGGTATTCTTTCCGGGAGTAATGAAAGCGGTAGTACTCGATCGCTTTCTTGCGCCTTTGGTTACCTACGATTTTTTACAACTGGGTTACCCAGCCGTAACAGCCGTTTGCAGCTCTACCGATGGTAGAATTTGGTTCTATGATATGGCAACCTTAAAGTTGAAAAAAATTGATGAAACAGGTTTTATTCTTCGCGAAAGCCAAAGTTTAAACAATGTACTTTCTACCATTCCGCTTCCTAATTTTTTGCAAGAATACAACAATATGGTTTTTATGAACGACAGCACCCAAGGCATTCTTGTTTTCGACTTTTTCGGCAGCTACCAAAAAACAATTCCCATACAGGGATTAAAAAAATTCCAACTGCACGAACAAAATATAATCTATGCCAACGAACAAAAACTAATGGCATACAACACACAATCGCTTTCTACCGCTGCACTTACGCTGCCCGAAGACAATTTTTTGCAAGCAGCCATCAACAAAAACATACTGCTTATCCTAAAAAACGGCAAAGCGCTTTTTTATTCGTTCTAAAGATACCGGGCTTTGCAAGTGCCATAAAATCTATTGCCAAGTTGCCTGTGTTTCTCAAAATTTTTCACAGCAAAGGACTAATTGTTGCAATAAAAATTTATGTAGGTTTGAAGCATGATAAACAAAGTAGTTAGCGGGGCAGACGATGCCATAAAAGATATACAAGACAACGCAGTAATTATGCTGGGCGGCTTTGGGTTATGCGGCATTCCCGAAAACAGCATTGCAGCATTGGTACGCAAAGGCGTAAAAGGGCTAACCTGTATTTCTAACAATGCCGGAGTAGATGGCTTTGGAATTGGCTTACTGCTGCAAACCCGCCAGGTAAGGAAAATGATTTCGAGCTATGTAGGCGAAAATGCCGAGTTTGAAAGGCAACTATTGAGCGGAGAACTAGAAGTAGAACTGGTGCCACAAGGCACATTGGCCACCCGCTGTATGATGACCGGTTATGGCATTCCTGCATTTTATACTCCGGCAGGTGTGGGCACCGAAGTAGCCCAAGGAAAAGAAACACGCCAGTTTGGCGGTAAAGAATACTTAATGGAAACCGCTTTTGAAAGCGATTTTGCCATAGTAAAAGCATGGAAAGGCGATACTGCCGGAAACTTAATTTACCGCGGCACCGCCCGCAATTTTAATCCGCTTATGGCAATGGCCGGTAAAATTACCATTGCAGAAGTAGAAGAATTGGTGCCCGTTGGCGAACTCGACCCTAACGAAATACACACACCCGGCATTTACGTAAACAGAATTTTTAAAGGCGAACAATACGAAAAAAGAATCGAACAACGCACGGTGAGAAAATAAATGCAAAAGCCCATAAAAGTTATTACTGCCAACCCGCCAACCATTGCCGAATACTGGCGCGAAATGAAAAAATATCGCAGCCTTATTTGGGTTTTTGCATGGCAAGAAGTTAAAGTACAATACGCCCAAACAAAGTTTGGATTGCTATGGGCAATACTACGGCCACTATTTGTGCTGCTTCTTTTTACTGTGCTCTTCAAGTATTTATTGAAAGTAGAAACCACTTCGCCCTACCACCTTTTTGCCTTTGCCGGAATGATTGCTTGGAACTACTTTCAACAAATAGTAACCCTTGCTTCTTCTTCTATAGTGCAGCGCCAAAACCTAATTCGCAAAATGTACTTCCCCAAGCTTATTTTGCCGCTCGCAAAAGTTGTGGTGGCATCGGTAGAAGCCGGAGTTTCGCTCCTAATACTCATGCTGTTTATGCTGCTAAGCCCCGAAGTATGGAGTATAAATTTTTTACTGCTGCCATTGTTTATTCTACTAACTGCTGTAAGCGGTTTGGCAATTGCGCTTTGGATGAATGCTCTTAATGCAAAGTTTCGCGATTTAAACCAAATTGTACCCACCGTAATTGGCGTGGGAATATGGTTTACACCTGTGTTTTTTCCTACCACCATTATACCGCCACAATTCAATATTTTTTTATACCTGAATCCAATGGCAGGCATTATTAAAGGCTATCGGTTTGCGCTACTGGGTGAAGCATTTCCGGAATGGCAGTTTTGGATTTCCATTTCTTTTGTTGCCATACTATGTGCTATTGGCGCTTGGTATTTAACTCAGGTTGAAGACGATATTGTAGATTACGCCTAAGCCTAAAAAAACAGAACAAGGCTGCTCTATTGAATTTGCTTGCTAATTTTGCCAGCCTTTCACACAACTGTTTTTGAATGAAAAAATTTTTGCCGCATCTTATCGTAATTCTAGTACTTGGAGGCATTGCCGCATTTTACCTGTGGAACGAAGACGAAAGCACCATCAACAAACGCGAAGCTGCATTTAAAGTTGCCAACGCTGCTTCTATTACAAAAATAGTGTTGAACGATGAGCAAAAACACACCATAACTTTAGAAAAAAAGAAAAACGGTTGGATGGTAAACAACCGCTTTAATGCACGCCCCGATCTTATAGAAACCCTGTTAAACATTCTTTCAAAACAAGAATCGCAAGCGCCCGTGGGCAAAGCAGCCTACGAAAACGTATTGCGCGAAATGCTTGCAAAAAGTATTCAGGTGCAAGTATTTACCGGAGGCGCTTCGCCCAAAAAGATTTTTTATGTAGGCGGCAGCACACTCGATGGACAAGGCACTTACATGATTTTAGATGTGAATGGAAAACTTGCATCGCGACCACATATTGTACGCGTACCCGGCATAAGAGGCTACCTTACACCAGCCTTTGAAATGAAAGAAGAAACCTGGCGCGACCGCAAAATTTTTGGTACATCGCCACAAAACATTGCATCAATTTCTGTTCAATATCCGGCATCGCCCATGCAATCGTTTTCTATTGCTGCTGTTGCCGATTCGTTTGTGCTCTACAATGCAAATGGTGAAACAGAAGCAGCCAACCAATCGCTTTTATACAGCTACTGCGCCATGTACGAAAGCATTTATTTTGAAGCATTCGACAACGAAAATCAAGAACGCGAATCTACACTGAAAGAAACACCATTTTCTATTCTTACGCTAAAAGACAAAACCGGAAACGCCACCGAAGTAAAACTATACTATATGCCTATAAATAGGCGCAGCAAGCGCTTATTCGATGAGCACGGCAACGATATTTTAGCCGATGTAGATAGATTTTTTGCACTTGCTAATGGAAAAGATTTTGCCATTGCACAAGTATATGTTTTTGGAAAATTATTGCGGAAGTATCAAGACTTTTTTCCGCCACAAAAGTAAGCATTAAAAAGGCTGTGCCGTTACGCGCGATACCAGCACACTATTATCTACCGAAATACCCAGTAAGGTATTTGCCTTGCCTTTGTTGATGGCAATTTCTAAATAGCCCGCACTGTTAAACATTGCCACCAAATCGCCTTCGGTTACGCTCTTATAGTACAGCGAAATTTCTTTAATACGCACTTGGCTAATGGCAATCTCGAAATTGCTTTTCTCTACATATTCATAAAAGGTATTCTTATCAATATTGGTAACGGCATTTCCAAAATGATCAATAGCTATTACAGCACCTTTTAAACCACTATTGGTAATGGCAGGTGGTGCTAAGTTTTTGCGTTTAAAATCCGAATATGCTTCTGCAATAAGATTGAGTGGTTTACCTGCTGCTATGTGGCTTACAAGCAGCGACACACTTTCGGCAAAAAAGAAATCTGAACGCTTCATAAATTCATTCTTCAACACATATACTTCTTCGGAAAATTCCTTGGGCAGCAATGCCAGCAAGCCATTATCGAATGCTATAAAAAATTGCTGGCGATACTTTGCAAGCAAAATTTTGGCTTTAGAAAATCCCGGACTTACATGCACCACGTGTATGGTGCCATCGGGAAAGTAACTATGTGCTTCGCGTATATTGTATGCCGCCTGCCGAATATCGAATGGCTTTATATTGCAATTTACATCTACCAACGGCACATTACCACACGCCTTTATTATTGCGCCTTTCAGCGCAGCCAAATAATAGTCGCTTGTTCCTAAATCGCTCGTAATGGTAATAACAGACATGTTGCTGCCGTTCTTATTTATGAAGTCTGCTTTCTGCAACAAATAAATTTTTTCTTTTCGAGCACAGCAAAAGGCTTTAGTGGATAAAGGTGTGGATTAAAAACTATTGTGTACATAGTGTTTCGCCAAAAAATGGTTTTACATTCGGCTAAACTAAACGCTCATTACATTGACTGAACTTACACTACAAATAGAAGGGATTGACCCCATAGATTTTTTTGGCGTAAACAATGCTAAGTTTAACTTCATAAAAAAATCTTTCCCAACCATTAGAATGGTTAGTAGAGGCAACAGTATTAAAGCAGAAGGCACCGAAGAAGAGCTTCAAAATTTCAAAGAAAAAATATCGCAAATGATAGCCTCTATTGAGCGCTACGGCAAGCTAAACGAAGAAAGCATAGAAAAGATTATGCAATCTGAAGGAGCCGCCATAAACACCAGTGCCACCAAAGAACAAAACAATGTTATTGTATATGGCAACAATGGTTTAATAGTGCGCGCCCGCACCGAAAACCAAAGAATAATGGTGAAAGAAAGCGAAAAGAACGATGTGCTTTTTGCCATTGGCCCTGCCGGTACCGGAAAAACATATACAGCCGTAGCACTTGCTGTAAGAGCGCTCAAAGAAAAAAGCGTGAAGAAAATTATACTCACCCGCCCTGCCGTAGAAGCCGGAGAAAACCTTGGTTTTTTACCGGGTGATTTAAAAGAAAAAATTGACCCCTATTTGCGCCCGCTGTACGATGCTTTGGAAGATATGATTCCGGCAGATAAGTTGAAGTACTACATGGAAAATAGAATTATTGAAGTGGCGCCACTTGCCTTTATGCGCGGCAGAACACTCGACCATGCTTTTATTCTATTAGATGAAGCCCAAAACTGTACCAACCCGCAATTAAAAATGTTTTTAACGCGTATTGGAGCCAGCAGTAAGTGTATTATTACTGGCGACCCAACGCAAATAGATTTGCCTAAAACACAACACAGCGGCCTGCATACTGCCACCAAAATTCTTCGCCAAATAGAAGGCATTGCTTTTATTAGACTTAATGAAGAAGATGTGGTACGCCACCGCTTGGTAAAAGAAATTATTAAAGCCTACGACCAACTAAACGACCACAAAAAAGAAGCAGACGAAATATTGAAAAACTTGGAAGAGTAGTGCTGCAAAACTCTTCGTTTTGTCACCATTGTAAGTATTAAACAATACGCCTTTTGTTGGTTTAAAAGTTGGCCGCCATGCAAAAAAAACCATCATGAAAGTTACAGACTACAACAAAACCCCCATCAACAACATTAAAGATTGGGAGGAAAAATTTTTTAAAGGCACCCAAAAAGAACAGCATTGGAAAAAGGGGCGAAGTGCCTATTCTTTGGCCGAATTTGTGATGAACAACAATGGTGCAGCTACAATTACAGCTATAGTATCAAAGATAATTGGAAAGAATGTTGTTCTAGAAAAAGCAATACCTGAATGGGAAGTTCGGTTTGATGAATTTGGACACGGTCGCGAACACGATTTAGGGATTTGGGGCAAAGTTGAAGCAACAAACGAAACTCTTTTTATCGGCCTAGAAGCCAAAGTTGATGAGCGCTTTGGCGACAGAGTTTCTGATGCATTTATAGTGGCAAAAACGAAACAACTAAATGACATTTCCACCAATGCACCGCAACGAATTGAGAAATTATTACAAAGAAATTTTAAGCCGCTAAAAGCTACACATTGGAATTTACGCTATCAATTCCTTTATGCTACTGTTGGAACAACTAGTGAGAGTGCAGACATATCTGTTTTGCTAGTTATTGTATTCAAAACCGATAGTTACGATGAACAAATAGGGAAAGAGAACTACAAAGATTATGGCAAATTTCTAAACGCCATTAAAGCCGAAAAAATTTGGGGTGATAAAGATATTGAAGCACATAAAATAAGCGTTGATAACAAAACTCTCTATTCAATTTATGTTTCAATAAAACACGAAACCAGCTAAACAATGCCCACATATAATGCTTCTGCTTTGTTTGAAAAAAATTTGACTCCAAAACAACCAATGGAAAACACCTGTAATTGGTAAAAAGTAAAAAACTCGCGCAGCTACAAATGAGCAAAATATGAGTTACAGAATGTCATTATGGTCAATCTTCTACATTTATGATAACTGCAGGAAAGTTCAAGTATAGCACACTGTAAGTCTAGTTCTAACAGCCGTTGCAAATCTTTTATTCTTCGCAGTTTTTAAGCAATACTTCTCATATTGCAATATCTATTTGTTTAATTGGGTTACATTGTGCTTTATGCTTCAAACAGCCGAAAAAAACAAACTGCTATGGTTGCAGCTTGTTTTAGGCACTTTGTTTTTGCTTCAACCAATTATTCTACCTGTAAGGCCGGATAGTATCAATCAGTTTATTCTATCGAGAGAAATTCTAAAAAATATTTTTGCGAATGTTTTAATCCTTTCCTTTTTCTACTTCAACTACTTTTTTCTTATACCTCGTTTCTATCTTGCTAAAAAGCATCTACGTTACTTCCTTGTGGTGTTTGCTTGCCTTATCGGCATTTTATTTCTCTCCAATGTATTTGCATCTCAACTATCGTCCGCGCCACCACACCAAAGCGGCAACCGCCCTCCGGCAATGCACCATAATCCTATGCCTCCTTTTGAGTTTAACAACGGGCATCCAATGCAACAGTCGCCACTTACTCGTGCGCAATTTTTCTTTACTGAAAATGATCAAATCTTTTTCCTTTTTGCCTCCATTGTTCTTTTCTCGTTGCTGTTACAGATAAGCCATCGCTATTACAAAACAGAAAACGCTAAGCAAGAAGCCGAAATCAACTACTTGTTGGCACAAATAAATCCACACTTTTTGTTTAACGCACTCAACAGTATTTACACCCTTAGCATAAAAGAAAATGCTCAAAATGCATCAACAGCTTTATTAAAACTATCGGGTTTAATGCGCTATGTAATTACAGAAACCAACCGAAACAGCATTCCATTAGAAAAAGAAATTGCATGCCTTAATGATTTTATAGATTTACAAAAACTGCGCTTAACCAGCAACGTACAGTTATCTTATGTAGTTTCGGGCAACACTTCGCACAAACAAATTGCGCCCATGTTGCTTATTCCATTTGTTGAAAATGCCTTTAAGCACGGAGTAAATCCCGATGACAATTCCGAAATACAAATTAAAATAGACATTACCGAAGATGCCTTAACTATGGACATACACAACAATAAAGTTGTTGTAAATAATGATACCATTGGTAAGTCCGGCTTAGGTATTGCAAACGCAAAAAACCGTTTGAATTTACTTTATCCAAACAAACACAACTTGCACATTTCAGAAACCGACCATTCTTTTGATGTAACGCTCAAACTCCTCTTCTAATGCTTAAAGCCATTGCTATAGATGACGAACCTCTGCCACTGGAATTGTTGCAAACATTCTGCGCACAAACAGATTTAATTTCGTTGGAAAAAACTTTTAGTAAAGTAGGCGATGCTCAAAAATACCTCCGTAATTTTTCTGTCGATTTATTGTTTTTAGATATTCAAATGCCTAAGCTTTCCGGTATAGATTTATACAAATCGCTAGAGCAGGAATTGATGGTAATTTTTACTACCGCACACAGCCAATATGCTATTGAGGGCTTTAACCTAAACGCCATAGACTATCTACTAAAACCTTTCTCTTACGAACGCTTTTTGGTTGCCGTAAACAAAGCAAACGACTTTAATAACTACCAACTTAATAAAGAAACCACCGACATTCAAAACATTTATGTTCGTTCAGAATACAGCCTACACAAAATTCCCATTGCTAGTATTTTGCTTATCGAATCTTTTGCAGATTATCTAAACATCTATTTGAGCGAAAAAGAGAAAATAACTACGCGCATGTCGCTCAAGAGTATAATTGAAAAGCTTCCGCAAAAAGAATTTATGCGAGTGCATCGCTCTTTTATTGTAGCGCTAAAACACATTAAAAAGGTTCATAGACATACGTTGTTTATAGCCAATAGAGAAATACCAATAGGCACCAACTATAAAGAAGATTTTGCACTGCGTTTTCTTCCAAAATAAATACTTCGCAGAAAAGCAGCCATTCTTCGCACTTATGCAACTTCTTGCTGCCTGCAAAATATCTTCGTTGAAATTCAATTAAAATTTAGTACCAAACATGCTATTATTTCTAAACCTTGTTAGGAGCAAAGGTTTCGCAGCCTCCTTGCTCTTACTGTTCGCTGTAAAATTTGCAAGCGGACAAACGGCTGTAAAAGTTACCTTTTTCAACCAAACGGAGCAAAACTATTTGATTGACTCCTCCGGAAAAATTTGGTTCGACAGCAACAACTTAATCATCAACACCACCAATGTTGCTGCGCAAACCACCATTCCGATTGCAGATATTAGAAAAATCACTTTTGATGGCGATGGCACTACAACAGGAATAAACAAGGTTACTGCCAACAATGAAGCCATTAGTATTTTACCTAATCCTGCCAGCAACTATTTTAAAATAGAATCTTCCGGTGGTAAAAATTTAGATGTTCGCATTTACAACACCAATGGCGCACAAGTAGCCCGCGGCACTTACGCCAGCGGCAACCAAGTAGATATTTCTTATTTAACCACAGGCATTTATGTGGTAGTTATCAATAAACAATCATTTAAACTAATGAAACAATGAGAAAAGCACTCCTGTTTTTACCTCTTATATTTACCCTAGTGGCAATAAAAGGTAAGGCGCAAAACGTCTTGCGCGTTCACAATAGCAACAACCTTATTTACCAGCAGCAAGTTGACAATATAGATAGTTTAAAACTGGCAAACAGCAACTCATCTTTCTATCCAAACACCGGAATGTTTGAATTGCCTATTGTAGGAATCGACAGTATAACATTCACTAATAATGTTGATTCTGAAATTTACATTATCTATCACGGTTCGCAAGCAACCATCATCAATCCATTTTCTGCTGCCGGAGTAACCATTACAGACAGTGCGGGGCATGTAACGGCTACATCTACTTATTCAACCGCCAATTTAAAGTACAACATTTTAGGAACAACCGCCAATGGCTCTTTGAAATTAACCAGTGCACAATCTGTTAGGTTAATTATGAGCCATGCCTCCATTACCAATCCGGGAGGTGCAGCCATAGCATTACTTGGCTCTACCGTAAGTGAAATGTTTTTATCTGCAGGAACCATAAATACACTTAACGATTCAACTACCGCATCAACAAATGGTGCTTTGTATGCAACAGGCAATTTAACCATTGCGGGAAGCGGAACGCTAAATGTAAATGGTTACAAAAAACACGCCATTGCAGTAGATGATACTCTAATTGTTGAATCCGGCATTTTAAATATTGCTCAAGCAGCTTCTGATGGTATTCACGTAAATGATTACATACAAAATGGCGGTACCATTACCATTACACCAATAGGCGATGGCGTTGATGCTTCCAAAACCATTGAACTAAATAATGGCAACTTAACTATTGTTGCCGCCTCAAAAGATATCAAAGGATTAAAAGCAACAACCGCTACCATAAATAACGGCACCACCAACATTACCGTTTCGGGAGAACAATCAAAAGCCATAAAAACAAGCAATAGCACCACTATTAACGGAGGTGAAATATCCTTAACCGCTTCGGGAACCGTAGTATTAGAAGCATCTGGTAGCGGGTACGACCCTTCCTACTGCACGGGAATAAAAAGCGATGTAGATGTAATTATCAACGGAGGCGATTTAACCATACAATGCCCAGCATCCAATGCTGGCGGAAAAGGAATTTCGGCCGATAGAAACATTGTTGTAAATGGTGGAAATATCAACATATCTACTGCCGGAAACGGAGCCACCTACACCAACGAAAATGCAATTACCGATAGTTATGGAGCCACCTGCATTAGTGCCGATACAGGCATTTCATTATTAGCCGGAAAAATTGTTTGCTCCAGCTCCGGCACTGCCGGAAAAGGAGTTTCTTCAGACGGAACAATTACTATTGGAAACCAAGGCGCAAACGATACTTTACTAAACCTAAGCGTAACCACTTCCGGAAACAGATTTTTGGTTTCAGGCTCTGGCCAAAATGCCGATTATGCCAATCCAAAAGCAATTAAAGCCGATGGAAACCTAACCGTTAACAGCGGCATTATTAACGCTAACTGTACACAAAGCACCGAAGGTGGCGAAGGCTTAGAAAGCAAAGACAGCTTATTCGTTAAAGGTGGGCAAATTACTGCAACAACCTATGACGATTGCATCAATGCCGCAACACACATTGAAGTTTCCGGAGGCACACACTCCTTAACCGCACGCGGCAACGATGGCTTAGATTGCAACGGCACTCTTGTTGTTTCAGGTGGATTAACTATTTCAAAAGGAGCCGGAGGGCCCGAAGAAGGATTCGACTGCGACAACAATACCTTTAAAGTGTTGGGCGGCACAATGGTTGGTACCGGAGGAAATACCAGCAACCCCACCACAAACGTATCCACTCAAAATTCACTTAAACTTTCAATTACACCTAACCAAAATATCTGCATTAAAAACGCAGCCAATCAGGTTGTGCTAATTTATGCCCTTCCAACACTCTCAGGTGGCGGTGGTGGCGGAGGTAACAACAAGATTGTAATGCTGTTTAGCGACCCTGCCTTTGTGAATGGAACTTACACTATTCAATATGGCGGCACAATAAGCGGTGGCGCAAACTTTAACGGTTACTACACCGGAGCTACCTATTCGGGCGGCTCAAGCCAAACATTTACCGTAAGTTCCAAATATACTACTGTAAACCTATAGCCATTAATTGTGTAAAACAAAACTTACAAGTAGCGCTCTCTTTACCTTAAAAAGTATTGTCCATCACAAATAATAAACACCATTGAAAATGAAAAACAATCGCAGAAACTTCATCAAAGCTACCGGGCTACTCGGAGCTGTTTCCTTAGTGCCATTCGGCAAAATGATTGCAGAAGCCAAACAAGAGAGTAGTACCGATAGTTGCACACTCATTCCCACAGAAACCGCAGGCCCATTTCCGCTCGACCTAACCGCAAATACTGCTTTTTTTCGGCAAGATATTCGAGAAAATAAAACAGGTGTGCAGCTCAACCTTAAACTAAAAATTATTGGCAACGGAAACTGCTTACCTATGGAAAACCTGCGTGTAAATATTTGGCACTGCGATAAAGATGGACTCTACTCCGGTTATAGCCAAAACAACAATCAGGGGCAAGCAGGTTTAACATATCTGCGAGGATACCAATACACCGATGCCAATGGCGAGGTTGATTTTGTAACCATCTTCCCTGGTTGGTACACTGGTAGAATTTGCCACATTCACTTTCAAGTGTATGTAAGTTCTTCTTATGCTGCCATTTCGCAACTCACCTTTGATGTGGCCACCAAACAAGCTATTTACACAGCCAACTCTAATCTTTACACCAACGGTACAGATCCAATGACCCTTGCTACCGACAATATTTTCTCTGATGGCTATACTTATCAAATGGCAACACTAACCCCCAACCAAACCACCGGTGGTTATGATAGCTATTTAGAAGTTACAGTGAAAGGAAACGGAACTGTTGGTGTGGGACATCTGGAAAAAGAAAACGCCAAATACTTTTTGCTTGGGCAAAATTCACCCAATCCATATACCGGGCAAACAACCATTCCGGTAAGTTTGATTCAACCTGCTGATTTAACCTTAGAGCTTTTCGATTTACAAGGGCAAAAAGTAGCAACTATTCAACAAAACAACCTTGCTGCCGGAGAACACAAAATTGAACTAAACATGCAGTCTTTAGGGCTTTCTTCCGGCAACTATATTTACCAGATTACCGTTAAAAACAGCAATGGTACTTTTATAGATAGCAAAATGATGACAGCCAGCCGATAGCAATAATTTTGCCCAACAGAAAACGCTCTATTCTTCCTTTAAGAGTGTTTTTTTAAAGCCAACTTTTACAGTTGGCTTTTTTTATTTCATTCCACACAAAAAGCTGCCGAATACCACAACCAAGCTACTGTTATGAAATAAGTATTGAGCAATGAAATTTCCGCTTTCCATTTTTAAACCTTACATTCGGTGAAGTTCACACCCTTAACTATCGCCTATGCTCAACCCTTGGAGCAAATTTCCGGCAATACGGCTCACCCTAATTTTTATTACAGGTATTGCATGCCATATTCTCTTTCCTGCCCATTGGAAAATAGCCTTAGTCTGTTGGCTATTGGCTTGGCTGCCTATGGTTGTTTTTATATGGTTTAAAAAATTATGGTTGCGCCAAGCAGCACTGTACTTACCCGGCACAAGTGCCATTTTATTGGTGGGGGCTTCTGCTTACTTACTCACGTTTGCCCACACCGAAATACTTTCGCCTGCACACTTTAGCGCAAAAGCACAGCCGCAGCATTTTTTGCTCGCTATAGTAGATAAGCCTCCGGTAGGTAAAGAAAAAAGTTGGCGTGTAATTGTTTCGGTAAAGCAAGTGGTTAACGCTTCGGGATACGCACAAGCTGCCAAAGGAAAGCTCTTGGTTTCTTTCTTAAAAAATGAGCAGAGCAACCAATTACAGTATGGCAGCATTCTATTGCTTCCTGCTTCGTTTCAAGCAATAGAAGCTCCTAAAAACCCCGAACAGTTCAATTACAAGGAGTTTATGAGTTTTCAAAATGTTTACCACCAAACCTTCTTGTCCAATAGTGGCTGGCAACTGCTAAAAGGCAATGCCGGCAATGCTTTCTTTAGGTATGTATATCAATTTCGCCAGCAACTTTTTAACCAAATAAGCAAACATGTTAGCACCAAAAACGAACTGGGTGTGGCAAGCGCGTTAATGTTGGGTTACAACGATTTTATTACACCCGAAATTACACAGGCGTATGCCGCTTCGGGAGCACTGCATGTGCTTTCTGTTAGCGGGTTGCATGTTGGTATGGTGTATATTGTATTGAGTAGAATGCTGTTCTTTTTAAACAAAACAAAAAGAAGCCGCCTACTGCAAACCGTTGTAATTGTTGTGCTTATTTGGATGTATGCCTGCTTAACAGGGTTAAGCCCTTCGGTGCTGCGATCGGCCGCCATGTTTAGTATGATGGCTGTTGGAAAACAATGTAGCCGCCAACCCAACATGTTTAACATCATTGGGGCTTCGGCATTGCTGCTTATGCTCATAAATCCTTTTATTATGACCGAGGTTGGTTTTAAACTGAGTTACTTGGCAGTAATAGGCATTGTGTATTTGCATCCCAAAATTGTATCGTGGTTTTCATTCAACAATAAATGGGCACAAAGTATTTGGGAGGTAACAGCTGTTTCTATTGCTGCGCAGGCAACTACCTTTCCGCTTGGCCTGTATTACTTTCACCAGTTTCCCAACTTGTTTTTAGTAAGCAATCTTTTAGTAATTCCGGCAGGTTGGCTGCTTATTCATTCCGGTATTTTACTGTTTGTTTTAAGCCCTTTTGAAACCTTGCAGTATTGGGTTGGCAAGTTCTTTTACTGGCTCACTTTTGCGCTAAATAAGTTTATCTTTTTGCTTGAAAAAATTCCATACTCTATTATGGAAGGCATTAGTATTTCTGCCGTAGAGCTACTGCTTATTTACATTGCCGTTTTGCTTTGCAGCAGCCTTATTATTGTAATTAAAGCAAAGCCCTTGCGCTGGCTGCTGCTTATTTTCCTCCTGCTTTCTTTGTGGAATGGATACGAATATTGGGCACAACAGAAGCAAGAAAAAACCATTTGCTATTCGGTAAAAGGAAAGCGGGCTTTTGCAGCCATACGAGGCACTACCGCATTTATAGATTTTGATTCTACACTGCTACACAACGAAAGCGCCATGTTGTTTAACATAAAACACCACTGGTGGAAATTGGGCATAAACCGTGTGCGGCATATTGCGGAGCATCCTAATTTTTATGCTTTAAAAAACGGTTATGTTGTGGAGTGTAACAGGCAGCGGTTTGTAATGCTGCACGCGCCTGTTGCCGGAGCCATGCCCGCTTCCACTTTCAAAACAGATGTGCTTATACTTTCGGGCAATGCAAAAATATATATGAATGAAATATTACAGCAGTACACACCTAAACTAATAGTAGCCGATGCCGGCAACAAATCTTTTAAGGTTAAAAAATGGAAGCAAGCAGCAGCGCAACATGCAATTGCCTTTTACGATGTGGCAAAAGATGGCGCACACGAATGGTAGTCCGTTTTTATGATAAAAACTATATTGCTCCGGCAGCAAAAGTGTCGCCCTGCTTTATATCTCCGGTTTCAAAACCTTTTTTGAACCAGTACATGCGCTGCTTAGATGTGCCATGTGTAAATGCATCGGGCACCACATAACCTTGTGCTTCCTTTTGCAGCTTATCATCGCCAATGGCATTGGCAGCATTGAGTGCTTCTTCAATATCGCCCGTTTCTAGTACTTGCTTCATTTGCTGGGCATGGTGTGCCCAAACTCCGGCCAAAAAATCGGCTTGCAATTCCAGCTTCACCGACATTTTATTGTATTCCGCTTCACTCAGTTTTTCACGCATGGCGTGTACTTTATCGCTAATGCCTAAAAGGTGCTGCACATGGTGCCCCACTTCGTGTGCTACCACATAAGCCATTGCAAAATCGCCCGGAGCAGCGAACCTGCTTTTTAATTCATCGTAAAAAGAAAGGTCTATGTAAATTTTTTCATCTCCGGAGCAATAAAAAGGTCCCATTGCCGAAGAGGCAGAGCCGCAGGCGCTTTCTACTCCTTCGCGAAAAAGCACTAGTGTTGGCTCACGGTAAGTACTGCCGGCTTCTTTAAACATCTTATTCCACACATCTTCGTTATCGGCTAATACTACTTTCACAAACGAAGCGGCTTCATCATCCGGTTGCGGGGTAGCCGGAGCTGTTTGCTCGGTGGTAATGGCAGTGTTCCCGCCCACTGCCTGTAAAAGCTGCATTGGGTTTTTACCCATGAGCAATGCAATAACCACTACCAGTATAGTGCCAACTCCGCCCAACGCCATACCGCGTTTCCTTCCTCCTCCGCCACGCAGGTCTTCTACATTAGAACTTTCGCGTCTGCCTCTCCATTGCATACAAATTACATTTTGTTTGTTTCAAAAATATCAGAATATAAATACAAAAAAATGGCAAGCCATTATCTTGCGCCATGCGTGAAGTTTACACCGTTTTACTTTCGGCATAATTGCAATATACTTTTGTTGCTTTTCCTGCTTCGTTTAGCTCAAAAACTTCAAGTGCTTTTCTGCCATTCACAGAGGTATAGTATAGCACCACCGTATTTATTCCCACGAAATATTCATGTAAATCGAAGTACAAATCCGGGAAATTTTTCAATCCGATTTCAAAGTACTTTTTTAAATCTTCCTTAGAAGTAATTACGCCTGTATCGTTGAATTTAAGCAGCGGTATAAAAGGAGAATAAAACAACACATTATCTGTGTAGTGCGAAAGAATAGCGTCTATATCGTGTTTATTCCAAGCGGCAATCCATTCGTGTGCAAAGCTTGCTGCTGTGGATGATGAAATACTCATGCTTTTGTATTTTAATGGAAAAGTATTTAGGAGTTGCCTAAAAAACAACTGCGTGGATGTATAAAAATAAACAGCATAGCGGTTTTAGGATTAAAAACTAAATATACTTTTGTGTGTATTGCCATCAGTAAAAAATACAACCACTTAACTAACCATGCCTTTACTACATATTATTATTGGTATCATTTTAAATAATACAAAATTTAAACAGCCGCTTATTGTGGGTAACACTATTGAAAAAATCAACACATTAAACAAGTAAAAAGGATAAGTAGTGTATTAGCTTGCGCTCCTAAAAGAAACTGGAAAAACAATATGATTTATATAATAGATTACGGAGTGGGAAATTTAGGCTCTATTGCCAATATGATTGATTACTTAGATGGACAAAGCACTATTACCAACGATATAAACCTTATTGAAAAAGCAGAAAAAATAATACTCCCAGGCGTGGGCGCTTTTGATTATGGAATGAAAAAACTCAAAGCTCAAAATTTACCTCCTGTACTCAACCACCTAGTATTAGAAAAAAAAATACCGGTATTGGGTATTTGTCTTGGAATGCAATTGATAACTAAAAAAAGCGAAGAAGGTGTAGAAGATGGACTTGGTTGGATAGATGCAGAAACCATAAAATTTCCCTCCCATTTACGAGTTCCAAATATGGGATGGAACTATGTTGCACAAGCTAAAAAATCTAAGCTTTTCAACCTTACTGACGAAGAAACGAGATTCTACTTTGTACACAGCTATTACGTTAAATGTAATAGCTCAAACGATATTTTGTTCACAGCAGATTATGAAATTACATACACCTGCGGCTTTGAAAAAGAAAATATTTATGGAGTGCAATTCCATCCCGAAAAAAGCCATCGTTTTGGAAAAGAATTGATGCGCAACTTTATCAATTTATGAAACAAAAACTTCCACGAATAATACCGTGCTTGCTATACAGCAACCATGGTCTAGTTAAAACTGTTAAGTTCAGCAATCCTACATACATCGGAGATCCTCTCAATGCTGTGAAGATTTACAATGAGATGGAAGCAGATGAATTGATGTTCTTAGATATAGATGCTAGTTCAAAAAACAAGCCGATAGATTTTAACCTTATTCACGAAATTGCAAACGAGGCATTTATGCCTGTTTGCTATGGAGGAGGCATTAAAACACTTGAAGAAATAGAGAGAGTCATAAACATTGGAATAGAAAAAGTTTGCATAAGCTCCGCAGCAACTCAAAACTTAGATCTAATAAACAACGCAGCCGCAAGATTTGGAAGCCAAAGTATCGTAGTGTGTTTAGATATTCTAAAACGCAACGAAAACAACTTTGTAGTATGTACCATGAATGGTAAAAAACAATTGAACACCGATATTTTTACACTAATAGAAAATATTCAAGAGGCTGGAGCAGGAGAAATTGTCATCAACGATATCAACAGAGAAGGATCGTGTTTAGGATTCGACATCCCAATGCTTCAACAATTACGAAGGAAGATAAAAATTCCACTTATAGCAACCGGAGGAGCTGGCAACCTACAGCACATTAAAGAAGCAGTACTTCAAGCACATGTTGATGCAGTAGCTGCCGGAAGTTTATTTGTTTACTTTGGTCGCATTAAAGGCATCCTTATTAACTATCCAAAACGCGAAAAAATAAAATCACTTTTTAAAGATGAGATTCTCCACAGAATATAAATACATGGCTCCACGGCAAATATGTACACGCTGTGTGATGGATAGTTCCGTTCCTCAAATAAAATTTGATGCTTCAGGAGAGTGTAATTACTGCAAATTACACGATGCCCTTTCCAATGACAATCCAAATGATGAGCGAGGAAAAGAAATTCTGAAACAAATTGCTGAAAAACTGAAAAAAGAGGGGAAGGGAAAAAAATACGATGTGGTTGTAGGCGTTAGCGGAGGCACAGATAGTACTTATCTACTGCACTTGTGTATAGAACTTGGACTCCGACCATTAGCAGTACACTTAGATAATGGTTGGAATACCGAAACCTCCGTAGCAAATCTTAGAAACGTTTTAGAAGCACTAGATATTGACCTCTACACCTATGTTATCAATTGGGATGAATTTAGAGACATCTTACTCTCGCAACTAAAATCGGGACTACCGTGGGCAGATGCTCCCACAGACATAGCCATTGTATCTACACTATACAGAACTGCAATAAAGTTTGATGTACCCAATATTTTTGTTGGAAACAATTTTAGAACAGAAGGCAAACAACCTACCTTGTGGACATATACCGATGGGCGACTTATTAGTTACATTCAAAAAAAATTTGGAACGAAAAAGATAGAAACCTTCCCCAACCAAACCATTTGGGATGTGTTGTACTTCACACTTATTAAACGCGTTAAAATGGTTCGCCCATTTTACTACATCCAATTCAATAAAAAACATGCTAAGAAATTGATTAGCGAAAAATACGGTTGGAAAGATTATGGAGGGCACCACCATGAAAATATTTTTACCAGATACATTATTGGTGTTTGGCTAAATCAAAAATTTGGTATCGACAAACGAAAAGTTACACTCAGTGCCTACATACGTAATGGAGAAATTTCTCGCCAAGACGCACTAAAAGATTTACAACAAGCCCCTTACCAACCTAAGCTAATGCAAAGCGATCATGAATACGTTGCTAAAAAACTTGGTATAAGCCTATCTGAATTTAATACTATTTGGGCCAACAACAACAAAACATTTAGAGACTATCCAAGTTACTATCCTTTTTACGAAAAGGTTAGATGGATTGCTAATAAAATTTTAAGCCGCCTGCTTCCTTTTAAACCAATGATGACATACAACATTGATAAATAACCTATAATGGATTAAATCAAATTCCGTATAAAAATTCTACTTTCTATACACAGGCTCTGCGTATGCCAAATCTGCAAAATCGTTGCGGTAAAATTTTTCTAATCCAATAGGTACCATGTTTGCGGCATCTATTACCGTTTCTTCTACTACCGAAATATTCTGTGTAAAAGGGGCAAACTTTTCGGTTCCGGTTCCGGCTGCAACAGCCTTTAACTGCCGCTGCTCTACAAGTACATTTACCTCGCTCACACTACTGCATGTATGTGCTATTAGCTCTTCAAGTTCGTAATTAAAGAGTGAAAAATACACATCGCTCCTGCGTGCATCCAGCACCGGCAGAATGGTGCTTCCTGCACTTGCATATTTTTTTATGCCATGCGCCATTGCCTGTAAAGTAGGAATAAGAATAAGCGGCAGCTCTGCAGCGTAGCAAATACCTTTAGCGGTAGAAAGCCCTATGCGCAAACCGGTATAAGAACCCGGCCCCTCGCTTACGCAAACAGCTTGCAATTCGCGCACACTTACTTTGGCTTTTTCCAGCACCTGCCGAATTAAAACGGCTAATACTCCGGCATGTGTATTGGGCGTTGTACTATTAGCGGTAGCTATTACCTCTTTGCCCCTGCTTACACATACCGAGCAAATGGGCGAGGCGGTTTCTATAAAAAGCAAAACAGCATTCATTATGCAAAGGCGGCTTCCAAGATTGCATCTTGCTCTTTTACGTGCTGCTTTTTATAGCCGGTGGCAGGAGATGCAGAGTTTTTGCGGGCTATAATTTTCATCGGAAGCACATCGTACAGTCTTCCTATTAAAAACGACCACGCACCCATATTCAGCGGCTCTTCTTGTACCCAGCAAATCTCTGCTTTTGGATAGCTTTTTACTATTTCCTGCATTTGCTTCTCCGGTATAGGATATATCTGTTCCAAACGCACCAACAATACATCGTTGGCTTCTTTTTTTGCTTGGCGCTCTTTTAAATCGTAGTAAATTTTTCCTGAACAGAATACAATTTTACGAATCTTTTTGCTCTGAGGTTCATCGGCAATAATTTCTTTAAAGCCGCCTTGCGTAAGCTCGCTTACATTAGAAACACATTGCGGATGGCGCAGCAGCGATTTAGGACTCATTACAATCAACGGCTTGCGAAACTCCCATGCCAACTGCCTGCGCATGGCGTGGAAAAAGTTTGCCGGAGTAGTAATGTTTACCACCACCATATTTAACTCGGCACACAACTGTAAAAAACGCTCTAAGCGTGCGCTGCTATGCTCCGGGCCTTGCCCTTCGTACCCATGCGGCAATAGCATTACCAAACCCGAACTGCGCTGCCATTTGCTTTCAGCAGCAGCAATAAACTGGTCTATAATAATTTGTGCTCCGTTATTAAAATCGCCAAACTGTGCCTCCCAAATTACCAATGGATCGGGATGCGTAATAGAGTAACCATATTCAAACCCAAGCACTCCGTATTCGCTTAAATGCGAATTGTAAATTCTAAACTTGCCTTGCTTAGGCGAAAGTTTACTTAGGCGGTTGTATTTGTTGTCTGTTTTTTCATCGTAGATTACGGCATGGCGGTGTGTAAAAGTGCCACGCTCCACATCTTCTCCGCTTAAGCGCACATCTTTTCCTTCGTTTAATATAGAAGCATACGCCAACAATTCTCCGGCAGCCCAGTCCAAGCGCTTTTCTTCTACCATGTGCTTTTGGCGCTCTGCAAGGTATTTCTGCATTTTTTTTATGGGCGAAAAACCTTCCGGAATGGTGTTGATAGTAGTAGCAAGGTTTAACAGTGTTTGCTCGTTTACTCCGGTATCGGGCGATTGTTCAAAATCTTTTCCGGTTGCTTTACGAAGCGATTGCCAACTAACTTCGGTTGGCTGTGGTTTATATGGCAGCGGATGCTGTTTCACCATATCTAACCGCGCCTGCAAATCGCTCCAAAATTCTTTTTCTAATTTTTTGGCAAGCTCTGCTTCTATTTGCCCTTTTTGTTCTAATTGTTTTGAATAGATGTCGCGCGGGTTGGCGTGTTTATCTATCAATTGATACATCAGCGGTTGGGTGTATTTGGGATCATCGCTTTCGTTGTGCCCCCATTTGCGGTAACACACCATATCAATAAACACATCTTTCTTAAACAGTTGGCGGTATTCGGCAGCCAATTCGCTTACAAAAACTACGGCTTCAATATCATCTCCGTTTACGTGAAAAACAGGTGCTTCGATGGTAGCAGCAATAGAGGTGCAATAATCGCTGGAGCGCGCTTCGTCAAAATCGGTAGTAAAACCAATTTGGTTGTTGATAACGTAGTGAATGGTGCCACCAATATAGTAACCCGGTAATTTTGCCATTTGCAACACTTCGTACACAATTCCTTGCCCTGCCACGGCTGCATCGCCATGTATGGTAACAGGAATTATTTTTTCGTACTGCTCTTGGTAAATAGAATTTGCTTTAGCGCGGCAAAAACCTGCCACTACCGGATTCACAGCTTCTAGATGCGAGGGGTTGGGCATTAGTTTCAAATACATATTTTTTCCGGAGGAGGTAGCGTGCTGGGCAGAATAGCCCATGTGGTATTTTACATCGCCATCGCCATAAGCCGGATCGCCCACGTTGTTGCCTTCAAATTCATTGAATATTTCTTCGTAGGTTTTTCCAATAATGTTTGCCAACACATTTAACCTACCGCGGTGTGCCATGCCAAACACCACTTCTTCCACACCCAATTCTGCTCCCTTATTTATGATAGCTTTAAGTGCAGGAATGGTGGTTTCGCCACCTTCGAGCGAAAAGCGTTTTTCGCCAATGTATTTAGTTCCTAAAAATTTCTCGAATACTACGGCTTTGTTTAGTGCGCGTAAAATTTCCTCTTTCTTGGCAATGTCGAAATTGAAAAGAACCGGAGCACCTTCTATTTTTTCGCGCAACCATTTTACTTCTTCTTTTTCACGCACATAGCCTGTTTCAAAACCAATGCTTGCAGCATACAGCGATTGCAGCTTCGTAAGAATTTCTTGCAAGGTGGCATTGGGTAAGCCTATTTCGCTGCCTATTTGAAATTTCTTTTGGAGGTCTTTTTCGCCCAATCCAAAATGTTCCAACTCCAAATTTGCCCTGCGGTCTTTACGCGGTTTTAGCGGGTTGGTGGTGGCAATTAAATGCCCTTTATTTCTATAATCGTTTATGAGTTGATATACCTTAAATTCATCTAACGAAACGGCTGAAGATTTGCCATTTCCGTTGTAAGAAGCCGCGGCAAAATCGAAGCCTTCAAAAAACTTTTTAAAATCGGCATCTACCGAGTTTGGGTTGGCTTTAAAATCGAGATAAAGGTTCTCGATATATTCGGGTGTGGCGTTTGATAGGTATGAATACTTATCCATTTCTAACTATATATTTTCTACTTTCTAAAGCAAACATAATGGTTTTAACTTCAAGAAGTTGCTAACTATATCGCTTAAACTTAGTTAATGAATGAAATTTTAGTCATTACCTGTATTTAAAGGCTTTTGAAGTGTAAAAAACGCCTCTGCCCTCAGCCGGAATTTTGGTGCAGAAACTATGGCAAGCGCCTTACTCCTTCTAGTTTCTGTTTATTTTAATCCGGCACCTTCTATAATTTTTTCTACCACCGAAGCATCTAAGAGTGCTGTAGTGTCGCCAATATTAGCAATATTTCCTTCGGCAATTTTCCTCAAAATTCTGCGCATAATTTTTCCGCTGCGCGTTTTGGGCAAGCCCGGCACTATTTGAATTTTATCGGGTCTGGCAAAGGCGCCTATTTTTTCGCTTACCAATTGCTTTACTTCTTGTATTAGTGCCTCTGTGTGTTGCACGTTGCCGGAGCAAATTACAAAAGCATACAAACCCTGCCCTTTTACATCGTGCGGAAAACCCACTACGGCACTTTCAATTATCAACTCGTGTTCGTTGATGGCGTCTTCTACTTCACCGGTGCCAATGCGGTGGCCGCTCACGTTTATTACATCATCTACTCTTCCGGTTATTCTGTAGTATCCATTTTCATCGCGCTTGGCGCCATCGCTTGTAAAATACGCATTTGAATAGGCAGAAAAATAGGTTTGGCGGAACCGTTCATGGTCGCCATACACGGTGCGCGCCATTCCCGGCCACGGAAAGCGTATGCATAAATTTCCTTCGGCAGGATTGCCCTGCACTTCTTCGCCTTTTTCGTTTAATAAAACGGGCTGTATTCCCGGCAATGGCAATGTGGCAAAGGCTGGCTTAAGCGGAGTAACATTGGCAATTGGAGCAATTAAAATTCCGCCTGTTTCGGTTTGCCACCAAGTATCTACAATAGGGCAATTTTTCTTTCCCACATTTTCGTAATACCAATGCCAAGCCTCTTCGTTTATTGGCTCGCCTACACTGCCAAGCACACGCAGCGATTTCAAACTTTTATCGGCAAAAATTTCGGTGCCAAAAATTTCTAATGAGCGAATGGCTGTTGGTGCTGTATAAAGAATATTCACTTTGTGCTTATCTACTACATCCCACAATCTGCCGTGGTCCGGATGTGTAGGAACACCTTCAAACATAATAGTGGTGGCGGCATTGAGTAAGGGACCATATACCAAATAGCTGTGGCCGGTTACCCATCCAATATCTGCCGTGCAAAAGAAAACATCGCCATCGCGGTATTGAAAAACTTGCTTAAAAGTATAAGCTACATATACCATGTAACCTGCGGTGGTATGCAACACACCTTTGGGTTTTCCGGTGGAGCCCGAAGTGTATAAAACAAACAGTGGTGCTTCGGCTTCCATTGGCACCGCCTCGTGGTGGTTGGGCTGCGCAGAAACAATTGAATGCCACCACACATCGCGCTCTTTTAAAAAAGCAACCGATTCGCCACAGTGGTTAAAAAGTAAACAGTGCTGAACAGAAGGTGTTTGTTGCAAGGCTTCATCGGCAATTTTTTTAAGCTCCACCTTTTTTTCTCCTCTATAAAAAGCATCGGCAGTAATGAGTAGTTTACAAGAAAGATCGTTTATTCTATCGCGCAAACTCTCTGCACTAAATCCGGCAAACACTACCGAATGTATGGCTCCAATACGGGCACAAGCAAGCATGGCAATGGCTCCTTCAGGAATCATGGGCATGTAAATACACACACTGTCGCCTTTGGTTACGCCTAAGCTGAGTAAGGCATTGGCACAGCGGCAAACGGCTTGGTGCAATTCTTTGTAAGTGAGCGTGCGCACCGGAGCGTTGGGAGCGTTTGGTTCGCCAATAATTGCTATTCTATCTGCATGTTGCGGAAGGTGCCTATCTATGGCGTTTACACAAAGATTGGTAGAGCCGCCATCGAACCATTTAATTTCCGGTGTGGTAAAATTCCATTGCAAAACATTGTTCCATTTGTGTTGCCACCAAAAGGTTTCGGCTATTTCGGCCCAAAAGGTTTCGGGCTGCTCCACACTTTTTTTGTATGCTTCTTGGTATTCTTTCAGGCTTTCAATTTGTTTCATAGCAAATACATTTAATGCTTGCTAAGTAAACAAGAATGTTGGTGGCATCAAAACACAAGCAATCTGCTATTGCAGCATTTTATGCAGTGCAAATATTTTTTCAACCATAGCGCTCCAAGTGTATTTCACCTTTTCGGACTTTATACTGTTGCGCATATTAAACTCGCGATGATTTTCATAAAAATCAACTAAAGCATCGGCAATAGCCTGCGGATTTGGCTCTACTACATAACCCACTTTGCCGTGCGGCACAATCTCGGGCAGGCCGCCAACATTGGTTACCAACATGGGGCGATTAAAGTGATAGCAAATTTGTGTTACCCCGCTTTGGGTGGCGTGCTTATATGGTTGTGCTACCAAATCTGCCGCGCAGAAATAATAGCGCACCTCGCTATCGGGAATAAAATCTGTTTGTAAAATCAATTGATCTTTTATACCCAACTGCTCTATTAAATCTAAATACGGTTGAGCCTCGGTATAAAACTCGCCTGCTACTATAAGTTTTACATTCAGCTGGCGCACACGCTCATCTGCCATGGCGTGCAGAATTAAATCTAAGCCTTTGTAATCGCGTATAAAACCGAAAAACAAAATATACTCTGTGTTTATTTCCAAGCCCAGCTTTTCGTATGCTTCGGTTTTGGTAACTGCTTCGCCAAAATTATCGAAAAGTGGATGCGGATTGAACAAACGCGGCTTGCTGGCGTTGAATGCTGACAAGTCTTGTAATACGCTGTTGCTCATTGCCACAAAAGCATCTACACTGTCTACGAAATACTTTGCCAGCACGGTGTCGCCAATTCGTTTTTCGTGCGGAATAATATTGTCTAACACCGCTATTACTTTTGTTTTCTTATTGCGCTTTACTAAACGTGCAATTGTACCCAGACAGGGTGCCATAAATGGCAACCAAAATTTCACGATAAGTATATCAGCATTCAACTTTGCAATTTCTTTTCCAACTGCCAACCAGTTGAAAGGGTTGATGGAGTTTACCTTTACATGAATATACAAATCATCGGGAGCAGCCTCGCTGCTGTACTGCGTGGTGCCGGGAAACAAAAACTCCGGATACTGCAAGCTAAAAGTATAAATCTGCACACTGTGTCCTTGCTGAATAAAAGCCCGCGCCAAGCGTTCGTTATAGGCGCTTAAACCGCCTCGCAATGGATGTGCCGAACCGAGAATAACAATTTTCATGCAGGGCAAACCTGCACAAAATTTTTAACTCCCAAACCATATTTACTTCTCTACAAAAAAAGGTTTACCAAGGCTATTTCCGCACTTTAATGCCGTACCAAAAACTTACCGTTTGTGGTAGTTTGCCGGTGCTTCAACGAAAAAAAATACACGGCACTTGCCCAGTTGTGCACCGGAACTTCTACAGATGATGCAGTGGTGCTGGCGGCAAAAACGAGCCTGCCAAGCGCATCGTGTATTTGAAGGATAGCGGGAGATGAAGTTTCGCTCCATGCCACCACTACTTGTTGCGAAGCAGGGTTGGGCACTACCGAAACAAACAGTGCTTGTGCCTCCTTAATACCCAAAGGCGGTATCGTACAATCAACAAACATATCTGCCGATTGGGCTGTGCATCCATTGCTATCGGTAATTACCACATAGTAATATCCTTTATCGTCTTCTACCGTAAAAAATCTACCATTTACTGCGGGAATCAAAACTCCGTTTTTATACCAAGCATATTGCACATTAGGCACGGCCGGAGTAGAAGCCACAACACAACCGTTTACTGCTATTGGCGGAGCGGGCAAAGGTGGCAAACAAGGATCTACAGGTGGAGCAGGTGGCTGCTTGCCATGTTGTATCAATACAAAATTTTTATCGGCAATAAGTATGTTGCAAGTGCGGCTGAGCGTATCGTTGTTGGCAGCTACCGAAAGCACTACCACCCCGCTCGCACTGCCACTTTGCGGAGCAATTTGCACAAACCCGCACGACACAAAAGTATTCCAACTGCAAGCTGCCGTATTGCCTAACTGCACCTGTATCTGCCGAGCGCTGCTATCTACTACAGCACTATCCGGAGCCAATGTAAACACACAATTGGCAGGAGCCACTTTGCCGCTTTGTGTAATGGTAAATACTTGCCCTGCAATATCAATAGCGCAAGTGCGCGGCATCGTGTCGCCATTAGCTGCCACTGCAAGTGTAATAAGGCTGCTGCCGCTGCCCGAAGCAGGAGAAACCGCCACAAAACCGCAATTAGCAGAGGCTGTCCACGGGCAATTTTCGGCATTGCTTAACTGCACCTGTATGGATTGAAAATTACTATCTACTGCTGCAATATGCTGTGCGATACTGAAATTACAATCGGGTGTTAAAGTAAATGGATACGCAATTGTTTGCGAATCGCAAGCATTGATAACGGTAAGCGTTGCATGGTATGTAGTTGGCACTCCGGTTGGCGGATACGTGTGTTGTGGGTTTTGCTGAAAAACATCCGCAGCGCCATCGCCAAAATTCCAGCGGAAAGTAAGAGCTGTATCGGCAGTTGTTGCCGTAAAACTTACATCGTAGCCCGAAGCAGTATGCTGCACCGAAGCCGAAGGTATATTGTTTAACGTAGTAAAAGCATTAAAAGATGAAGGCGCTCCACTATTGGTGCCATTGGCGCAATATGTAATTACACCCCATTCGTAATTGGTATTGCAATGCAAAGCAGCCCAATTAAAAGTAGTAGAAGTAGTGGTGGTTTTGGTATAAGAAGCAGCCCCTGCCTGCTTGTGCCAAACTTCGTAATAGCTCGCTCCGCTTACACCACTCCACGAAAGCGTTGCAGCATTGGAGGTAATATTGCTTACGCTCTTTGTAGAAGGCTCGTTGCAACTCGGCTGCGGATGTGTTAAGCAAATTTGAAAATTACCACCTCCGCTACCTGTGCCATAATGATACACACGTACGTAATAAACATTGCCAATAACCAGATTGGTAAGCGACACCGTATTTAAAACTCCGGTACTTCCCTGCTCATCGCTGCAACCAATGCTTGTGCTTGAAGCATAGCAGCCGTTGCGCACATCTGCTACACCATCGAAACCCGTTCCGTTTAAAAGATGAATACTGTGTTCGTTTGCCGTAGCGGTAAACGAAAACCATACATCGTCATCGGCATTGCCACCCGTAAAACCATTGCAGGGCGAAGTAGCAGGTAAGCTTCCGGTAGCGCCTGCGGTAGAAAAAGATTGATAATTGCAAGTAAGTTGTGAAGTTAAAGCAATAGCACCCGAACAATAATCGTTGGTAGGTGCAGTGGGCTGTGAACCAAAAGAGCAACCTGCATTGATAAAGTTGTTTACAGCATTGCGCAAGTTGCTTATTTGGTTGTAAAGATTAGTGCCGGGGCAATCGGTGTAGCTTGGAGCGCAACCGTCTTTATGGCCGCTAATGTTATTCATAGTGCCGGGATACGAAGCAATAGAGCCGCTACCCAAAGGGTTTATATTGGCATTGCAACACTTCCATGCCAATAACTCTGTAAGTTTATTCATAGCTGCAGTGCTTGGTGTGGCAGTATTGTAATTGCCCAACATGCACACGCCCATAGTATTTTGATTGTAGCCGCACATGTGTGCTCCCACCACATTGTTGCCACCACCCCTGCCTACATACAACACACCATTAGGATCTATCAACCAATTATAGCCAATATCGCACCAACCATTGCTATTTACATGGTAGTTCCAATACGAGGCCACCACGCCCGCCCAGTTGGTACTGGAATTGGTGCCTGCCGCATGGTGTACAATTAAATGGGTTACAGTGGTATAGCTTACATTGCTGCACGAAGCATTTGCCGTTAAACCATAACTGCTGCCCCAGCTGCTTCTGCCCACCGATGTTGGTTGCGGGCAACTGCAAGCCCTTGCACCGCTGCTGTCTTCGCTGCTAAGTTGTGCTACCTGCGGATACACATTTGCCGGCACAAACAAGTTGATAGATACCGAAACCGCACTGCTTCGCTTTTCTTTGTTTATCAATTTGTATCTAAATTTTTGGGTAGTGCCATTCAAGAAAACAGGTGGAAAATGCAGTTCGCTTCCATTACCCTCAAAGTGGTGGTCGTGCTCCAGTTCTATCCAGCGTTTTTTGGTGCTGCCATCGGGCGCTGCCCAAACCAATAAGCGTACCGTTTCATCTAAAGCTGTACCTTTTACTATGGCAGAAGCAGCAATGAATGGTGTAGTTTTTTTTAGAGAATGGCTAATAGGTTTCGATACAAAACTACGTCCGGTTTGCGGCTGTATTTCAAATTGCAAGGTTTGTTCAGAAAAATCTTGCGCCACTAAAAATACTATACTTCCAACCGTAAAAAGCAGTGCCGTTAGCCATTGTTTCATACTTCCAAACTTATAGAAAATTAAAGAACAAAATGAGCACACAAATGGTGTATTCCTTTTTTACATTTGGTTTACAAACAAAACGTACATGCAAAAATTTTTCCTGCTGTTTATGGCGGCATTCCTTACTTGTAAGTCGGCCACTTCACAAACTATTGTATATCACAATGCCGTAACCGACCAAAACGGCAAGCTGCTGCCTTGGTACAATGCCAACCATGGCGCTTCGTACCAGTTTTGCTTAAATACCATTTGGGATTTTTGGAAAAAAATTCCCACCTGCTGCGGCAATCATAAATTTTACATGATAGACCACACTTGGGGCGGGCAGCAAGTGCAAGAAAACAAAGTGGGTGGCGACCAATTTGCCATGATGATTTCTTCGTGGGCATTGGCGTATGCTTACACCGGAGATTCGTTTTTTGTAAACGATATGCAATATATTGCCGATACCTATCTTGCATATAGTTTATCGCCCGATACGGCCGTTTGGGCCAACTTGCCGTACCCAAGCAATTATTCGGTTCCTTACCTGCCGCGCTACGATGGCGATTATGTGTTGGGAGCCAACTTTACACAACCGGATAAAGCCGGCTCTTTTGGTGCCGAACTTATTACGCTTTACAAAATTACAGGCGAGCAACGCTACTTAAATGCTGCCGTAAAAATTGCTACAACGCTAGCTGCCAACGTTGCCGATGGCGACTCTTTACATTCGCCATATCCTTTTAAAGTAAATGCACTTACCGGAGCCTTGCCGGGCAACTACAATACCTATCCGGCACTATACCTCTCTGCCAACCTTGCGCCCACACTCACACTTTTTGATGAACTCAAAAAAATGAATAAAGGCAGCCTACAACAAGATAGTGCCAGCCAAAAAATAATGCGTTGGATAAAGCGCTATCCGTTGCAAAACAACAACTGGGGCAATTTTTTCGAGAATATAATTTTCCCTTCCAATGCTTCTATAAATGCCATTACAATGGCTATGTATATTCTTGAAAAAGAAACTGCTTGGAGCAATACATGGTTGCAAGATGCCCGCACCATTTTAGACAATGGAATGCTGCTGCTAGGCAGCAGCGCTTACGATTCGCTAGGTGTAAAACCAATTTTAGAACAAACTGCCGATTTAAAAGAAGGTGGCAGCCATACTGCACGCTTTGGCTCGGTAGAACTGCTTTATGCAGAAAAAGCCGGAGATACTTCGCGCATTCAACATGCCGTTAGGCAATTAGACTGGGCTACTTACTTGGTAGATTTCGATGGCAAGGTGCGATTTTCGCCCCGCAACAACTCTATTTGGTACACCGATGGCTATGGCGATTTTGTACGCCATTTTATTAGGGCAATGGGCTGGTATCCTGCCATTGCTTTCGATAGTAGCAACCACCTTATCCGCTCTTCTTCGGTAGTAAAACAAATTGCGTACAACAGCAGCCGCATAGCCTATACCACCTACGATTCTGCCACACAAGAAACCCTCAGGCTCACACAAAAACCCATGCAGGTAAAAGCAAGCGGAATAGTATTAAACGAAACTGCTTCGCCCGCAAACAACAGTTGGTGGTGGCAGCCTGCGGCACTGGGTGGAGTACTTAAAGTGCATCACTCCACGCCTTCGGTTGAAGTACTGTTTAACCTAAGCCACATAGCCGATACCGAAACACCTTTTGTGTGGCAACTCCGCCCCAATCCGGCACATACCACGCTTACCATACAAGCAGAAAATGCTGCTGATGCACACTTTTATATTTTGAACAATTTGGGCGCAGTACAACCAATTAAATTTGTAAACAAAAACAATGGCGAAATAGAAGCCGATGTAAGCACACTGCCGCAAGGAAGTTACCAATTGGTAGCAGAATATGCCCAAAAGCGCAGCGTAAAAAAATGGTTGAAATTTTAATAGCCAACTGCTTGCACTGCGTTTAAAACAACTGTTGCACTGCTGTAATTTGCGGCTGCGGTGCTATGGCAATTCCAAAAGCCACACACTTTTCTTTTCTTCGCAGCCTTAAAATAAATTACTGTTATGCTCGAAATAGCTGTGTTGCGCGCTGCGCCTGCCACCATAAAAGAAAAACTTGCCAAAAAACATTTTGCCGAATTGCATTTGGTAGATGAAATATTGGCATTAGACGAACAGCGCAGAAGTATTCAAAAAGAAACAGACGATTTGCTGGCAGCACAAAATGTGGCTGCAAAAAATATAGGTGCTTTAATGCAAAAGGGCGAAAAAGAAGCTGCCGAAGCCGAAAAAGCAAAAGTGGCAACACTTAAAGAGCAGTCTAAACAAAAAGAAGAAGCCCTCGCAGCCGTAGAAGCACAACAGCAGCAACTATTGGTGCGCCTGCCCAACTTGCCGCACACCTCTGTGCCCGAAGGAAAAACACCGGAACAAAACACCGTAGTACGCGAAGGTGGCACCAAACCCACACTAAGCGAAAATGCACTCCCACACTGGGATTTGGCAAAAAACTACAATCTATTCGATTTAGAACTGGGTGTAAAAATTACGGGAGCCGGGTTTCCTGTATATAAAGGCAAGGGTGCCAAATTGCAACGTGCGCTTATCAGTTTCTTCTTAGATAAAGCCGTAGAAGCAGGCTACAACGAAGTTATTCCACCACATATTGTAAACGAAGCCAGCGCCTTTGGTACCGGGCAATTACCCGATAAAGAAGGGCAAATGTATTTTGTGGGCTTAGATGGCTTTTACATGATACCCACTGCCGAAGTTCCGGTTACCAATATTGTGCGCGATGAAATTTTAAACGAAAAAGAATTACCCGTAAAATTCTGTGCCTACTCTCCTTGCTTTAGGCGCGAAGCCGGATCTTACGGAAAAGATGTGCGCGGCCTAAACCGCGTACACCAATTCGATAAGGTAGAGATAGTACAAATTGCACACCCCGATAAAAGCTATCAAGTATTAGACGAAATGGTGGCACACGTAGAAAACCTATTGAATTTACTGGGCTTGCCATACAGAATTTTGCGCCTTTGCGGAGGCGATATGAGTTTTGGCTCTGCACTTACCTACGATTTTGAGGTGTGGAGTGCCGCACAAAAACGATGGCTCGAAGTTAGCTCTGTATCTAATTTTGAAACCTTCCAGAGCAATAGAATGAAAACGCGTTTCCGCGATGAAAACAAAAAAACACGCTTGGTACATACGCTCAACGGCAGCGCCTTGGCACTACCAAGAATTGTGGCTTCTATCTTAGAAAATATGCAGCAAGAAAACGGTATTGCCATTCCGGAAGTATTGCAGCCATATACCGGTTTTCAACTACTTACAAAATAGTGTACACACCTGTAAACCACACATTATTGAACCCAAACAACATACCGCCTGTTCTTCAACAATACATGTTAATAACTTAATATGTATTAACAATATCTGTGTTTACATTCATGCAACAATAGAGGCGCTATTGCGTTAAACTCAAAAACGGAACAACATGAAAACGGACACTTCAACCAACTTAATGCTAGTGCTTTTTTGTTTAGCACTTATTGGCTTTGTAATTTTTAGTACCAAGGTGAGCGAGAGCATTAAAACCAAACAAGCTTTGCTTGAAAAAAACAGCCTTCCTAAGTAATAAAATTACCACTTCGCAATCTTTGCCACACGGCATTCCATGTAAATGGGTGCTGGGTGTCGAACTATCTTCTCTACACATTTAAGGTTCAGTTTAATATTTCTAAAGAAGGATTTACATAAACCAATACTTTTGGGGTCTGAACTAAGTGTAATGCCAAACAAAAAGAAAGTTTTAATTATTTGCTTTACAGATATCAAAGCCACCCGTAGAGCTTATAGACAGATATTGGCTTTAAAGAACGAATATGAAATACACACCATTGGATACAGTAGTTCTGACGTGGAGGGAGTTTACTTTTACGAAGCAAAACCTGCATTTAAAAAAATGTCTTTTGTAGAAAAATTTTACCAGGCATTTTTCTTCTTAATAGGTGCATACAACGCTGCATACTCAAAAATTTATCGTTTTGAAAAAACCGTACAAGCCTTACAAGGCAAGCAATTCGATTTAGTAATTGTACACGACTTAAAACCATATCCATTATTGGATAAATTGAAAATAAACGCACCTGTAATTTTAGATGCGCACGAGTATTATTTTGACAGAGGCGGAGGAACGCTTGTTAACCGTTTGCTTTTAGACCGATTCGATGCATATTTATCTAAGAAGTATTTTCAAAACCAACAATACGTTATTACTGTTGGTGAATGGATTGCAGACCAATACCGAAAAATGCTGCCTCGGGCAAGAGTAGAGGTGGTAACCAGTGCTGCCGATTTTGTAGATATTACTCCTTCTCCGGTACAAGAAAATAAAATAAGAATAATCCACCACGGAGCTGTTGATCCACACAGGAAAACACATTTAATGATAGAGCTGGCAGATTACTTAGATGAGCGGTTTGAAGTGGACTTAATGCTAGTATGCACTTCGGAGCCATTTGTTCCTTACTTCAACCAACTTAAAGAGATGTGTGCCCAACGTAAAAATGTGCGCATTATTCCTCCGGTAGGTCCAATGGAAGTAATACCCTTTGCCAACCAATATGATATTGGGCTATATATTATGCCCGATGATTCTTCTAATATGAAATACTGTTTGCCCAATAAATTTTTTGAATTTATTCAGTCTCGGTTGGCTCTTGCAATAACTCCTAATCCAGAAATGAAAAAGATTATTGAAGACAACAATTTAGGAATTGTTGCCGACAATTTTTCTCCGCAGGCAATGGCCAACGCACTTAATAATATATCGGCAACCCAGATTCAAAACTATAAAAGCAATTCCAACAAAACGGCTAAAGCAATAAACGCCACCACACAAATGCAAAAACTAAAAGACATGATTAGCGATGCCCTCCGATAAATAAATACTTATACTTGCCAATGCTTAAGATGCCTTCATGAGTCTTAAAGATTTATCGAAATACTTAGGAACTTCTCTTCTTTCGAAAGCCGTATCCTTTTTTGTCATACCCGTTTACACGCGGGTTTTTGGGGTAGAACTGTATGGGGAGTTTAGTATGTATTTGGCTGTGTTTTCTCTCTGTTCTTTACTCTTTGAGTTTGGAAGCAAAAAAATGATAACCCAAATATGGTTCGACTTTAAAGATGAAAACGATCGGTTTGCCTACTATGCCAAATTCTTCAAGTATCAATTTTTAATTAGTGCAGCAACAGCCATGCTGCTTGCTTTATGTAGCAACCAATTGGGTGCCTTTTTTAAAATTCGCCCCACCATATTTACGCTGGGCGTGTTTGCCGCCTTACTGCAACTGCCCATTCAATATATATCGGTTGTGCTTCAGTTTTTACGCAAGAGTTCATTATTCAGTATGCTTTCGTTTGTAAACGATGGTGTGGTAAGAATTATAGCGGTTGGGCTTATTTTAATTCCATTTCTACATCATAAAGTTTATATAGAGGGACTGGTAAGAATTGCTATTGAGGTTGGTTTGCTGCTTTACTTACTGGTAGTTTCAAGAAACCACTTTTCGGGAACCACCACGCAGTCTTTTAAATCAAAGGCATTCTTTAGTGTTTCTGTTTTGCTAGCAATCAACAATCTTTCTATGTTGTTGCTAAATATTGGCGATAGATTTGTAATAAATAAAATACTAACGCTTAAAGACACTTCTCTCTATGCCCTCACATACGATGTTGCCTTGCTCTTATCATTGTTTATTAACGCCTTAGCAACCTACTACATTCCTAAGTTTTTTGCCCACCTCAGCAACCAAGCACAAGAAGAAGCCAGTAGGCTAATAAACAATGTTATGTATATTACAGCTGCTGCCACTGTATTCCTATCACTTTTTTCTTACGAAGCTATTTATCTTTTAGGTGGCGTTTATTATTTAGAGTGGAGCTACTTAGCCTATATCAATATTTTGGGTGTATTAACAATGGCTCTCTACACCCTATTCTCTCAAATCCTTTTTTTTACTAAAAAGAATTATGTTCTTACCTTTTTTATTTCGTTTGCAGCTAGTTGTAATATCGTTTTCAATATTGTATTAATACCACGCTTAGGTCTCTTAGCAGCGTCATTTTTGAGTTTTGCTTCCTACTTATTGCTGCTACTGCTGTCTATTGGATATGTGCAGTTTAAAATGCCGGAGTTTTACCGGAGCTTAATTCATAAAAAAAAGGTGTTTGCAATCCTGTTTTTATTGGTTACGTTTAATCTTTTGTTGCTCTCTTTAGATGGTTTTGCACAACAATACTACTGGCAATACCTAGCAGCAAAGCTACTGTTCAGTATGTTATTCTTATACATTGCCTACCGTAAAAAATGGTATAAAATTTTACTGTCTCTTTAACTCGTTTAAACACTACAGTCGTCAAAACTTCAATTGTATGGTTACTTTATACTTTTTATTCACCACATAATTGACTAAACAGAATGCTTTACCAAAGTTCATTAACACCCATATATTGTATCACTTGCAATAATTCAAACAAATTAGTTTCATGAATATATCAACCATCAATTTATTAGCAAGCTTCATCGAAAAAAAACAATATAAAGGATTTGATCCACATGATTTTAAGGCTACTGCTTTTTACTTAAAAACAATTGCACCCAATAGATTTCTAAAAGTGGGCTGCGATATTTTAAACCTAACTATGCCTCGTGTTTTGCGAAAAACCTTGGGAGTAAAAGCTAATCTTGTTTTTTCCGGCACGCTTGCCTATATGCTGGAGGGTTATTGCTATATGTATAGGGCAACCCAAGAAGATACATGGTATAATAAAGCAATTGCTACCTATGAACAACTTCAAACTATGGCAATTACTACGTATGGAGGTATAGGATGGGGTTTACCATTTGGTTGGCAATCGAGCAAGGAATTCTTTTTTAGCAACCAAACTCCCAACATTGTAAATACGGCTGAGGTTGCTTCTGCTATTTTAGAATTATACTCTATATCTAAAAGTCCCGAACATCTTACCTGCTTAGAAAAAATAACGGAGTTCATAACTTCCGGCTTAAAAGTTACTTATGAAGATGAAGCAACATTATGCTACAGTTATACTCCGGTTGATAACTATCAGGTACACAACGCCAACTTATTGGCAGGGGCAACCTTGGTTCGCATAGGAACACTAACCTCCAACCAAAAACTGATACAGCTTGCTCATAAAATTGCCCTATTTGCAGCTAAAGACCAAACCAAAGCCGGCTACTTACCTTACTATGCCACCTCTTATGCAAATGGCAGTAAAGCCCACAGCTACGATTTATACCATTCGGGATATGAACTGCGCTCCCTTGATTGTATAAACAAGGTTGTGAAAGACAAGGCTGTTGAAACTTGTATCTTACAACTGCGTACTTTTTTCAACACCTTTTATTTTCAAAAAGCATATCCGCTTACTTCAAAGATATCGCAAGTAGAAAAGATTGATATACATGGATGTGCTGAGGCTATCTACTGCAACACTATGCTTTCGCAAAGTTTTCCGGAAGCATTGGCACTTGCCAAACAAGCTGCAGATTGGACTATTAAAAACATGATGACCTCCAAAGGCTACTTCCATAGTTCCCTCACTGGCATTGGTTTTTTAAAGATAAGAGCAAGAATTATCTATATGCGCTGGGGGCAATCTGTAATGTTTAGAGCGCTAACAAAATTATACTTAGCAGAAAAAATCGGTTAAAACTTCGGCTGTGGTTGTTATTGGGCAACAGTCCTTTTTATAGCACAATTCAACACAACCCTTAGAACTCTATTTTGTACTTAGTGGTCTGCCAAAGGATATGGTTATGCAGATTTTTGTAATTTTATTTCAAATCGTTGTACAATGTTTGAAAAAACAAAACTACTGCTTACCATTTTGGGAGTGTGCTTATGCTTTGTTGGTTATACCCAACCTATTAACCCCTCCAATATTTCTAACCTACAATTATGGTTGAAAGCAGATTCGGGTATTGCGGCTTCGCCCGTGCAAACTTGGAGCGATGTTAGCGGCAATGGTTTTGCTGCCGTTCAACCCGTTTCTTCTAAACGTCCTACTCAAACTGCTGCCGTTGCGGTACTCAACAACCATCCTGTAGTAACCTTTAGCGGCACTAAGTTTATGCGCGTGCTTAATCTTAACCAAAATAGCCCGCTTACCATTTTTGCGCTTTGGAATATCACTGCCTCCAATACTGTTCCTACTTTATTTGATGGTGTTGCTGCTTCCAACAGAGTTATTCTTAGGCAATCTGCCGGAACGCTCACTGCTACTGCCGGACAATCGCTCACTTATCCTAAATCGGCCACGTTCAACTATATCTTTAACTCTATTGTTTACAACGGTACCAACTCCGAACTCTTTGAAAACGGTAACCTTAAAGCCTCCGGTGATTTGGGAACGAACACTTTGGTTGGTTTTACCATTGGTGCCAACCAAGATACTTCTTTTACAACCTACTATCTCAAAGGTAACGTGGCCGAAATTATTGTGTATAACAAAGCCCTCTCTGCTACCGAAAGGCAGCAAGTAGAAGGTTACCTCCGCAATAAATACGCTCCGCCTGTGGCGCTTGGGCCAGATACCGTTATCTCCAACTCCTTTTGTGCATACAACCTTTCTGCTCAACAAAGTTGGTTTACCAATTACCTTTGGAACACAGGAGCCACCACGCCTTCTATTCCAATTACACAAACAGGAACTTACTCCGTTACTACTACCGATTTATTTGGCTACCAAAGCTCCGATACCATCGTTATCGGAAGACCTGTTTTTGATTCCCTCTCTTTTGTGCCGCCCGCAAAAACTATTTGCTTGGGCGACTCTGCCAGATTGAGTGTTGGCCTCCCGCAAAGCGGCTTTGCTTTTAACTGGAGCAATGGCGATTCTGCCAATGTTATTTTCGCAAAAACGCAGGCTTCCTATGCCGTTACAATAACCGATGCTTTTAACTGCTCTGTTGCTTCCAATACCTTTGCTCTTTCTGTTGATAGCTTGTCTTTTACCGCTTCGCTTGGAAACGATACCACGCTCTGCGCAGGTAATAAAATTGCACTGCAATCCGGTGCTAAACCCAACCTCAACTATCTCTGGAATAATGGCGATACAACGGCAACGCTAACCGTTGTAGCCTCCGGTAACTATTCGCTTACAGCAACCAGCCCTTCCGGCTGTATGGCTAAAGACACTATTGCCGTAGCCATTTCGGGCAGCGCTCCAATAGTAGATTTTAGTGCCGATAGTGTTTGCTTAGGAGTAGCTACTTCCTTTGCGGCCATTACCACTCCGGCTACCACCGATAGTGTACGTTGGGATTTTGCAGGCGGAGGTACTTCTATACTTAGTAATCCCGTGTACACCTTTCCTACAGCGGGGGTTGCCAATGTTCAACTAACAGCTTACACCAATGGATGTTTTTCTTCTATTACAAAATCGGTAGTAGTGTATGAAAACCCTGTTGCTGCCATACTTACGCAAGATACCTTTTGCTTGGGTGCAACGGCAACATTCCAAGCGGCAAACACTATTCCTTCCGGACAAACCACTCAAACTTGGTGGTGGAATATTGGAAGTATTGGAACTTTCAATACACAAAACGTACAGACTGCTTTCAATACCATAGGCAATTTTACGGTGCAGTATGCCGTTACCACCAACTTGCAATGTACCGATACTTTTACCCAAGCAGTTGAGGTGGTACTATCGGGTAAGCCATTGGCGGGCGCACCTTCTTTGATAACTCCTGTAAACTTTTACAACTCCACTTCCGGCACCATAACTTTTTCTTGGAATGCGGTTACAAATGCAAAGTACTATCGCCTGCAAGTAAGCAGCGACAGTACTTTTCAATCGCTGGTACTCGATTCTGCCGCTGCTGTTAATACGCTTGCTGCATTTTTACCCAATGCCGCCACGCCTTATTACTGGCGAGTAATTGCCTTTAACCTTTGTAGCGATTCGGCTATTTCTGCGCATCGCACATTTTCTTCTTTTGCGGTTGGCAATATTTCTAACCTACAACTATGGTTGCAGGCAGATTCGGGTATTGCGGCTTCGCCCGTGCAAACTTGGAGCGATGTGAGCGGCAATGGTTTTGCTGCCGTTCAACCCGTTTCTTCTAAACGCCCCACTAAAACGGCTGCTGTTGCAGCACTCAACAACCATCCTGTGGTAACCTTTAGCGGCACTAAGTTTATGCGCGTGCTTAATCTTAACCAAAATAGCCCGCTTACCATTTTTGCGCTTTGGAATATCGCTGCCTCCAATACTGTTCCTACTTTATTTGATGGCGTTGCTGCTTCCAACAGAGTTGTCCTTAGGCAATCTGCAGGGTCTTTAAGTGCTTCTGCCGGACAAGCGCTCGCTTATCCTAAATCGGCTCCTTTCAACTATATCTTTAACTCTATTGTTTACAACGGTACCAACTCCGAACTCTTTGAAAACGGCAACCTTAAAGCCTCCGGTGATTTGGGAACAAATGCAATGGGCGGGCTTACCATTGGTGCCAACCAAGATACTTCTTTTACAACCTACTTCCTTAATGGCAACGTAGCCGAAATTATTGTGTATAACAAAGCCCTATCTGCTACCGAAAGGCAACAGGTAGAAGGTTACCTCCGCAATAAATACGCTCCGCCTGTGGCGCTTGGGCCAGATACCGTTATCTCCAACTCCTTTTGTACATACAACCTTTCTGCTCAACAAAGTTGGTTTACCAATTACCTTTGGAACACAGGGGCCACCACGCCTTCTATTCCAATTACACAAACAGGAACTTACTCCGTTACTGCTACCGATTTATTTGGTTACCAAAGCTCCGACACCATCGTTATCGGAAGACCTGTTTTTGATTCTCTCTCTTTTGTGCCTCCTGCAAAAACTATTTGCTTGGGCGATTCTGCCAGATTGAGTGTTGGCCTCCCGCAAAGCGGCTTTGCTTTTAACTGGAGCAATGGCGATTCTGCCAATGTTATTTTCGCAAAAACGCAGGCTTCCTATGCCGTTACAGTAACCGATGCTTTTAACTGCTCTGTTGCTTCCAATACCTTTGCTCTTTCTGTTGATAGCTTATCTTTTACCGCTTCGCTTGGAAACGATACCACGCTCTGTGCAGGTAATAAAATTGCACTGCAATCCGGTGCTAAACCTAACCTCAACTACCTCTGGAATAATGGCGATACAACCACCAATATTTATGTACAGAATACGGGTATTTATAGTTTAACTGTGCAAAGTGCTGCGGGCTGTATTTTCCGTGATAGTATAACCGTTACCATACGCGGAGCTGCACCTACTGCAAACTTTGGTGCCGATAGTGTTTGTACCGGAATGTTCACTACGTTTACAAATAACTCCATTCCGGTATTACCTTCTACCATTACAGCTGCATTTTGGGATTTTGGAAATGGAGATACTTCTACACAGCTCAACCCTTTGTACCAATATCCGCTACCCGGCACTTACAATGTGCGGTTACAAGTAATAAGCTCCGACACTTGTTCCGGAGATACCACCATTGCCATTAAAGTTTTTGCCTTACCAACTGCTTCTTTCGGAATAGATACCGTATGTGTTGGAAGCCCTGTTTTATTCCAAGACAACTCTACTGTGCAAAACGACCAAAACATACAGGGTTGGGATTGGAATTTTGGAGATGCTACTACTTCTTCTTTTCAAAACCCAATAAAAACATTTAATGCCGTAGGCGATTACACCGTTTCTTTAAAAGTAACTACCGATAGGTTATGTGAAGATAGTATAGCAAAAGTGGTTACTTCCATAATACCACAACCTGCTCCCGGAGCATTTCAATCTTTTGCTCCTATAGATAGTGCCTCTTCTGCTTCGGGCAATATTTGGTTTAGATGGAATCCGGCAGTTAATGGCGCTTACTATAAAATACAGATAGCTAGTACCGATAATTTTTCTACGCTGCTATTTGATTCTACTACATACCAAACCAACCTACTACTTTCTTTACCTCCCAATCTTGGTACATATTGGTGGCGAGTTACCGCCTACAACCGATGTGGAGACACTGTTTTGTGCAATACCAATGTGCTTTTTATTGCCTCACCCAACACAGTTACAGGCTTGCAACTATGGTTGCAGGCAGATTCGGGTATTGCGGCTTCGCCCGTGCAAACCTGGAGCGATGTGAGCGGCAATGGTTTTGCTGCCGTTCAACCCGTTTCTTCTAAACGCCCCACTAAAACTGCTGCTGTTGCAGCACTCAACAACCATCCTGTAGTAACCTTTAGCGGCACTAAGTTTATGCGCGTGCTTAATCTTAACCAAAATAGCCCGCTTACCATTTTTGCGCTTTGGAATATCGCTGCCTCCAATACTGTTCCTACTTTATTTGATGGCGTTGCTGCTTCCAACAGAGTTGTCCTTAGGCAATCTGCAGGGTCTTTAAGTGCTTCTGCCGGACAAGCGCTCGCTTATCCTAAATCGGCTCCTTTCAACTATATCTTTAACTCTATTGTTTACAACGGTACCAACTCCGAACTCTTTGAAAACGGCAACCTTAAAGCCTCCGGTGATTTGGGAACAAATGCAATGGGCGGGCTTACCATTGGTGCCAACCAAGATACTTCTTTTACAACCTACTTCCTTAATGGCAACGTAGCCGAAATTATTGTGTATAACAAAGCCCTCTCTGCTACCGAAAGGCAGCAAGTAGAAGGTTACCTCCGCAATAAATACGCTCCGCCTGTGGCGCTTGGGCCAGATATAAAATTTGAATACGGCACCTGCGATACTACCTTGCGTATTAAGCAGCATTTTGTAAATGTGCTTTGGAGTACAGGCGACTCAAATGTGTATTCATTAAAAGTGCGCCAATCAGGTAAATACTGGGTGCGCGCTACCGATGTGTTTGGCTTTACTTCTTCCGATACAGTAAATGTAGTGGTTCCTTATTCCGGCATTTTGCCTTCTAAAGATACGGTTGTGTGTGCCGGCAATTCGGTAGCGCTTCAATACAATATTATTGGTACTCCTTACTTTTACGAATGGTCTACCGGAGATACGGGTGTAAATAGTATTACCGTAAACCAATCCGGCAGTTACTTTGTAAAAGTGAGCGATACCATAGGCTGCGCTTTAATGAGCGATACTATACACATCATTGCAGACAGCTTAGAGCATTTCTCTCTATTAAATACTGATACGCTTGCTTGCACCAATACGCCATTAGCTCCACTTTCTTACTTATATCCTTACCAAACCTATTTGTGGAGCAACGGCAGCACCAGCGATACTATAATGCTTGCGGGTGCCGGCACAGTTTATGTTACTGTAACCGATGTGCATGGTTGCACCACCAACGATTCTATAAATATACAAGTAAGGGGTCGTGCTCCGGTGGTAGATTTTTCTTTCAACAACCGCTGTTTTGGCGACTCTACCCAATTTACCGACCTCTCTGCTGCCACCGCACCCGAGCAGTTGGTACAATGGATTTGGAACATGGGCGAAAACGATACGGTTTATACCCAACATCCTTTAAAACGTTTCCCATTGGTTGGAACTTTTAATGTTGCGCTCACTGCCATTACAGACTCCGGTTGCTTTGCCAGAAAAGTAAAACCTGTAACCATTGGCGCCCGCCCCACTCCGCTTATTACTTACAACATTACATGCGCCAATGCCTCTACACTTATTGCCGATGCCAGCACCATTCCTGTTGGCGACACCATAAAAAACTGGTGGTGGACTTTGCCGGACGGCTCTACTGCTGCTACCAAAAACTTTACACATAAATTTGATTCTGTAGGTACTTATCCGGTGAAACTGAAAGTAACCTCTGCCAAAGGTTGTGTAGATTCTACACTTGCGTATATTGAAGTGTTTCCGTCTATTAACCCAAGTTTTGTTTTCGATAACCAATGTGTGGGCAAACCAACTGTGTTTAAAGATTCTACCGGGTCGCTTTCTATTACAAAACGTATTTGGAAACTTACCAATACTCCGGGTGTAATTACCGATTCTACTTTGTTTACAAAAACATTCTTTGCTCCGGATTCTTTTGATGTAATTTTAGAAGTAACCAATGCCATTGGCTGTAAAGATACGGCTCGAAAAACCGTTATTATTTATCCGGCTCCGGTAGCCAATTTTATTGATTCTTCGGGCTGTGTGGGCAGTACCGTTACCTTGCAGCAAAGCACTGTTTCGGCAGATACGGTTGTAAAGTATGAATGGAAATTTGGCAGTGCTACATCCAAGTTTATGGCGCCTACTTTTTCGCTGCTCGACACAGGAAAAATTCCGGTAAGCCTGAAAGTAACTACTTCTAAGGGTTGTGTAGATTCGGTGAGTAAAGTATTTAAAACAATTGCGCTACCCAAAGCCGATTTTCTTTTCACACCTTTCTTTGGCGAAGCTCCTTTGGCTGTTTCGCTACACAACCAAAGTTTAAATGCTACTTCTTATGCTTGGGATTTTGGCAATGGCGAAAGTGCTACCGATAAAGATCCTTCGGTAACTTACTTATCTAACGACACTTTCAATATTCGCCTTACGGCATTAAACGAATTAGGATGTGCCGATTCTGTTGCAAAGAAAATAGTGGTTATACCAACCAATGCCGATATAGAATTGCTGAATGTAAACATTCAAAAAACACCTTTGTCCAACGGTAATTTTTCTTCGGTGGTAATTGCGCGCTATGCCAATGTGGGTACACAGCCTATTGTGAGTGCACAATTCTTGGCAACCTTAGATAAGGGCACTACTATTTTAGATGATTGGAGTGGCTATTTGTTTCCGGGCGAAATTCTTACACACACTTTTAGTTCTTCTTTTTATGTAACCAAAACTTCTACCACTCAATATGTGTGTGTAGATGCCATTAACGTAAATAATGGTGCCGAAAAGAATATTGCCAACAACAGAAATTGCCGCAGTTTAGACAATCAAACAGTGGTTACCAAATTATATCCAAACCCTGCATCGGGTAAAATTTACTTGGATATTATTATGCCCGATGCTGCAGATTTTGCATTTGAAATAAGCAACGAAATGGGGCAGCGCGTACTTGCCGATGCCACGTTTAAAGCGGTGCGCGGCTACAACAAAGTTGATTTTGATGTGCGCAGTTTACTGCCGGGAGTTTATTTCCTAAAAACTACTTACCGCGATAATGTAACCATTCAAAAATTTCAAGTAGCGAAATAATGGCGATGGTTTATCTGCAAATTGCTCAAGAAAAGTAATTGCTCTTGATACAATTTCTTTTCTTCCGTTTTTATTTAAAACAGAAGATAGGTAAATGACTACGCAACCGCATTTGCAACGCACGCTTACGCCTTTAATGCTTTGGGGCTTGGGTGTGGGATATGTAATATCCGGCATGTATTTCGGGTGGAATTTTGGCTTGCACGAAGGCGGCACACTCGGCCTGGGTATTGCTACTTTTTTTATTGCCATTATGTACATTACCTTTTCGCTTTGCTATTCTGAATTGGCGTGTGCCATCCCAAAAGCCGGAGGTGCTTTTGATTATGCGCAGCGTGCCTTTGGCAACAATATTGGTTTTGTGGCAGGCATGGCACAATGGATAGAATTTGTGTTTGCCCCTCCTGCCATTGCACTAGGAATAGGTGCTTATTTTCACCTGCTCATGCCTTCGGTAGATGCCATTGTTTTTGCAGTAATAGCCTACTTTCTTTTTACGGGCATCAATATCTTAGGCGTAAAAGTAAGCGCCTCTTTTGAATTGATAATTACCATTATTGCCGTAGCGGAACTCTCCATTTTTGCAGCGCTTACCTTACCGTATTTTGAATGGAAGAACCTAACTGCCAATAGTTTTCCGAAAGGAATAGAAGGTGCTTTTGCTGCCATTCCATTTGCTATTTGGTTTTTCCTTGGCATGGAAGGTTTGGCAAATGTGGCCGAAGAAACCATAGACCCACAAAAAAATATTACGAAAGGTTTTGTTTACAGCATGGCTACCTTGGCTGTATTGGCGGCACTTACTTTTTTTGCTGCAGTAGGCGTGGGCGGCTGGGAAAAAGTAGTGTACGATGCACAAGGCAATAAATCTGACTCTCCTCTGCCAATGGCATTAGCGCAAATTACAGGCGAAAGCGGATTCTTTTATCATTCGCTGATAAGTATTGGCTTGTTTGGCTTTGTAGCTTCGTTTAACGGGCTGCTGCTGGCTGCCGGAAGAGCTACTTACGAGTTTGGAAAAAGCGGCAACTTCCCTAAGGCTTTAGGCGATATACATACCACATTTAAAACTCCGCATAAAGCACTGTGGTTTAATATGGCGGTTGGTATGGTGGCTCTCTTTACGGGTAAAACCAGCGAAATTATTACCATAGCAGTATTTGGTGCCGTAAGCATGTATGCCATTTCTTGTTTATCGCTGTTTGCATTAAGAAAAAAAGAACCCAATTTACATCGTCCGTTTGTTACCCCGGCATATCCATTTTTTCCTGCCATTGCTTTTGCTATTGCAATAGTGGCTTTGGCGGCTCTTACTTACTACAACACGCTTGCTGCTGCAATATTTGTTGCGCTCATTCTAGTTTCGTATGGATTGTTTGGAAGAAAAAACAAATAAAAAAAACCCGTAGAATTATTACATCCTACGGGGCTTCATCCATTGAAAACTACTGTATTCAAAAAACTTATGCTGTATGCGTTCTTTATTTGTTTTACAATGCAAGAGTAAAAACAATTGACGCTAAAAAAGATGATGAATGTCAGTTTAAAAGCAGATTTACATCAGTTTGGAAAACTACTTTCAAGCCAAATAAATTATCGGGTATAGCTTACCAACGTCCAGCTTTCTTTTCTATAAACATTGGCTTCGGGTTGTCCGCTTTTAGCATCGTACGTATCAAAGCGCAGCAACACAGAACCAGAATTGGTAAACCAAAATTCATCTTCGAGGCTATTGGTATCGTGCCCTTCTACATGAGTAACATCGGTGAATGTTCCGGCAGGAACTGTTAACGAGCTGCTTACCGCTTTTACCGTGCAAGTACCATAAATGTAAGCATACGTGTCGCCCACGCTTGCCGAAGTTTTATACCACAGCGAACTTGCGGAGCCATTGCTATACCACCAGCCATCGCTACGTTTTTGAATGAGCAACTTGGTTTGCCCACTCAGGTCGTTTAGCTTGAGCCATGTTGAACCGCCAACGGTTGCTTCTTCGGCTCGGAGTGTAGTGTTTTGCGAGGTAGTGGTGTCACCCATTTCGTTAAACTGTGCAATTTTAAAAACCCAAGTGCTGCCGTTGGTGGGTGCGGTGGTGTCGCCTTTGGTAGTTGCTTCTTTTTTGCAAGCCGTAAATAGCACCGCACAAACTATTGCTACATACAATGTGTGTTTCATTTTCATTTTTTTAAATTGTTGTAAAATGTTTATTTAAACGAAATGAAACAGAAAATACAGAACAGAAAATTAAAAAATCAATCATTTCTTACTAAGTAGCATCCGATTTAGTGCGCCATGAAAAACTTGCTTGTAGGTTTTCTGGAACAACTCCAACCGGAACAACTAAAAATACTTTCTACTTCTGTAAAAACGCGCGGACAACAACTTTCTGTTTGGCGCTATGTTTTAAAAGCTATTGCCCATAAATCTTTCAATAAGAAAACCGCTTTGCAAGTCTTAGACATGTCGTCTTCGCATTTCGATAAAGTTTGTTCGGAATTGCTACAAAAGTGCTACGATATTTTAGTGCCACAAAAAGGATTCGATTTGCTTTCTTTCTTAAACAACCACCCCGTGTGGAGCAAGCATTTTTACAACGAACTTAAACAGCAGCTCAAAAACCTAAACACCTCTCCAAGCCAAGAAGCAAAGACTTTTCTTCAAAATTGTATCCGTTGCTTTGTAGATATTCCGGTAATAAACAGAAACAAAACGGTGTTTAAAAAAACCTGCAAACAATACATATTGCTGGCAACACCTGCCACCAAAAAAGAACACTTGCTTTTTGTTGGCTGCTGCGAATTGCAATTAGAAATATCTTTTCATTTTGCTTCCGACAAAGCAAAGGAACACACTGCTTCTATTGGCAAACAAATAGAGCATTTGTTTACACTTATTTCCAACACCACCGCTCCCAATATAGTTTTTGAATATTATGCACTGTGTATTCAGTGGAAACATGCAACCCACCAATACAGCGAACTGCCACCGCTTATAGAAAAAGCCCTTCAGTTTTTACCCGAAACCGACATACAAAATATTGCGCATTTAAAACTAAAAAAGGCCGAAGCACTTTACTACCTCAGCCACTTCAACGATTCGTTTTTAGCATTTAAAGCACTGCTCACCACCAACGAAGAAACATATCACAATATCGGTTATTTCTATACCAAATACCTGCAAGTGTGCCTCATTACCCAAAATATGGACGTGGCAAAATGGATTTTAGATTACAAAAAGCAAAAACGTGGCCACACGTTTGAAGAAACCATTATGCCGCGCGATATAGTATCGTACGCAAAGTATCACCTCTTAAACGAAGAATATGATTTGGCACATTACTTCATTCGCCTAGGTTACGCTAAAAATCCAAAAGCAAAATATTTGCAATACGAAATAGAGCTGCGCATCTTAGAAGTTGCCTACTTTTATTTTACCGCCAACACAGAATTGTTTTTCTCCTTGTGCAAAAAAAATATCGCCTTTCTACACAGCAAAGGATATGGAATTAAAACCAGCGAATACCCCCTGTTTTTTGTTGTGGCAAAAGCCATTCTAGAGCATAAAACCACCCAGCGCCCTTTCACCAAACGCGAACAAAAAGCCATGCAAGAATTTCAAGAAGGCAGCAAAGCCGTATATGGCCGCATACTCCAAAAAATGATGAACCACCTTCTCCATTTTTAGAGCAAAACTCAATTTACGAAATACTTGTATCTGTAAGTACCCGATTTGACTTAAATGTGAAAAAATATTTGCTGCACACTCGGCTTTTTATGGTTTCATAACTATGTAAATTAAAGTCAAATGTTACCTTTGGCACGCTTTGAAAATTTGAACGTTAAAAATTAAAAAAATGGCAGAAAAGGCAACACTTTCGTATGGGGGAAAAACATACGAATTTCCTGTAATAACAGGAACCGAAAATGAGAGTGCTATTGAAATTGGCAAACTGCGTGCGCAAAGCGGTCTCGTAACTTTTGATGAAGGCTACCGCAATACCGGAAGCACCGTTAGTAGCATTACTTTCTTAGATGGCGAAAAAGGCATATTGCGTTATCGCGGTTACAATATCGAAGATCTGGCAGAAAAAGCTTCTTTCTTAGAAGTGGCTTACCTACTTATTTATGGCGAATTACCTAACCAAACCCAACTATCTGAGTTTGAAAAAAGCATTACTTCGCACACCCTAGTACACGAAAACTTGGTAAAAGTTTTTGAAGTATTCCCAACCGGTTCTCACCCAATGGGGCAGTTAATGACTATGATTTCTGCACTTTCTTCTTTCTATCCGGATTCATTAAACCCAAATACCAATCCGGAGCAAACCAACCTTACCATTATCCGCCTATTGGCAAAAATGCCTACCATCTGCTCCATGATTCAGAAAAAAGGCAAAGGCCATCCGGTGCTCTATCCGCAAAATAAATACGACTACGTTACCAATTTCCTATACATGACTTTTGGCAACGTAACCGAAGAATACATAGCAGATCCGGTAGTGGTAGATGCCATGAATAAATTACTTATCCTACATGCCGACCACGAACAAAACTGCTCTACTTCTACTGTGCGTATCGTTGGCTCTTCTCATGCCAACTTATATGCTTCTATTGGTGCAGGCGTAGCCGCTCTTTGGGGTCCGCGCCACGGAGGTGCCAACCAAGAAGTATTGGAAATGCTCGAAGATATTCGCGACAATGCCAATGGCGATGTAAAACGAGCTATTGCCGAAGCAAAAGACAAAAAACGCTTGCTGTTCGGTTTCGGACACAGAGTGTACAAAAACTTCGATCCGCGTGCTAAAATCATTAAATCTGCCTGCGATAATATCTTGGCAAAATTGGGTGTAAATGATCCATTACTCGAAATAGCTAAAGAATTAGAGCAAGAAGCACTAAACGATCCATATTTCGTAGAAAGAAAACTATATCCAAACGTAGATTTCTATTCGGGAATTATTTACAAAGCATTAGGTTTCCCAACCTCTATGTTTACCGTATTGTTTGCACTCGGAAGGCTGCCCGGTTGGATTTCGCAATGGAAAGAACTCCGCGGCAAAAACGAAGATATCGGTCGCCCGCGCCAAATTTACAATGGCCCGGTTGAGCGCCCGTTTCCAAGTATTAAAGACAGAAAGTAAGCGTCTAATACACGCTAAAAAAGCAGCCCTCAAAACGGCTGCTTTTTTAGTTTTATAGCCTTTTATATTCAAACCAAGCACACACTCCATCCGTGCCATTGCTCAAAATAACCTACACCATTTTTAATCGTTAAGAAGTTCTGCTTTTCTTCCCTTCTTAATTCCTTTTTTTGCAACAGAAATTTGTGAAGAAAAGTGAGCAGCGTTTATACTCCCGCTTTTACGCACTATATTTGAACAGACATGAAGAAACTTATCCTTTCTTGCGGTATCGCTACACTCCTGCTTGGCGCAGCCTTGGCCCAAGATTACGAAATGGAGCAGTGCGAACTGAATCCGGTAATAAAGCAGATAGACAGTATGTTCTATGTAACTTTTACCAAAGATAAAATTTACGCACCTCAATGGGAATTGCAGCAGTATATCAACTATCCAAAAGATAGCCTGCCCCGCTTTACCGATAGCGAAATGTTTTTGCGCCTTCAGGCAATACCTTCTATGGTTCCTATGACCTACACCCGCGAGGTAAAAGGCCTCATAGATTTCTTTGTGTATAAACGCAGAGAAATGCTTACCCGCATGATGGCAAATGCCCAAATTTATTTCCCCATGTTTGAAGAAGTGCTCGACCGCAAAGGCGTGCCTTTAGAACTGCGCTACCTTCCCATTATTGAATCGGCTTTTAACCCACATGCCGTTTCCAGAGCCGGAGCCACCGGACTTTGGCAGCTAATGTATGGAACCGGAAAAATGCTGGGGCTTGAAATAAATTCGTATGTGGACGAAAGGCGCGACCCCGCCCGCAGCACCGAAGCTGCCGTTGCTTACCTCAAGCAAATGTACGATATATATGGCGATTGGCATCTGGTGCTGGCAGCTTACAATTCCGGCCCGGGCAACGTAAATAAAGCCATTGCCCGCTCTGGCGGTTCGCGCAATTTCTGGACCATTATGCCCTACCTACCTGCCGAAACCAGAAGCTATGTTCCTATTTTTATTGCTGCCGTTTATGCCATGCATTATGCCGAAGATTATGCATTAAAACCCGCAGAACCCAAACGCGAACTGTATGTGGTAGATACCATTCGTGTACCCGGAAAAATATCGTTGGCGCACATTGCCAAAACCATAGAAATGCCTTTGGAAGAGCTGCAATTCTTAAACCCTTCGCTGCGGGCAAATGTGGTTCCTTTTACTCAAAACGGTTTTCCGCTCAACTTGCCTGTAAACTACTTCTCACTATTTGAAGCAAGAAGAAACGAAATTTTGAACGATCCGCTCATGGCACAACAAGATGTGGTAATGGCAATGACCGCCACACCAAAAATTGTGTTCGAAAAAATTCAGAAAGGAGAAACCATTCATAAAGTAGCTGCAAAATATGCCTGCTCGGTAGCAGAAATTAAAAAATGGAATGGCTTAAAAAGCAATTACCTGCAACCCGGCTCCAGAGTTAAAATTGTAATTGCAACAGAACCCGCACCTGCGCCTGCTGCACAAGAAGCGGTAGTTGCAAAAAACACTTCGCCCGAAACAGATTCGCTTTTAGCCACAGCCGATACGGTAAACACCACAGCGCAAAAAATTTACACGCCCGTTTACAGCACACACACCGTAAAAAATGGTGAAGTATTAGGTAAAATTGCTCAGCGATATGGCGTTTCGGTAAAAGAAATACAAAACCAAAACCATTTGCGCTCTACTGCCATACATCCCGGGCAAAAACTCAAAATAAAAACCGGAGAAAAAGTAACCTATGCGCAAGTTTCGGTAACCAACAAAAACGAAGATTGCCAATGTATTAAATACGTAGTGCGCCCCGGTGATACTTTATGGTCTATTACCCAAAAATACGAAGGCTTAACTGTTCAAAAACTTAAGGCAGAAAATGAGTTTATTCAACAGCGTCCCATTAAAGTGGGCGATGTGTTGAAGATTACTTTATAGTATTTTATTACCGACTTATGGGCTATTTGCGCGAGTTGCTGTGTGTAATGACAACCGAAGAAATAACGCAACTCAAAAAACACGATTGGAAAGGAAACGAAGGTATAGTAATACAACACCTCTGCCATTTTCGTGCACACGAAAATGCAGAGCAAGAACTGCAAACAGCCAAGAATTTTTCGCGCTCTTATTTCGATAAACTTACCTCCGTTTTATACAGCAAATGCTTGCAACTAATTGCCACCGAGAGTATTGTTGAGCAACTTGCTTTCTTAGGCAGGCGGCACTTGCATTTACACATATACCACCAACTTAAAATACACGAACGCAATCTAGCAAGCGGCAAACTGGAAGTAGATAAATCCTATTTCTATTTAGTTGCCTTTAAGCTTTGCCGCCAAATGGGTTTTGAATTTTACGACCCAGATAAAACCTGGCACTTTGCCCAACTTTACCTGCAATCGAAAAAAGATATAACCAAAGACGATAAGCTGAGGGTTGAACTCCAACACCTTGCTGTGTATTTGCAGTTTATGCTCAGCCGCGGCCATCAAAAAAGTTTTGAACCCCAATTAAAAAAACAACTTGCCGCCATTGAAAAACAAATTGGCAAAAACGAATTGCCTAAAGCAAGCTACCAGTTTCATTGCACTATGGCTTGGTATCATGTGCATTATACCAACCAAAACCCAACCGTAATAGAGCATTTAAGAAATGCACTGCTTTGCTACGAAAAGCAACCTGCTTTGTTTTTAGAATTCGATAAGGTGTATGTGGTGCGCGCATTGGCAGAGGCGCAATTTAATGCAGGCAACTACTCTGCGGCATTCCGCCTTTATTCCGATTTGTGGCAACACCATTATTCGCTCATAAACACCAATTACTACCATTTAGGTTTGTACCACGATTTGGCTTTGATTGTGGGCGATACCCAAACTGCCACCACGCTGCTAAAAGAAATTTTTGAGCAGTCGCTTAAATTTGAAGTAGTGCAATCGCCACGCATGGGCGCTTATTTTCAACATGCTAAATATTACTTGCTTAAAAACGATGCCGAAAGTGCTTTGGAATACATAAACGATGGCATTGCCTTAAACGATAAAAATATAATGGTGTTGGACGAGCTTCAATTGCGAATGCTGCAAGCTACTTGCTTTGTAATGTTGCAAGATTTCGATACGGCTTTGCAACTCATTTCGCGCCATACCAAGTTTTTGCGCTTAAAAAATTTACACGCGCCCGATACCGATTTCAGCCGCTATTTTAAGGCTCTTAAAATGATAGTGCGCTATAAGCAAACCGGAAAAATAAAACAGCAGGAGTTTGCTCATCTTACATCGGTTTTTCAACTTGGTAAAAAGAAAATTATTGGCTTGGTGCTCGATAAAATTACTGGCGACTAATATTGTCACAAACCTGAAAGTTAAATACCTCTTTTCATTAGAGATTAGCAGCTATAATTTCGGCTGCATCGGCTTTGCCATATATATTTTGCTCAAAATGCGCAGGCGAAAGATTTTCCCATTTTTCGTAAATGGCTTCCGGTGTGCTCAGCACATTTATTTGCCTATCTACCAATTCTTGCCATCCGGTATCGGGCATTACCACTACGGCTTGCTTACCTGCAAAATACGATTCCTTTTGCAAGCCTCCGCTATCGGTAATAATATTTCTAGACGCTGCTATTAAGCCCATCATTTCAAAGTAGCCCAACGGTTCCAGCAATGTAAGTTTTTGCGTGAGTGCCTCTAAGCCAAACTCGGCTATGCGCTTTCTGGTGCGCGGATGTACTGAAAACAAAACCGGATATGCTGCCGCAACCTTATTGAGTTGTTGTAAAATGCTTTGCAACTTTTCGGCCACATCCACATTATAGTCGCGGTGGAGTGTTACCACCACAAAATTGTTTTCTTTAAGTTGGTGTTTTGCCAATGTGCTGTAATCGAAATGCGGTTGCATTTTTTTAAACACATCATACATTACATCTCCGGAAAACAACACTCCGTTGGTAATGCCTTCTTTACTTAAATTTTCTATTCCTAAGTTGGAGGCGCAAAACAATTTTGCAGAAATTCTATCTACCAAAACCCTGTTTATTTCTTCGGGCATATCTTTCGGAAACATTCTAATTCCCGCTTCGATATGTGCAATTGGTATTTTAATTTTCGATGCCACCAAAGCTCCGGCAAGTGTGGTATTGGTATCGCCATACACTAAAATATAATCCGGTTTTTCTTGCAGCACAACACGCTCAAACTCTATCATTATTTTGGCGGTCATTTCGGCATGCGAACCCGAGCCAACCTCTAAATTATAGGCCGCCTGCGGAATATTCAGGCTTTTAAAAAACACATCGCTCATATTGGCATCGTAATGCTGCCCGGAATTTACCAATACTTCTTCTATGCCTTTGCTTTTAAGCGCTTCGCACACTACCGATGCTTTAATAAATTGAGGGCGTGCTCCTATTATTGAAACTACTTTCATACCGATGTTTTAATTTCTTGTTCAAAGTATTGAATCATCCAATTATTAAAATCCACCTTATCGTTTAAAAACGTTTGTTGTTTTTGTTTCCAATCTTGCTCTAAACTGGTGTTGGCAAGCAAACTTTTTAGCGTATCTAAAATGGTTTGCTCTTGGTGTGGGAAAAAACCATAGGCAAGCAGGTACTTTTGTTCTAGCTCATCAATTACGGTACTCTTGCCAATAAATGTGTTTATTCTAATTGCCGGAATGCCCAATACGGCAGCTTCTATGGTCATGGTTTGGGAGTCGGAGATTATCATTTTGGCAAAAGCCAGCAAATGGTGCATATCCCACGGATCTACTTTGTTGCCTGCTTTCCCTTCAAACGATTCTACAATATGGTAGCCGCTTAATTCTGCCTGCATTTTTGCTTTTAGTGCTGCCGAAATTCCTTTTGCACCAATATCGTGATGCGCTGCTAATGCTACCAATCTAAAAATTACATACTTGCCTTTTTCTAATCCGTATTTTTGCAAAACACTTTCATCGGCCTTAAAATTATTGGGATGCAAATAAGCCAATTCGTGGTAAGAAGGATATAGTACGCGCCTTTCTCTCCACTTATTGTAGCGCAAGCAATCGGGGTTAATTATTTTGGTGCAAAACGGATACGTAATATTGGTGTAGAGCGCCACCACATCGTCATCATCTTCATTAAAATTATACGACTTTACTTGTGTAATTGCCGAAAGGTGTGCAATAGAAACCGAAGTGCCAAAGGCGTATGTAAATTGGTGCTTTCTGTGCAACTTCAATATCTCGTAATCTCTAACCAACAGTTCCAAAAACATATTAAAAAGCCCCTTTCGCGGAGCGCTCAGCGAAACATATTCTATACCATAATGCTCTAAAAGCGTATTGGTAATTTCTTTGTCTCTACTGGTGGTTACCACCTTTATGCCTTTGCCCGTAAGGTACTTAATAAAGTTTTTGAAGAGGTGCACGTGAGCCGGATGCCCAATATCAAATAAAACGCTCATGCTGTATTACTTATATAATCTTTCGTTATCTTGAATATCCATCCACATGGCAAAAAGCAAAAACTGTATGCCGGTTAGTATTAAAAAGCCAAAACCCAAAAGTGTAACAGGATTTACGGTTGCACCCTCAATAATTCTACCGCATATTTTTACACCGTATGGAATAGAAAACAGCATTAAAAGAAATCCTAAGTGATATAGAATAAACAATGGATGAAAATCTCTAAAAAGATATTTATTCCAAAGGCGATTAAAAAACAATTTAACGAGCAGCCAGCTTACTCTCGGAATAACTTTAAAAATTTTCATTTTGCTGGCTTCGCCCACATTGTACACCGGTTTTATTTCTACCTCGCGCAAAGTACACATGGCAATATTTAGTTTTACCAACATATCGTTTGGCATGCCATAACTTTTGTAAATATCGTACAACCTAATGGCGTTTAAACCCGCAAGAGAAATGGCGGTGTAGCCTGTTTGCGTATCGCTTATTCGCCAATAACCCGAAGCCAATTTGGTTAGTATAGAAAGTATTGAATTGCCAAAAAACCGCACCTTAGGAATTACCAACCAAGCACTGCGGTGAATAAGGCGATTCCCTTTTACATAATCTACTTGTTCGCTAACTACCGGCATACAAATACCTTCTAACTCCGATGGATCCATTTGTCCATCGCCTGCCATTACTGCCGTACAATCTATCTTATGATCTTTACACCATTTATATCCTGAAGCTATTGCTGCGCCTACACCTCCGTTTACGGTATGGTTTATTAAAATAATTCTATCGGTTGATGGCGTTTTGTTTGCAACCACCGATGGATTAAAGAGTTTCTTTTCCTCTATTGATTGTAAATGCAATACTTCTTCTGCTTTGTTATAGCGGTTGGCAGAAAACTCTTTTTGGGTAGCATCTTCAATAATTGCCGAAGGTTGCAACTGCCCAATATAGTTTTCTACTACTGCTGCGGTTTTGTCTTTGCTGTTATCGTTTACAATCACTATTCTATCTACAAAATCGGGCATGGTTTCTATAACCATTCCTATTTGAGTTTCTTCGTTATAGCAAGGCACCACAACGGCTATAGTTTTATGGTTGAGCATGCAGTTTAAAAATTGGTCTTGTAAACATTAAAGAAATAAAACCGGGCAACAAATACACAAAAAATATGGCAGTATGCCCGTATCGGAATAAACTTCTGCCGTGCGCAAAACTTATGATTACGATATTCAACCAAAAACACAACACCAAAAAGAGTACAATAAATGCTCCCGAAGCAACCGTAATCTTGCTATTGCTTCTAACTACAAAATAAAGCGAAAGCACCAACGCAATAAACACGGCTAAAGTATTGATGCCGCTTGCTTTGTACAACGAAGCTATTTTGTAAAACACATTAAACGGCAAAAACTTTACATTGCGCCAATTGCTGCTTTGCTTCAACTCTTCAACTATGCTTTGGTAGTTCTTATAGTAATCTAATGCATAAAATTCTCCGTAAACAGCTTTTACTACCTCGCTGCTAATAGCATAGCTTGCGTGATATTTATAGTTATACTCATCGTTTACGGGCAACGAATCTGAGTAAAACCGCTCGAATCTTACTGCCAAATTATTGGCATAAAAATGCGGTGTGGGTTGTTTTGTTCCGGCAATATAGCGCTGTAGTCTTCCTCTAAAAGTATCGTCATCCGAAGGTGGAGCACTCTCTTGTAATGGCGCAGGTGTTTTCTTTTCGGCTGCTTCTTTATTAAATTTTCTATCCAGTACCACCGCTACTCTTTTCATATTTCCGGGATACGGAATGCCGTCTATCACATAGTTATAGCCCATCCACAAAAACGATAAAATCAAAAAAGGATACACCAGTATTTTAATCGTTTTATACTGCTTGTTGTGCCACAATACCGCTACTAACAAAAACAACATAACATACAGAAAAACACCGTTAGAACGCACATAAGAAGGCAACCAAAAAAGGATAGACAGCAAGAACCAAAGTTTGTTGTTATTGGTTCTTATTGCGCCCAACAGCACCCCGGTAAACAATGCCAATAGCGATGTAAAAAGAGACTCGGTCATAAGCGTGCTTTCGTAGCCTATGGTGCCGCTATCTATGGCAAAAAGAAACAAACCCATATTTGCTACAATAGCTACAAAAGTTCCCCAGTGCAGCAATTCATAAAACAACAAGCAAAATGCCGAAATAGACAACAAGGTTTGAACCAATATTACCGCCTTTGTGCTAAACCCAAGTTTGTATATAAGCATTAAAAAAATGGGATACCCCTGCGGAAAATCTATCGAAATAGAGTGCAGTACCGAAAGGTTGCCATCAAAAAGCCCCTTTCCGTATAGAAAATAGCCAAAGCTATCGGGGTCTATTTCCGGTAATATGTAACTGAAAAGAAAAAAGCTTCTGGTATATAATAATAACAAGGCAAAACCTACAACCCAAAACCACTTGTTTTTCATTCGTATTATTTCTTTATCTGTGCTATGTTTTTCCTAAGCAAATAGAATTGGTCTCTAAAGTTTATTGCCTTTAATGGTGTAACCTTAAACCACCTTATATACCATTTCAAAAATAGCGAAAATTGCTTGGTGCGCAGGTAATAAAATGCCAGCATATTCATTTCGAATCGGGGATGATCGAAATACTTATGATATGGCTCGGGCAACATCTTTTTTATGAGGTTGTAAGTAATATCTATACCATCTAAAAATATTTTTTCCTGATTGCGCGGATTGGTGGCATTGGTAGAGTGTACTCTGTATTTTACCCCTACAAAATCGTTGTAGCCCAATTTTCCGTGCAATCCATGAAAAACATGCAATAGCCAATCGCATTGAAAATACTTGCCAACGTAGGATGGTATTGCATTTTCACTACTATTTCTAAATACTGTTGAACTTTGGCATATTGCCACTGTGTTTTTTAAATAATAGTGTAAATCGAACGTTGCAGGAGGTTTGGTTTGGTTGGTAAAGCGCACCTTTGCTTCGCCTGTTTCGGAATTAAACACTTCTACATTCGTAAAAACTTTTGTTACATCGGGATTGTTTATTAAAAACTGTACCTGCCGCTCCAAAAAATCATCGGTAGCATAAATATCATCGGCATCTATAGCTGCAATAAAAGGTGTTTTAGGATAAGTGCTAACATAGTACAGGTTAGGGTTTGGCTGTCCGTTGCCCAAATTTTTTTCGTGCCGTATTACCTTAAAGTTTGAATGCTGTTGGGCATATTCTTGGCATATTGCAAAAGTGCTGTCTTTAGAACAATCATCTGCCACTACTACTTCAAAATTAAAACTCGTTTTTTGTTTCAGTACTGAGTCTATAGTTTCCCGAATATATTTTTCGGCATTGTATGCCGGAATCACAACGGTAAGAATAGGTGGAGCCTCTGCCATAAACCCTTTTATATCTGCTTTTTTGGAATGTACAAACGTACATAAATTTTTCACCAATGCCGTTGATGCTGTTGTGTGTTGTTAAAGCAAGTGTCCTAAAAATATTTCAGCTAAAAATTTAAAACAGCAGCGTGTTTTTCTTTACTTTCGGCAGCCTTATTTTTGTAATGTGCTCCTTAAATTTTTCGACTAAAGATGTTCATTCGTTTTGGCGCTCTACTGTTTTCTTTTTTCTGGTTTGCTTCTTTGTGCATAGCAGCCACCCCTAAATTCGACCATCATGTTTCGGGCGGTAAAAACTCCGGCAAGTTAAGCGCTCCGGGAGTTTACCAAGGTTACACAAAGCCGGAGTACAAAGGTTTTCAATACAGTTCGCGCTACCTTACCATGCGCGATAGCACGCTCATTGCCACCGATATTTTTCTTCCCAAAAAACTCGAAAATGGCAAGCAGGTTCCAACCATCTTATACCTAACCCGCTATGTGCGATCGCTGCGTGCCAAATTTCCACTTACCTTATTTGTGCATCCGCTGCTGGTAGTGGTACCCGAAGAAGAAATAGAATTTTTTACCTCGCACGGCTATGCCTGTATTATTGTAGATGTACGCGGCTCGGGAGCTTCTACCGGAGAGCGCCAAATGGAATTTAGCCCCGAAGAAATTGCCGATGGAAAAGAAATTGTAGATTGGATTATTAGCCAACCGTGGAGCAATGGCAAAGTGGGCACCACAGGCGTAAGCTATGTGGGCACCACTGCCGAAATGCTTTTGGTGAACCAACATCCGGCAGTAAAAGCATGTATTCCGCGCAGCAATATTTTTGATTTATACAACTACATTATGTTTCCCGGAGGAGTGCGTGCCGGACCTTTTATAGATGTGTGGGGAAAAACCACGCAGAGTTTAGATAAAAACGATTTTTCCATTTTCGGTAAAAAAGCAAAGTTGCTTTTTGGTGTAAATCCCGTAAAAGGCGATAAAAAGCGTGCTGTTTATCACAGCGCTTTGGCGCTGCACCTCGATAATTTCAACATCATAAGCGGCATTAAAAAAGTAACTTTTAGAGACGATATTCACGAAGGCCTGGGTGTAAACAGCGAAGCTTTCAGCATACACACATACCGCCAAAAAATTGAAAACTCCGGCACACCAATTTACCGCATTGGCGGCTGGTACGATGGCGCTTTGCAAAAAAGTCTTTTAGATGGAATGCAAAACACCAAAAACACTCAAAAGGTGTTGCTTGGCCCGTGGGATCACGGCCCGCAAAACAATGTTAGCCCTTTTGCTCCCAGCAAAGCAGTAGATTTTAATATAAAACTGGAAATGCTGCGCTTCTTCGATTACTATCTAAAAGGCATCAACAACGGCATCAATAAAGAGCCCACCCTGCGCTATTACACCATTGGAGAAGAAACATGGAAAACCAGCGATACTTGGCCACTTGTAACACAGCAACGCACCAAGTTTTTTTTAAATGCCGACCAATCGCTTACACCTCAATTACAAAAAGAAGGTGTATTGAATTACAAAGTAGATTATACTGCCAATAGCGGCAACACTTCGCGTTGGAACAGTGTTACGCAACTCTTTATGAATGGCCCTACCAATTATGCCAACCGTGCCGAAGAAGATAAAAAATTACTTTCTTTTACCACGGCACCTTTGCAAAAAGTTACTGAAATTACCGGATCTCCGTGGGTAGATGTTTACTGGAGTGGCGATGCTGACGATGCTACCGTTTTTGCATACTTAGAAGATGTTTCGCCCGAAGGAACTGTTACTTACATTACCGAAGGAATGTTTCGCCCACTGCACCGCAAAATAGCAGAAAAACCGCTTTACACTTCTGATATTCCGCAGCACTCTTATTTAAAAGCCGATGCTTTACCATACCGCGCAAACGAGGTGGTGCGCTTACAGTTCGATATGCTGCCCATTTCGTATCAAATAATGAAAGGGCACAGCCTTAGAATAAGTTTTGCCGGAGGTGATACCGAACACTTCGATTTAACGGATGTGCGTCCTCAAAATTTTTCGTTTTCGTGTAGTGCCATTTATCCTTCGGCTATAGAACTGCCTATTATTCAAAAATAAGCACACGCGGCTAAAATTATTTATAGAAAGAGTGTTTCTAACTTATATGCCCGCGAGCCTTTCACCAAAATATTGGCTCCGGAAAAAGGGTGGGCTTTCAACCAGTTTATGGCTGCTTCGGTAGTTAAAAACTTTAATCCAAAATTGGCCACCTCAAATTCGCTGCCCACAAAAATAACTTGCTCCAGTTGCTGTGCCTGCGCCAAAGCCGCTATTTCTTCGTGTACACGAGCGCTGCTGCCGCCCATTTCTTTCATGCCTCCCAAAATGGCTATGCGAGGCTGGGCTGCCGTGTTGGCAAAACTTTCTATGGCTGCTTTCATACTGCTGGGGTTGGCATTGTAGCAATCTAAAATAATGGTGTTGCCATTTTGCTCTATCTTTTGCGAGCGGTTATTGGTTGGTACATAATTTTCCAATGCGGCTTTTATTTTTGGAAACTCTACACCAAAATATTTTCCGGTGCAGCAAGCTGCCAGTGCGTTTTCAAAGTTATAGTTGCCAACTAAGTTGGTGTGTATGGTTTCGCCTGCGGCTGCCAGCGTTAAAAAAGTTCCTTCTTGCAACTTACCTTCGCAAAAAGCCGGAGCTGCCGTGCCGTAAGTAATAAGGTTGGACGCGATAAATCCCGCTTCTTTTGCTTGGTGCAGCAGTATATCGTTGTCGGTATTTACAAATACTTTGCCGCCATTAGCAGCTAGGTAGCGATACAATTCTGTTTTCCCTTTTACCACACCTTCAAAACCGCCAAAACCTTCGAGGTGCGCCAAACCAACATTGGTAACTAAACCAAAATCGGGTTCCACATATTGGCAATAGCTGTGTATTTCTTGCTGGTGATTGGCGCCCATTTCCACTATGGCAAAGTCTATGCTTTCGGGCATAGAAAGCAGCGTGAGCGGTATGCCTATATGGTTGTTTAAATTGCCTTTGGTGGCTTGTGTTTTGTAGGTGGTTGCAAGTACGGCAGCCATTAGTTCTTTGGTGGTGGTTTTGCCATTGCTGCCTGTAAGTGCTATTACTTTTCCCTTAAATTTTTTGCGATGAAAAAGCGCCAATTGCTGCATGGTTTGCAGTGCGTTTTCTACTATGGCAATTTTAGGATTAGGTGCAAAATGCTGCTCATCTGCCACTACCAGCAAAGCGCCTTTTTCGATTGCTTCGGCAGCAAAGAGATTGCCATTAAAATTTGTGCCTTTTAGTGCAAAAAAAATATTGTTTGCAGCAATATTTCGGCTGTCGGTAGTAATACCGGTGCTTTGTTTAAAAATATCGTAAAGCTCTACAACGTTCATTGCGGCTGGTGTTTAGTTTAGTTGTGGCTGGCTGTTGGGCGGTAAATTTGTTTTTTCGAACGGCAGAAACACAAAGTTGCCCTCTTCGGCATCAATTACAAGAATACACATAAAAGCTGCCGGGTCGCGATAGGCTTTTTTAAAGTCTTCTACTTTTTCGAGCAACACAATTTTTCTGTTTACCAAGTCTTCTAAATGCGAGGCGCTAAAACTCCAATACAAATCCATTTCTGCACGGTGAATAATTGGCACACCTAAATCTGTTTCATCGCGGTGCGCAATAAATATCGGGTATTTGCTTACATCGCCTTTGCGCATGGCGTTGGATACTTGCCTAAGATATTCGCGGCAAACACTCAGGTCTTCGCTGAGCTGCTTCAGTAATTCTTCTTCTAATGCCATATTTAGAGGCTAAGGTTAAACGGCTTTTTCATAAAAACAAACTTTCGGGCGGTAAAAAACAAAAGCCATCCGCTAATAAATAAGCGAATGGCTTTTGGTGCAATTATTCTAAAAATACAGTCTTTTACTTGGTGTTTGGCTCTTTAGAAACAAACATAAAAGTTAAGCCTATACTAAGCATTAGTACGGTAAAAAATATTGGAATAGCTAATCCTGTTTGTAAAATGGTTTGGTGTTTTGCAGGGTCGTTATACTCTAAAACATTAGAAGTATTGCCCCACAAAAAAGCAAGATACATTGCTGTTAAACCGCCTACTACCGTAAAAATTCCGCCAATAATTTTCGACATAGCTTTTTCTATTTTCTTATGCAAACATATTTTCTTCTTGCGAAAAGAAAAACTGTTTTTTCAATAAAAATAGAATGGCAACCCGCGGGTGTTCAAAAAAGTAAACCATTACCTTAAACTTAAAACCACCATGTGTTATATTGATTGCGGTTTTACCACTATTAAATTCTTTTCAAAAGGGTTGCTGTTTGCCAGTATTGTGGCAAGTAGTTTTTCGGCTTCCGGCAGGTCGAAAAAATTGAGCTTGCGCTCTTGTAAAGCGCCCGCCACAAAAAAGGCTTGATGTATAGCAGTAAGTTGCTCCACCACCGTTTCGCTTTTGCGCTTGAGTGCCTTTATGCCTTTGCCTTCGAGTTGTGCAACGGCAGCAAGTGCTTTTTGCTTTTCGGCTTTTACGCTCATTGCCAGTGTGCTGTCTATGGCTGCAAGCTTTTCTTCTATAAAAGCAAAAGTTTGTGCTATGGCTTCGGTGGCTTCTTTTAGCGAAATTTCGTTGCCAAAATTTTCTTCTAAATAGCCTTTTACAAAAGCATCTTGCTGCTTAAAAACACTTTCGGTGTTTAGCTGCAGCTTACTCATTTTTCTTACCACATTTTGCGGCAGAACCACTACCGGAGTGCGGTGCAACACAATAGGAAAAGCCACTTTGTAATAATCGAAAAGTGCTTTTTGCTGAAGCCAATAACTACATTCGGCACCTCCGCCCACAAATGCCACATTGGGCAATACTGTTTCTTGATACAACGGACGAAAAATAACGTTGGGGCTAAAATTTTCGGGCGTTTCGGCTATGGCGGTTTTTATGCTTTCGCGCGTAAATGTTTCCTGCCGATTTAATACAGCAAAAGAATCTTCGCCTTGGCGCACTATTCTTTCGCGATAGTTTTTGCCCAAATAAAAGAAGTTGATAGGGCGCACGCTTGCTTGCGCCTTGTAGTTGCCTTCTAAAAATTGCAAGGTGGGTTGCAATACTGCTTCGGCTCTGGAGTGTAGTATTTCATCTTCTATAACCGAAGCAAACTGCATTTTCAGTTGTGGACAATCTTGGTTTAAAACCACCAAGCCTTCTTCTTTAAAAAATGCCTGCGTTACATACGCAGCAAAGGCTCCAAAATGCTGTGTGTGTTGCAAAGCTTCTTCCATTAGCAAATGGATGTTTAAATTGGGTGCCGCCTGCTTAAATTCTGCTATAACTTGTTTAAAACTATCATCTATTAAAAACCGCCCCACTGCGCCCGTTTGTGCTGTTTGCCAACTTACTGCCAAACCGCCAACAGTGGCACTTCCCAATTCTTCTAAATCGTGGTCTTCGCTGCCAAGCCAAAATACGGGCACAAAATTATAGGCTCCAAAACTTGCCTTCAACTCTTTGGCAAGCGCTATGGTGGAAGCTATTTTATGAAAATAAAAAGCAGGGTGAAACAGCAGCGTGGGTTGGTGAGCGCAGGTTACCGTAAATGTGTTTTCATCTTTTATCTGTGCTATATTGGCAAGTGTAGCTGCCGATGCGTTTCGGCTGGTTGCTTGTGCCAAAAGTATATTGGCAAGTGCCGCTCTATCTATGTGCTGTTGCTGCTTTTGTGCAATAGCAGCCGGCACCGATTCTTTTTCCGGAAAAAACGAAAAAAGATGGCGCACCTTTTCTGAGTTATACAAATAATCGCGCAGCAGCGGAGACAACAAACCTGTTTGCTCCAGCGAAATTTTTTCGGTATCAAAAACCATAGCGCAAACGTACACAAAATGGATTTTCAACTTTCATATTATCTGTGAATTTGGTACATACAATATGCTTGCCGCTTTTGGAGCCTAACAAAAATTAACGCACCATCTTTGAGCCTTTTTTGTGTAAATACGTCATTCATAATCATAAATTTACCGCCATCAACTTTTTCTATGAAGAAACTTTTTTTGCTTACCTCTACTTTTTTGGCGCTTGCCGTTTTTGCACAACCCAAAACCACTAAGCCTGCAACGGCAGTAAAAACCAACATCAAGCTCACTGTAAAAGGGTTAGAAAACAGCAATATGATTTTGGCTTTTTACAGTGGCGATAAGCAATATGTAAAAGATACAGTTCTTTTTGACTCTAAAGGTGTGGCCACCATTAAAGCCGATTCTGCTTTGCCGGGCGGTATTTATTTGGCAGTATTTCCCAAGTTGGGCAATCGCTATTTTGAACTCATTATGAGCGAACCCCAATTCCAAATGGAAACAGATACTACCGAGCTGGCCGGAAAAATGAAAGTGTTTAACTCGCTCGAAAACAAACTGTTTTACGATGATATGCTGTACCTCAATAAAATTCGTAAAACATCGGATTCCATTAACTCCGAATTAAAAAAACCCGAAAACAGCCCCAAAGCAGATGCGCTTAAAAATGAACTGAAAAAGATAGATGCAGATGTAAAAACCAAGCGCGAAGCCATTATGCACAACCATCCGCAAACGCTTTATGCCAAGGTACTAAAAGCCATGAAAGAGCCCGAAGTACCCGAAGCTCCTCGCGATGCCAATGGAAAAATAATTGATTCTACTTACCAATGGTATTGGTACAAAACCCACTACTGGGACAATATTGATTTGAGTGACGACCGCTTGCTGCGCACGCCTGTTTTTCACAACAAACTAAAACAATACTTTACACGCACAGTTTACCAAATTCCCGATTCGCTGGCTTTAGCTGCCGATAACATGCTTAAAATTTCGAACCCGCAAGGCGATATTTTTAAATATATGTTGGTTTACTTTTTAAATACCATGGCCAATGCCAAAATTATGGGTATGGATGCGGTGTATGTTCACTTGGTAAAAAATTATTACGCCAAAGGTTTTGCTCCTTGGGTGGATTCTGCACAACTGGCGAAAATTGTAGAGCGCGGCACTATTTTAGAACCGCTGCTGCTGGGTAAAAAAGCTCAGAATATTATTTTGGCAGATAGCACGTTGAAAAACTACCACAACCTATACAACCTACCCAATAAATATACTGTTCTCTGCTTTTGGGATCCGGATTGCGGCCACTGCAAAAAAGAAGTTCCGGTATTGCTAGAAGCCTACCACAACCTTAAAAAGAAAGGAGTGGATGTAGAAGTTCTTGCTCCTGCCATTATGGGAAAAGAGAAGCTAAACGATTGGACTGCCTTTATTCGCGAAAAGGGGTTGGATTGGATAAATGTGGCAGATCCCTTCCGCCAAAACAACTATCGCTACGAGTGGGATATACAAAGCACTCCGCAAATCTACATTCTCGACAAAAACAAAATTATTAAAGCCAAGCGCTTGGGTGCCGAACAAATTGAAGATTTTATTCTACACGAAGAAGATCCAAAACACCAGCCCAAAAAGCCCTTCTTAGAATCAGAAGAGCAAAAAACCTACGAGCCGCGCGAGTAAGCCTTGTGGTATTTAATGCACACTGCCTGGGATAATGTGCGTACGCAAATTTGCGTATGGCATTAATATTTTTTTACATTTGGTATGAAACAAAACTCAGCGTATGGCAGATGCTTCTACTCATACCTATCACTTGCTACTGGTAGATGATAACCCTGCCGAACTCCGTTTAATGCTGGAAGCCATAAAGGATGCCGAATTAGATAATTTGGTTTCGCTTTCTTATGCTTACGATGGCGAAGAAGCCTGCGATTTTTTAAACACTTCGCGTATTATTGATAATAAGGTGGATATGATTTTATTGGACTTAAACATGCCCAGACTAAACGGAAAAGATGTGTTGAGTTTTGTAAAATCGAATACCAATTTTTCGCAAATTCCCGTTTTTATTATCACCAATTCCGATTACAGGCGCGATATGATGGATTGCTATAACCTACAGGCAGACGGCTATCTTCAAAAACCTTCGGAATTTAAAAAGTTGGTAGATTTTTTTGTGTCGGTAAAGCAGTCTATTCTGGTGCGCAATAAGCTTTCTATTTTTTGGATAGAAAAAACTTATGCCGAATTAACGTCTATCGCTTAGCAATTCGCTTACGCGGCTTTTTGGGAGCTTCTTCTTTTACTGTTCCTTTGGTAAAATATCGCAACATGCGCACTTCTTCTTCCGAAAGAAAGCGCCAGCGCCCTCTCGGTAAATCCTTTTTGGTTAATCCGGCAAAATATACGCGATCGAGTTTTACCACTTCGTAACCCAGCGATTCAAAAATTCTTCGCACAATACGGTTTTTTCCGCTGTGTATTTCTATACCAATTTCCGCTTTGTTTTTAGGGTTGGGCAAGGCTATTTCATCTACTTCGGCAATACCGTCTTCTAGCACCACTCCGCCTTCGGCAATTTTTTCAAAATCGGCTTCCCTTAGTTTTTTATCTAAAAATACGTGATATACTTTTCGTACTTCGGAAGATGGGTGAATGAGTTGCTGCGCCAGTTCGCCATCGTTGGTAAACAAAAGTACGCCCGTAGTGTTGCGGTCTAATCTTCCAACCGGATAAAGGCGCACTTTTTTTCCACCTCTAAGTTTTTCGTTTACATTTTCCAGCAAATCCATTACGGTTTTGCGGTCGCGCTCATCGCTTACAGTTGTAATGTAATCTTTAGGCTTATTCAGCAGCACATACACTTTGGGCTCTGCATTCAGCAATCTTCCTTCATAATGTACTTTATCGCCTTGGTTTAAGCGATGCCCCATTTCAAACACCACTTTTCCGTTTACCGAAACCTTGCCTGCTTGTATAATTTCATCGGCTTTTCTGCGCGAAGCCACTCCTGCGTGTGCCAAAAATTTATTCAGCCGCATATTGCCTTCTGCAACCGGCTCTATGCTTTCTTTTTGGTATATTCTCTTACGGTTTTTTTCTTCGAGGTTTTGAAGTTTTTCTTCTTCGCCCTTTTTAAATGAATTTATTTTGGCTTTTACTGCTCTTCCTGCAGCTTGGCTTAAATTAGAATTCTCCGGTGCCTTTTTCCTGAATTTTTCAAAAGGAAGTGGTGCTTTGGGGTTATTCTTTTTGCCAGTATTTTCTTCGCGCTTGCTCATTGGAAGCCGCAAAACTATACAAATTTTTAGTGCGGTTACTTTTGATTTTTGCTTTAATGGCTTTTTTCTTTACTCCGGCTCTTATTTCGTGTTGAAACAGATATTTTTTTCTGACTCCCTTGTTTCTTAACAAACATGCCATTATCTTTACCAAATAGTCTATAACTTATTTGCTGAAGATATGTTTTAGGCTATTTCATTCTGTATTACCTCTTTATATTTTATTGCTTTCTATTGTATGTGTTTAAAAACGACTAAACGCCATGGATACCTTAAACCATGTTTTCAAACAAAAGCAGTTTAAGTTTTTTAGTAGGTATATTTATGCCTTTGCCGGTATTGTTGGAATAAATGCTGCTATTACGCTGCTGGGTTGGGCTTTAAATATAGATTTTTTAAAACAGCCGCTTGGCAAGTTGCCTACCATGAACCCAACTACTGCAGTAGGGCTTATGGTGGCAGGCGTGGCCATTGTGTTAATTGTAAAAGGCAAACTACAAATAGCAAGGCTTTTAGCGCTTTTGGTTGTTGGTATTGGAGCACTTAAATCGTTGGCAATTATTTACCCCTATCTTGATACGCAAATAGATCATTGGCTTTTGGGCGAAAATGTACAAGCCTCTTTTTTTAATGGTTTTGCAAACAATATTGCGCTCAATACCATCGTTTGTTTTTGGCTTTTGGGTGGTGCAGTGTTGCTTACCTGCTTTACAAATACCTGCATTAGAACCATAGCGGCTTATTTGGCCATATTTACAACTATTGTTTCCTACTTTGCCGTAATTGGCAACATCTATAAGGTAAATGCACTTTATGGATTTGCCAACACTTATCCCATGGCTATTCAAACTGCGGTAAGTTTTGGTTTGCTTTCTATGGCTGTGTTGCTCTTAAATAGCAATTATGGGTTTATGCAAACTTATACCAGCCGCTTTGCTGGCGGTAGTATTGCCCGACTGCTGTTGCCGCCTATTGTATTTATTCCTGCACTATTGGGCTATTTGCGGCTATGGGCAAACAACAGTTATATCGTTGGCACCGAAATGGGGGTTGCCATACTTATTACACTCATTATTACCATGCTTTTGGGTGTTACTTGGATTTTAGCTTTGGCATTAAACAAAAGCGATAAGGCTCGAAGCGAAGCCGAACTCTCGCTCAAAAAAATAAATACCAATTTAGAAAAAACAGTAGATAGCAAAACGAAAGAACTGCTCGATTACCAATTTGCACTAGATGAATCCAGCATTGTTGCCATTACCGATAAGTATGGAACCATTACACATGCCAACGATAATTTTTGCCGAATATCTAAGTTTGAGCGTGCAGAACTCATTGGTAAAAAACACAACATCATCAATTCCGGCTATCATCCAAAAGAGTTTTTTGCAGATCTTTGGAAAACCATTTTAGCGGGAAACATTTGGCGGGGCGAAGTTAGAAACAAAGCCAAAGATGGTTCGCTGTATTGGGTAGATACCACTATTGTTCCTTTTTTAAACGAACAAAAAAAGCCATACCAATATGTAGTAATACGTGTTGATATTACCAATAAAAAAATGGCAGAAGAAGCGCTCAACCAACTTAATGCCTCCTTAGAAACAAGAGTAAAAGAGCGCACTGCAGAATTGCAAAAAGCTAACGAAGAAATTGCAAAACGAAATATCTATTTCGACCAAACCCAAGACGCTTTTTTAGCGGTAAGTTTTGATGGCAGTTTTTTAGATTTTAACGCCCAGTTTATGCAGTTGCTTGGTTTTGAAAGAAATGAACTACTCTCAATACCGTTTATATCGCTGGTGCACCAAAACGATTTAGATAATAGCAGAAAAGAACTTGAAAACATTGCCCTAAACGGCAAAACCGAAAATTTTGAAAACCGCTTTCGCTGCAAAAACGGAACCTATATTTGGATGCAATGGAATGCCGTACTCTACAATAAAAGTATTTATGCCGTAGGCCGAAATATATCGCTGCAAAAGCAACAACAAGAAGAACTGCTACTTAATACCGAAAAACTAAACCGTACCAACAAAGAATTAGAGTCGTATTCGTATTCCGTTTCGCACGATTTACGTGCTCCGCTTAGAGCCATAAATGGCTTTATACAGGTAATTGAACGGCAACATGTTGCCAATATTCCTGCCGAAATGCAAACTTTGTTCAACCACATTACGGCAAACACCCTGCGTATGAACAACATTATAGAAGACCTGCTTACACTCGCCAAATACGGAAAACAAAAATTGAACCTCACCCCGGTAGATATGAAAACCCTTTTTTCCAAAGTATGGAACAATCTTCATACCACCAATCCCACAGCTGTATTGGAATTAGCAGATTTACCCGGCATTCGCGCAGATGCTTCTATGGTTGAACAAGTGGTTATTAACCTTCTTTCAAACGCCCTTAAATACTCTGGAAAAATAGCAAAACCGCATATTTGCGTAGGCTATACCGAAAGCGAAAAAAGCATTACCTATTTTGTGAAAGACAACGGTGCCGGATTTAATATGCAACATGCTTACAAAATTTTTGATGCCTTTCAGCGGTTACACACCTCTAGCGATTTTGAAGGAACCGGAATTGGGCTTCACTTAGTAAAGCAAATTATAGAAAACCACGGAGGCTCCATTTGGGCCGAAGGAAAAATAAACGAAGGTGCCACTTTTTGGTTTAGCCTACCCAAAACACAATAAAGCCAAATTTTTGGTTTACACCACAACAAGCACTATATTCGCCAAACTATTAAGACGCTTCTGCCAAACGGGGGCGTCTTTTATTTTCTAATGAACCAAGAAGAATGTTTATGGCTATTCATTACATGACTAAAGAAGGCTACGAAGCACTCGAAAAAGAAGTAAAATACCTGAGTGTAACCCGTAGAAAAGAAGTGGCTACCGCTATAGCCGAAGCCCGCGAAAAAGGCGACCTGAGCGAAAACGCAGAATACCATGCTGCCAAAGAAGAACAAGGCCATTTAGAAGCTAAAATTGCTGAGTTGGAAACCCAGCTTGCCAATGCCCGTGTTTTAGACGAAAGCAAGGTAGATGTTTCTAAAGTAGGCATACTGTCTAAAGTTGATGTGCTCAATAAAAAAATGAACAAAAAAATGTCGTTTACCATTGTAAGCGAAGCCGAAGCCAATTTAAAAGAAAACAAAATTTCTTCTACCTCGCCTATTGGCGCTGCACTGCTTGGCAAAAAAGTGGGCGAAACAGCAAAAGCACAAACGCCCGGTGGCATTATGGAATTTGAAGTGCTGCACATCGGTATTTAATACCACCTCACTTATATTAAAATTTTGGAGGCTGTTCTTTTTTGGGGGAACAGCCTCCTTTTTTTTGAGAACAACCCTGCCAAATTGAAAAATATTGCAGCATTGTTGCTTAAAGCAAACACTTCACATACTTAATTTTAGCCTTCCCTAAACTTTGTGCTTTGATAATAGCGGTAAACGCCTATTTTCGCAGCGCTTTTTGAAAAAATAAAACAAAAAAGTAATAACTTATTTATAGTATTTATGGCTAACATTGGTAAAATAAAACAAATTATCGGGCCCGTTGTGGACGTAAGTTTTGAAGCTGAAAACGCTGTTCTTCCTAAAATTATGAACGCTTTGGAAGTAACCCGCGATAACGGACAAAAACTAATTCTTGAAGTGCAGCAGCACTTAGGCGAAGATGCCGTTCGCGCCATTTCGATGGACTCTACCGATGGCTTGCGCAGAGGTTTAGATGTGGTAGATTTGGGTTCTCCAATTAAAATGCCTGTTGGCGAAAGTATTAAAGGTAGATTGTTTAACGTTACCGGAGATGCTATTGACGGTATCAATATTCCGGTTTCTAAAGATGGTGGCTACGAAATTCACCGCCAACCACCGGCTTACGAAGATTTAACCACTTCTGCCGAAGTTCTTTTTACCGGTATTAAAGTTATTGACCTTATTGAGCCTTATGCAAAAGGTGGTAAAATTGGTCTTTTTGGTGGTGCCGGTGTAGGCAAAACGGTGTTAATCATGGAGTTGATTAACAATATCGCTAAACGCTATTCGGGCTTATCGGTATTTGCTGGCGTGGGCGAAAGAACTCGCGAAGGAAACGATTTGCTACGCGAAATGATTGAAAGTAACGTTATTAAATATGGCGAAGAGTTTAAGCACAGCATGGAACAAGGCGGTTGGGATTTATCTAAAGTAGATGGTGCCCAGTTGGCTAAATCGCAAGCCACGTTGGTCTTCGGGCAAATGAACGAACCTCCCGGCTCACGTGCAAGAGTGGCGCTTAGTGGTTTAACTATTGCTGAATACTTCCGCGATGGCGATAAAAACGATACATCTTCTGGTGGTCGCGATATTCTATTCTTCGTAGATAATATCTTCCGTTTTACCCAAGCCGGTTCCGAAGTGTCGGCACTTTTGGGTCGTATGCCTTCTGCGGTGGGTTACCAACCTACTTTGGCAACCGAAATGGGTTTAATGCAAGAGCGTATTACTTCTACCAAACGCGGCTCTATTACATCGGTACAAGCGGTTTACGTTCCTGCCGATGACTTAACAGATCCAGCTCCGGCTACTACCTTTGCCCACTTGGATGCAACAACGGTATTAAGCCGCCAAATTGCAGCTTTGGGTATTTACCCGGCTGTAGATCCTTTGGATTCTACTTCCAGAATTTTGAGCGAAGAAGTTGTAGGTACCGAACACTACCGCACAGCTATGCGCGTAAAAGAAATTCTACAACGCTATAAAGAATTGCAAGATATTATTGCCATCTTAGGTATGGATGAATTGAGCGAAGAGGATAAACAAGTGGTACACCGCGCGCGCAGAGTACAACGTTTCTTAAGCCAGCCATTCCACGTTGCAGAACAATTTACAGGTATTCCGGGTGTGTTTGTTCCTATCGAAGAAACCATCCGTGGATTCAACATGATTATGAACGGAGAAGTAGATGAGTTTCCTGAAGCAGCCTTCAACTTAAAAGGCTCTATTGAGGAAGTAATTGCTGCCGGGCAAAAAATGTTGGCAGACGTTGCAAAATAATTGAGTAGTGCAATAATTTGAATAAGCACGATTGTAACAGCTTCGCACTTATTCGGACTTTCAAAAAGAAAAAATGAAATTAGAAATTCTAACACCGGAAAAGGTTCTTTACAACGGAGAGGCATCGCTGGTGCAGTTACCCGGAGTAGATGGCTTGTTTGAAATACTCAACGGACACGCGCCTTTAATTGCTGCGCTTGGCTCTGGAGTTGTAAAATATAAATCGCCTACCGAAACCGTAACTTTCGATATTTCGGGTGGCTTTGCCGAATGCCTAAACAATACTGTAAATGTGTTGGTAGAAGGTACCGGAAGTAAATAACCAAGCAAAAAAACAATTAAAAAGGCTACTCAAGTGAGTAGCCTTTTTTGTTTTTACTAGAGTGTGTATTCTCTAGCTGTTGTGCCCTCTTTTCTATGAAACGTATTTTATATTTTGTATCGCTATTTTCTTATTGGTAATACGCTTTCAATAAACTTTCTCGAACTCCTGTTTCAAGATTCAGGCAATCAAATTTCTTATACTCACAGAAAGAGCCCATGTCTTTATCGCCATTGATAAATACAGCGCCAACCAACAACACATACTTGCATGGGTAATGGGTTTGCTTTACCAATTCCTCCATGCGCATGTCTATGGCTTCGTACATTACTTCCGTAGCTTCAAATATTTTATTGGATGCGGTTTTTATCCGGTTGGCTTGTTTTAAAAATATTTGTTCGATGGTGTTTTGCTGATAATCCAAATCGGTAACATTTCCTTCTATGATTTCATTGTTTAATAACTTTCCTAATGCACCTTTAGCCGCCCCGCAACATGCAGAGTTGGAAGACTGCCCAATTCGGTGAATTTCTCCGATGTTGCCGTCTTTGGTAATGCCAATATGTGGCGCATAAAACACCAGTACGGCTCCATCTTCGGGCACGTGGTGTGCAAAGGCGTTCATACCGGTAATCCCTGCAAACGGAAAACCGTCTAAACCACCCAGATGAAAAGGCCCTAACATTTCATATGCTCTTGGTGGATACTGTATGGCATTCACATCATCGCAGCACATACTGTCAGCATGCATGAGTTGATGCGGTTTTAAACCTAATTCTCTTTCGATGGTGTCTAAAAGACGGTTAACGGTATCAATAGAAGTGAATGCTTTGGGATACCATTTTCTTACGGTTTCTAAATGTAGATTATTCATATTTTTTGTGTGCCACAGATGCACAGATAGTAGAATACAAAATCATCTGTGCATCTGTGGTATATCTTCTTTTAATCAGTTAAAAAATTAGTCTTTTATAGTTCAGTTTTAGTTCTCCAAAATTCATCAATAGCCCTACTTCATTTCCAGATACTTTTAAGTAATTCAATGTTTGGGCAATGTGTTCTTCAGCTATAGTTTTTACGCCTTTTACTTCTAAGATTATCTGGTCGAATACCACAAAATCTGCATAAAATTTATGCTGCAAAATAATTCCTTTGTAATTGACACTATATTCTTTTTCTCGTTCGTAGAATATGCCTGCTTTTTTGAATTCTAATTCCAAAGCATCTTTATACACAATTTCCAAAAAGCCCGCGCCCAGCGTATTGTGTACTTCCATACAAACACCAATGATTTTATAGGTTTCTTCTTTTAATGGGAAATGTGTCATGCTTTATTTCTTTTTGCTACAAATGCACAGATAACTCATGTTTATTTCTTTTTGCCACTGATGCACAGATAACTCATGCTTTATTTCTTTTTGCTACAGATGAGATAACTCATGTTTTATTCATCAGTGGCATATTTAACTTATTCGCGTTATTAACTACATTAAAATATTATTCTGTGGTTGAATAGCCGGTGGCAAATCTTTTTCACCCAGCATTTCTCTCAAATCAATTTCTATCATTCGGCTTATCTGTGTAATAGGAATATCGTTTGCTCCGCCTTCAAATGGATTTTCGGTGCTTTCGCCAATTTGTTCGAGCACCAAAAACACCCAACCCACCAATACACTCAAGGGTATCGTCAACCAAATAACCCAATCGCCATTTTTATCCATCAGCTTTGATAACTCACCAAGAAAGCCAAACGGAATAAGTAAACACAGCAAGTTGGTAAAGTATAAATTGATACTTGAAAACTGGCGCGGATAAGGAAAGTTTTTGATACGTTCAGCTTTGCCTTGTTGGTCGTATAAATCTTTTAACTGATTTTCTAATGCTACATAATTGAAATCGGAAATTACTCCTTGCTTATTCAACGCTTTTATGCGTTCAGATTGCTGAGCCAAAATTTGTGTTGCCCTGTTTTTGGTTGAAAGCATGTGCTGCCTTTCTGAATCGGATAGAAATGCTTTTAGTTCATCCTCTAAATTGCTTTCCCACTCAGGCACTTTGTAATATTTCAGATACGCTTTGTTGTAGCTTTTGGTTTTTATGTTCTCCCAGCTTTTTGTTTCGCGGAGTTGAAAGCGAAGTGCGGTGAGCCAGGCAAAATGGCGATAGACGATTTCTTTTTGCAAGTCTTTTTCATTTTCACTTGTGCGAACAAAGTCTTTGGTCATCATGCCAAATGCCCTGCTGCTGTTGATGATAGCACCATAAATGGTTCGGGCTTCCCACATACGATTGTAGGTTTGGGTATTTTTAAACCCGGAAATGAACGCAGTTGCCGTACCAACCAACGCCACCGGAACCCATGGGATTGCCAGCCAGTTCCAATCAAGAAAATAAAACAAAGCCGCAGGAACAAGACTCAGAAAAAGCATTTTAATTATCTTCTGCTTTGTCCAGGGAAGAAAGTGATGAAGCTTGTAGTGGCTACCTATGTTCATTGTCAATTACAAATTATAAATTACGAATTACGGGCTTTGAGAGTGATTTGAATCTTGCCAAGAATTCTACAAAGTTCGTCTGCTTCGTTTAACAAACATGTACCTTCCTGTTCGGACAAAAACGCTGTTGCTTGCAATAATTTTATCCAATAAACAGTTTCTCTTGCCTCCTTATACGATATGCTAATCTTAGATAGAAAATCTTTATTCGATTGTCCTCCTATTGATTCTTCAATATTGGCACCTATCGAGGTGCCGGAACGTAAAAGTTGTTTGGATAAAACAAATTCCTTTTTTTCAACGGTCAAATATTTATATGCATTTACTATCCTTATTGCAAATGCAAATGATTTTTGTTGAACTATATTATTACCTTTCATTGTTGTAATTATTAATTCGCAATTTATCAATGGCTGGTACCCGTAATTCTTAATTCATTCAAATCTAATTGCAATTCGGCTTTACGGATTTCCTCATCGCTGAAGTATTTTTCTTTACGTAGTACAAAAAGCTCTTTGCGTTGTTGGGCAAAAATATCGAGCAATGCATCGTGGTAAAAATCCAGTTCTTTTTGTTCGGTTTCGTGACATACCAACGATTCTAATCGTTGTGTGTCATTCAAAACGGTTTCTTCCAGATGACTTTTATAAAAACCAATCATCTCATTTTCTTTAACTGCTTCAGGATACTTTTCTTGAATAATTTTTAAAGCCAGATTGTTTAATCGCAATTGTATGCCCGCTTCCTGTTCATCTTCAGGAATGATGTTGTCAATCTCTTCGAGCTTGATGAGTTTAATTAAAAAAGGCAAGGTCAATCCCTGAAAAACCAACGTAACAAAAATGACAACGAAGGTTACAAACACAATCAAATTGCGTTGTGGAAATTCGGTACCATCACTCATCAACATCGGAATGGAAAGTGCGGTAGCCAATGAAACCACACCACGCATTCCTGCCCAACTCATTGCCATCGGTAATTTCCATCCGGGCGAAGGTTCTTTCCGCTCTTTGGCACTAATCCATCGCGGAAGATGCATGGTTGGATAAACCCATAAAAAACGCAAGGCAATTACAATAGCGCTAATGATTAAACCGTATTTAATACCATCGGCTATGGAGTATTCGCCCAATCCCGCAACGATTTCAGGAAGCGAAAGACCGATGAAAATAAATACCAAGGCATTCATTACAAAAATCATGGTTGTCCATACGCCCAACATATTTAAACGTGTACTCCCTGTTTGAAAAACCTCATGCGAACGATACGAAATAAACAACCCCCCACTTACTACTGCCATCACTCCCGAATAGTGAAAATGTTCTGCTGCTAAAAACAAAACATACGGTGTCATTACCGTTAAAGCCGCATCAATAGCAGGTGTGGTGGGCAAAAAGCGATGAATAACATACATTACATGCGCACCCGCAAGACCAATTACAACACCCATTCCGGCAACGAGGAAAAACTGTCCGGTAGCTTCTTGCATTGAAAATGTTCCAGTCAAAACCGCTGCCAAGGCGAATTTGAAAACAATAAGTGAAGAAGCATCATTCACCAAACTCTCACCTTCCAATATCGTCAATAACCGCTTGGGTACTTTCATGCCTTTTAATACAGTAGCTGCAGCAATGGCATCGGGTGGCGACACAATGCCCCCCAACAAAAAACCCAAAGCCAGCGTAAAGCCCGGAATAAAGGAAGCCGATGCATAGGCGACCACCATGGAGGTAAAAAACACCAACCCAAAAGCCAATTGCGAAATGGGGCGTTTCCACTTCCAGAAATCATTCCATGAAGTGTACCATGCGGCTTCGTATAGTAAAGGTGGCAAGAAGATTAAGAAAATCAATTCTGGCTCTAAATGCAACTGCGGAACACCCGGAATAAAACTAATTCCCAAGCCGGCTATCACTAAGAAAATGGGATACGCAACATGAATGCGCCTAGCCAGCATTACCAACAGAAAAACGGCAAATAAAAGAGCTAAAACATATAGTAATGTAAGGTGCATATTCATCGAGTGAATGAACCAATTATTAAGGTTAATAAATAAAAAAGTTATTTCGACTGTCCAATATCCAAACGGTTAAATTTCCCATCTGCTTGTTGATGAAACTTAAAATAGACTTTGAAAGTTCCCCATTGCCCGGCAAAGAAATTTCCGAAAATATCTTTACCGTTGTTCTCTACTTTATCAATAGTCAAGAATTTTTCTTTATGCTTAAACGCATTATCAAAAAAGGAAGTAAAATCCATGGTTCTGTCGTCATCGGTAAACACAGCATCATTTGTAAAAAAAGAAAACCATGCCTTCTTATCATTGTTTTGCAGTGCTTCAATGGCTTGCTTTACTTGAGGATTGATAATTTTTGAAATATCCATCTTTTGTTCTGTTTTTGTTTGAATTGTTGAAGATTTTGCTTTTAATGGTTGTGCCTGTAGGCTAATAGTAGAAGCCAACAAAAGTAGTATCAATGCCCCTTTCATCATTAGCTGTTTTTTAAAGGGTGTTGCAAATAAATAATTAGTAAATTGAGCAACAGAAACGGCACTTCAATGGCTGCGCCTTTCAAATCTTTATGCAAGAGTTGCATACAAATAATCAGTAAAATTCCTGCTGCCATCAATAAATTACCCCACACAAATGTTCGTGGAAACATGATGAACAAAGCCGATAGCAAGGTAACAGCACCATTCACTATTACAAAATTTCTACCGAGGTTCCACTTGCCAAACATTTCCAACATTTCTGGTTTGGCAGTAAGCATATTCCAACCGTGTTTAATGCCCATAAACACCGCAAATAGCATTAAGATGGCATTTGCAATTTTTAGTATCATATATTTTTTAGTTTTCTGTTATCTCTGTACTTGCTTGGTGTTTGTCCAACAAACTTCTTGAAGAACTTGGAAAAATTAGAAGGGTCATACGTCATTATTCTTGCTATTTCTGCTACAGATATATTAGTTTCTACAAGCATCCTTTTTGCTTCTTCAATGATTCTTTGATCGTAGAAATAACAAGGGTGATTACCTGTTTCTTTTTGTATTGTTTCTGTTAAGTGCTTATGAGAAACATGCAAGTCCTTGGCTATCTGATTGATTTCCATAAATTCATTTACTCTTTGCGAAACAACCTCTGCAATATGTTTTTCTAAAAACTGAAAATATTTTTCAGTGATTTTTTGGCTACTTTTTTCTGTACTTCTTTTGGATTTATTCATCTTTTAGAAGAGTAATAAGTATTACAAATATGCTACTTTATTAGTTGCAGCCAATGGTGAACTTTTCGGTTATTTGAAAAGTTTCCGCTTTAAAGTTTGAAAGTATCTGTCTAGCATAGGTGTTTTTGCGAGCTTTCAACTGATTTTATAACACTGCCAAGTTAGACGGGAAACAAGTTTTTTCAACAAGATTTTTTAGTATCATTGGTGTGGTTTTCAATAGCAATAATGCGAAAGCTACACTCGTTTAAAAGATTTTCTTTGCATCATATCTTTGTTTAAACATCTTAGATGAAACGCTTTTTTACCGCCATCTTTTTATTGGTTATTTTACTTTCTGCCTGCCAACCAGATTTTTCTCCCAAACCCAAAGCCTATCCGCGTGTAGTGTTCCCGGAACGTGGATATACCTTGTTTTCGCCAGCAAACTGTCCCTACGAATTTGAAATTCCAGCCTATGCAAAAGCGGAAGAAGATACATTGTATTTCAATAAAAATATTGAAGGAAGTTGTTGGTATAACATTGTGTTACCCGATTTTAATGGCGTTGTAAATTTTACTTACAAACCAATTAGCGATACTCAAAAACTAGAAAAGTTGATTGAAGATGCTCACAAACTTTCGTTTAAACATACCAAACGTGCCGATTATATTGATGAGGTAGCAATTCAAAACCCCAATAAAGTGGGTGGTTTACTCTATGAAGTAGGCGGCAATGCTGCTTCAAATGTGCAGTTCTTTTTAACCGATTCTATACACCATTTTATTCGGGGAGCTTTGTATTTTAACAACGAACCAAATGCCGATTCCATGAAGCCCGTTATAGATTTTGTGAAAGAAGATTTACGCGTAATGCTTAAAACTTTCCGCTGGAAATAAAGTTACGATATCGAGTTTAATCTAATTTTAACTCAAACTCTGCTTCCCACCCACCTTTTAGTGCCGGAATTTCTCTGTAGTACTTTACGGGTTCTGGCTGTAATCGCTCATCAAAATTTCCTGCATCCCAAACACCGTTTTTATTTAAATCTTCTATTACGCGAATAACATAATTGCCCTCTGCAAAATTTTTGAACACATACGTTTTACCTACGGCTCCTGGCACAAAAATTCTCTCGTGCAACTTCTTATTAGCTAAATCTAATATTTCTACAATTCTAAATGCAGACGATGTGCTATTTACTTTCAATTTCAGCCCTCCATAGTTTTCTGCTCCGTTGGTTTGAAATTTCAGTTTTGTGGTATCGTTAGAAAAACCAAGTATGTCTAAAAATTTTCCGGGAGGAATAAAAAGTGTATAAAAACTATTCTCTTCTTTTGGAAACTCCACAGTTGAAAAAAGTTTTGTTTTTTCATCTATTGACATTTTGGGGAAATGCTGCTGTCCTGTAGAATCATTCTTTACAAAAATGGCGGGCGTAGAATCGTTTATTTCGGCTATTGGTCGGGAAAAGAATATTTTAAGCGCTTCATACACGCCACACGCATAAAAAGATTGCTCAATTTGTGCAGCCTTACCAGCTTTAACATGTTGAAAATCAATCCTTAATGAGTTCTTATTTGCTGTTCTGGCAGAATCAATTAAAATTGGTTTTAATTTGATTCTGGCGGTATCTTTGAGCGTATCGTTTACAAATAAATATAATGTGTCCTCTTTTTTATCTATCGCTTCGTGCCAAATTACAAGAGTGTCTTTTGCATCATTAAAATAAGAAATGTGCTTTCTTTCAGCCAACGCTCCTTCTACCCTTATTGTTTTTACTATTCCAGAAAACACTAGCTGCAATTTTCCCGGCTCTGTCTGCTCGGCTTCAATAAGTTTAGGGTTTTGATTGGGTTGGGTAAACAATTGAAGATTCTGCACCAAAATTGCCGAGTCTTTTAGGTTTATACTTTCATCCACAAAGGCTATTTTCTCGGTACTTTGGTCAAAAATAAAATTCATATTCTGATCCTTCAACGCGGCAATAGAGTACTCCTCCGGTTTTACATGGTTAATAGAATAATTTCCTTTTCTATCTGTAATAGCAAAATACTTTGGTTTGGTTGTTCTTATACTACTCAGTGAATCCTTCTTGTAAAGCATCACCAAAACATCTTCAACCGGCTCTCCGGTAAAAGCATCGGTGAGTTTTCCTCCTACCGACTGTGTATCAATTTTATCTCCGGTAGAAAAAACATACGTAAAATTCTTTACGGGATTAGACTCGTTTATATCTCTTATGTCATCGGCAAAATTCAAGATATATGTAGTATTATTTTCTAGGTTTTCGGGAAGCGTAACTGTGATTGTTTTAAGATTTATTCTAACTTTTGGATTGGTTGCTGCTGGTGGCGACATAAGCGTTCTTGCAAACGAGCTGTTTTCAAGATACTCATTAAAGCGTATTTTTATTTTCTTCTCCCTAAAATTTACGGTTTGGGATGGCGGGCTGCTCGATACGTGCTGAGGGGGATCGGCATCTTTTTTTCCTCCGGTTGGTGCTACTTCATTCGCACAGGAGGCAACAAAAATTGCCAGAGCAACCACATAAACAAGTAGCTTTATCTTATCCTGTATATTCTTTTTGGCTGTCAACTCTTTCTTTTTAGTCTTTTACCTTCCCATGTGAACCAACAATACAGAAATATCTGCCGGGCTAACACCACTTATTCTGCTTGCCTGTCCAATACTTTCGGGTTTAATTTTTGCCAATTTAACCCTTGCTTCCATCGAAAGGGCTTTCAATGTTGAATAATCAAACGTGGGATTCAGCTTTATATTTTCTAGCCGGGTTATCTTATCTGCCATTTCAACCTCTTTTTCTATATAAGTAGCATATTTTATTTCTGTTTCGGCACTTTCTAAAAACTCAGATTCGTATTTTTGGCAAAACACCTGTACCTCCGGAATAGCACTTATGAGCATTTGTAAATCTATTTGTGGACGAAGGAGTATCTTTTCAAGTTTTGTTTTTTGCCTAATTTCTGCAGAACCTGCACTTACCAGCAGTGAATTTATGGCTTCTGGCTCTACAGAATAATTTTGAATAAACTTTAGTGTTTCACTAATAGATTGTTGCTTTTGTTGTACGCGACCCCATCTTTCTTCGTCTGCTAAGCCCAATTGATAACCCAATTCCGTAAGGCGAAGATCGGCATTGTCTTGTCTAAGCAAGATGCGGTATTCCGCCCGCGATGTAAACATCCTATACGGCTCATCGGTTCCTTTGTTTATTAAATCATCTATTAACACTCCAATGTATGCTTCGGAGCGCTTTAACACAAAGGGGGCCTTCTCGTTTGCTTGTAGGTGTGCATTTATGCCTGCCATTAAGCCTTGGCAGGCAGCTTCTTCATATCCGGTGGTGCCGTTTATTTGTCCGGCAAAATACAAACCTTTCACCAGTTTTGTTTCGAGAGTGTATGAAAGTTGGGTTGGGGGAAAGTAGTCGTACTCTATGGCATATCCCGGGCGAAACATCTTCATGTGCTCAAATCCGGGTATTTCTTTCAAAGCTTTATATTGAACATCTTCCGGCAATGAGGTTGAAAAGCCATTTACATATATCTCTACGGTATTCCATCCCTCCGGCTCTACAAAAATTTGATGGCGGTCTTTATCTGCAAACCTGTCTATTTTATCTTCTACCGATGGACAATAGCGCGGACCAAGCCCTTTAATTCTTCCCGAAAACATGGGTGATTTATCGAATCCTGTTCGGAGAATATCGTGTACTTTGGTATTGGTATATGTTATCCAACAGGGCAGCTGTTCTTTTTGCTGAGTGCTATTTTCCGATGATCCTGCAAAAGGATTTGTATTAGGTTTGTAGGAAAAACCAACTGCGTTTTCATCTCCGTTTTGCCTTTCCATTTTGGCATAATCAAGGCTTCTTCCGTCTATTCTTGGTGGCGTTCCGGTTTTCATTCTTCCGGCCTCGAAACCGAGCTCCACTAATTGTTCTGTAATTCCGTGTGCAGCTTTTTCGCCAGCCCGCCCGCCTCCGAAACTTTTTTCACCTATATGTATAAGCCCATTTAAAAAGGTTCCATTGGTAAGCACTACCGATTTAGCCTTAACCTCTAAACCCATAGCAGTACGCACTCCACACACCCTGCCATTTTTTACTAGCAAACCGCTTATCATTTCCTGCCAAAAATCTACATTGGGCGTTTGCTCTAGCATTTCGCGCCAAGTGGCAGCAAACAACATTCTGTCGTTTTGAGTGCGGGGACTCCACATTGCGGGACCTTTAGAGCGGTTCAGCATTCTAAACTGAACCATGCTTTTATCAGAAACAACTCCAGAATAACCACCCAGCGCATCAATCTCTCTAACTATTTGTCCCTTTGCAACTCCGCCCATTGCCGGATTACAACTCATTTGCGCAATGGTTTGCATATTCATTGTAACCAATAAAACCCTAGAGCCTAAATTAGCGGCAGCCGCTGCAGCCTCGCAGCCGGCATGTCCGGCACCAACAACAATTACATCGTATTCTGGAAACATAAAGCGCAAAGGTACATACAGAAATTAGATTTTAGAACTTAGATTTTGGTTTGTTCCACGTGGAACAAAATAGAGAGCATCCACTCAGATAAAAAAGCAAAATGTTCCACGTGGAACAAGCGGAAGCTAACCCCTAGCGCAAAGTAGTCTCCGATATTTCTTAAACCCGGTTAGAAAATTGAATAATAAATAAACACAACATATATAAATATGGTTTTTAATGGCTTATGTGTTGTTTTTAAAGTTTTTTTCTGGTGAAATAACACCCTCCTCTGTTCTTATCTCTCCTTTTCTCTAAAACCAAAGAAGTAAGCCCTCTTTTTTCACGATAGCTTCTTTTATATTCGCAGCGCTTTTTCAAAAACTAAATTCTTTTTGCCGTGAAAATATCACTTTCTTCTACCGACAATTTTATTAACCGCCACATTGGAACATTTGCCGTAAATACTGAAAAAGAAATGCTTACTGCTATTGGCGTAAACTCTTTAGATGAACTTATAGACCAAACTGTTCCGGCCAACATTCGCAAAAAAGACACCCTCAACATTCCTGCTGCGTTGAGTGAATTTGAATACCTCAAAAACTTAAAGTCGGTTGCTGCTAAAAACAAAGTATTCCGCTCATATATTGGCTTGGGATATTACGGCACCATCACTCCCGCAGCTATAAGAAGAAACATTTTTGAAAACCCGGGTTGGTACACACAATATACTCCTTACCAAGCAGAGATTGCACAAGGGCGTTTAGAGGCGTTGTTAAACTATCAAACTATGGTGAGCGACCTTACCGGATTCCCCATAGCAAACGCTTCCTTATTAGATGAAGGAACTGCTGCTGCAGAAGCTATGCACCTTTTTTACGGTGTTAAAAACAAAGTTGCCGAAACTGCCAATAAATTCTTTGTTTCTGATTTGTGCTTTCCACAAACCATTGATGTTTTAAAAACACGTGCTAACTTTATTGGTATAGAGTTAGTGGTTGGCAACCACGAAACTATTGAATTAGACGCCTCTTATTTTGGTGCTTTATTGCAATATCCTGCTGCCGATGGAGATGCCATCAATTACCGCAACTTTATAGAAAAAGCTAAAGCTGTAGAGTGTTATGTAACGCTTGCTACCGATTTACTGGCTTTGGCTTTACTAACGCCACCAGCTGAACTAGGAGCCGATTGCGCAGTAGGTAGTGCTCAACGCTTTGGTGTGCCAATGGGTTACGGAGGCCCTCACGCAGCTTTCTTTGCTATAAAAGATGAATACAAACGTATTATTCCGGGAAGAATTATTGGTGTTTCAATAGATAGCAATGGCAACCCAGCTCTACGCATGGCTTTGCAAACACGCGAACAGCATATTAGAAGAGAAAAAGCTACATCAAATATTTGTACCGCACAAGCCTTACTTGCTATTATGAACGGCATGTATGCCGTATATCACGGAGCAGAAGGAATTAAAAATATTGCACTCCGCATACATAGCTTAGCTGTTTATTTAGCTAAAGAATTAGAAAACCTCGGCTATCAACTACACTCAAAAAGTTTCTTTGATACAGTTACCATAAAAACCAACGGAGATAATACCCTCTTAGAAAATATTCGCAACCAAGCTTTGGCTACCGGTTTTAACTTCAACTATACTAAGCAGGGATTTGTAAGCATTGCATTAGACGAAACAGTTTTGCCTGGCGATTTGCAAGAACTAATTTCTGTTTTTGCTGCAGTAAAAAACAACTCAAAAACTATTTCTCTTCCGGCTGCTATAGAAGTAGAATTATCTATTGAAAAAAGCCTTATTCGTCAATCGCCTTTTCTTACACATGCTGTATTTAATACACACCACAGCGAAAGCCAATTGATGCGCTACATTAAGTCATTAGAAAATAAAGACCTAAGCCTTACTAAAAGTATGATTCCTCTTGGCTCTTGTACTATGAAACTTAATGCCGCTGCAGAATTAGAGCCGGTTAGTTGGAGTGAATTTAACTTACACCCTTTTGTACCCGCTAACCAAGCCGAAGGATATGCCCAAATTATTAAGGAATTAGAAAACTACTTAAGTGAAATAACCGGTTTTGCAGCTACTTCTCTTCAACCAAATAGCGGTGCACAAGGTGAATACGCAGGACTTTTAGTAATTAGAGCTTACCAAAAAGACAAAGGAGAAGCACATAGAAATATTGCACTTATCCCTGCTTCGGCACACGGTACAAATCCTGCAAGTGCAGTAATGGTTGGTTTAAAAGTAGTAGTAGTAGCTACCGATAGCCACGGCAATATTGATTTTGAAGATTTACTTGCAAAAGCCGAACAATATAAAGATAACTTATGCTGCCTTATGGCTACATATCCTTCTACACACGGAGTATTTGAGCATAAGATAAAAGATATTTGCGAAGTAATACATGCAAATGGAGGACAAGTTTATATGGATGGAGCCAACTTAAATGCACAAGTTGGTTTAACTTCTCCGGCAATTATTGGCGCAGATGTAAACCATATTAACCTTCATAAAACCTTTGCTATTCCACATGGTGGCGGAGGACCCGGAATGGGACCAATTTGTGTAGCTGCACATTTAGCACCATACCTTCCCGGAAATCCGGTAGTAAAAACCGGAGGCGAAAAAGCTATCAATGCAGTAAGTGCAGCTCCTTTTGGCAGCGCTTCTATTTTGCTTATTTCTTATGGCTATATAAAAATGTTGGGAGCAGCAGGAATTACCAATGCCACACGCTATGCTATTTTAAATGCCAACTACCTAAAAGCTCGCTTAGAAGAATACTATCAAGTTTTATATGTTGGTAAAGAACATGGCAGGGTTGCACACGAGCTTATTTTAGATTTCAGACAGTTTAAACACACCGTAGGTATAGAAGTAGAAGATGTTGCCAAACGCTTAATGGATTATGGTTTCCATGCTCCTACAGTTTCTTTTCCTGTTGCAGGAACACTTATGATAGAACCAACAGAAAGTGAAGATAAAGCCGAACTCGACCGCTTTTGCGAAGCACTAATTTCTATTAAAAAAGAAATAGAAGCCATTGAAAATAAAACAATGGATGCAAGCAATAATCCACTAAAAAATGCACCACACACTGCAGCAGTAGTAATAAACGAAAACTGGAATCGCCCATATACTCGCGAAACAGCTGTTTATCCGCTACCTTTCACAAAAGAAAACAAGTTTTGGCCTAGTGTTGGTAGAGTAAACAATTCACATGGCGATAGAAATTTAATCTGTACTTGCCCAAGTGTAGAAAGCTACGCTGAGGCATAAATTTTCTTCCACTAAAATTGGTTATTACAAGCTTATATTCATATTGCAATAACCAAACATTTTTTAGTTGAAAAAAATAGGATTACTCTCAGACACACACAGCTACTTAGACCAAAAAATTTTTGACCACTTTAAAGAAGTGGATGAGATTTGGCATGCCGGAGATGCGGGTAGTATTGAACTTTTAGATACACTAAAAAAATTTAAGCCATTACGAGCTGTTTATGGAAATATAGACAACAATTCGGTACGCTCCGAATATCCTGAAGACAACCGTTTTACCATCGAAGAATTAGATATCTGGATTACACACATTGGAGGCTATCCGGGAAACTACAGCTCCAGAGTAAGAAACATTCTGCAAGCTAAACCTCCCGATATTTTCATTTGCGGCCATTCGCACATATTGCGAGTAATGCGCGACCCAAAATACAAAAACATGCTTTGCCTAAATCCAGGTGCTGCGGGCATACACGGTTTTCATAAAATAAAAACCCTTTTGCGCTTTACACTCGATAAAAAAAAGATAAGCAATTTAGAAGCCATTGAATTAGGGAAAAGAGGAGAAATTATTCCTTAACAGCAATTCAAAAAAAAGAAAGACTTTTTCCTATTTAAACTTTATACACACCTTAATAAATAACTGTAAAAAACTCTTTTTAAAAAGAATAAAGAACAGCCATTATTAAGGCTGTGTATTGTTTGAAAAGTTTTAAAAACAAACACTTGCTTTTATACTTATTACACTATAACTAACAACTATTACACAAGAAGAATATAGTAATATCAATGGTTTTTAATTACAACTAACATACTGTTGAAAGCTAACTAACATAGTAATGAAGAAAAAAGATTGCACACAATTTACTTTGTAGCATGTTGATATTACTAAACTTTATTCCACACTAAAAAAAGGAAAACCGAGAAGAAAATTTTTTAGAAAAGCACAAAAAAAATTTCACCGCGAATTCAACTTTTATTCACATAAAAACCAACGGTTTCAACAAAAAATTTGTGGAGAAAAAAGAAATGGATAAAACACTGAACAAAAAGATAGAAAGGCTTATACTATCTTATATATATTACGCAAATTTCTTCCCAAGCCATCGTAATCTAAACCATAACCAACAATAAAATCGTTAGGAATTTCTAAACCCACAAAATCTACTTTTAAATCGGCTTTCAGCGCTTTTGGTTTAAATAAAAGAGAGCAAATTTTAATAGAAGCAGGAAGTTGCAATTCCATTTCAGGAAGAAGGCGAGCCAAAGTATTTCCGGTATCAATAATATCTTCTACAATAATTACATGCCTTCCCGAAATATTCTCACTTAAACCAATTTTTTCTTGGAGCGATCCGCTAGAGTTTGTGCCGGAATAAGAACTTGCTTTAATAAAAGAAAACTCACAGTCTATATTTAAAAATTTTGCGAGGTCGGCAGTAAACATAAACGAACCGTTTAGCACAGGAATAAGAAGCGGTTTCTTTCCTTCGTATGCCTGGTTTATTTCTTCTGCAACAGATTTTACGGCAGCCAAAATTTTTTCTTCTTCAATAAAAATTGAAAACTGCTTATCGTGCAGCGAAACAATATTTTCGGTTTGTTTGTTCATATTTAAAAGAAAGGCGAAAAATAGAAAAACTAAAAAGGAAAAAAGGGAAACCGATTTCAACACATGTAAAGAAGAAAAACAAAAACATTACGTATCGTTTTTGCGCAACAGTTTGAGTAAAGTTTCTAGGTCTTTTGGAAGAGGAGCTTCTACCGAAATTTTTTGTTGAGAAAAGGGATGTGTAAAAGAAAGAGAAGCTGCGTGAAGCGTTAGGCGAGCAATGGTTGGGCGCTCGGGTTCTTCTTCGTTTCGCTTAAATTTTTTAATACAAGAAGAAATATAAAAAGCCTTTGTATCGGTATAAATTTCATCTACTAAAAGCGGATGCGAAATAGATTTTAAATGAACACGAATTTGATGGGTTCTGCCGGTATAAATATTTACACGCAGCAGGGCGGCATGCCTAAAATTTTCTTTTACCCAAAATTCCGAAATAGCTTCTTTTCCTTTCGGATGTATTTTCATGGTGCCGGGGCGTGCCGGATTTTCTGCCAAAGGTTCGTTGATAATCCCGTGTGTTTCCAACATATTTCCTTTAACCACGGCTAAGTATTCTTTTTCTATGTTTCTGCCTTCAAACAAAATATTGAGTGCTTTGTGTGCCTCTTCGGTTTTTGCAAAGCATAAAGCACCACTGGTTTGTTTGTCTATTCTATGCACCACCAATAAAGGACCCAAGGTTTTTTCTAACTGCCCAACAAAAGATTTTTCTCTATCGCCATTGCGCTCCGGTATGGCAGCAATGCCGCTCGGCTTATTGGCAACAACAAAATAGTTATCTTCAAAAAGAATGGTATTGGTTTGCTGGAGACTCATTTTTCGAAACGGAAATAAACAAACAATCTACCAAAGTTTTTACTGTCGTTTTCTATACGGTGGTATTTAGATTTTATATGTGGCTGTTGTAAAAAACGCTCTACTTTTTTGCGTAGTTGCCCGCTGCCTTTGCCGGGTATAATTTCTACTTCTCTTATCTTGTTTTCCACAGCATCGTCAAAAGCTTCTTGCAAAGCTTTGTCTATGGCTTTGTTGTTGTTATAGATTGGATGTAAATCAACTTTTATACGAGCCATAAAAAATTAAGAAAGCGCCTCTCTCCACGATTTTGAAATTAAGCCAATGCTCCAGCGCAAAATAACGGCACTACCAACCAAACCGAGTAGCGGATCTAACCAAATGATGTTGGCAAAATAAATGGCAGAAAGAGAAAGCAGCGCCATGCAACTTAAAACCACATCGCTCAACACATGTATGTATGCGGCTTTTAGCGTTAGGTCCATTTTTTCTTCCTCGCGGTGAAGCACATAAGCGCTAACAGCATTTACCAATAAACTAAAGAAAGCTACAAAAAAAGACTCTTTAGTAACAACTACTTCGGGTTTAATAAAATGCTCAATGGCTTCGTAAATCATAAAGCCGGTAACCATCAATAAAATAACGGCACTGGCAAAACCGCTGAGCGCTAAAATTCGCTGCTCTTTTTGTTGCGTAAGTTCGCTTTTGCTCAGGCGAATGTATAAGTACGCAGCCCATGCCAAAAGCAGCACCAGCACGTGCGAAAGCATGTGCCAACCATCCATAATTAAAGTAACAGATTTGGTGCTGTAGCCTACGCTTAACTCTAAAAGCATAGCCACCACAGAAATAACTACAACAATTTGTGTACTTCGTTCATTGGCCTGCCTGTGGTAATGAACATGATCGTGATGATGATGGTGCCCCATAAAAAATAAAGGGGAAAAAATTACTGAGCCGGAGTTGCTGGAGCAGCGTTGTTTTCTGCCGGAGCAGCTTGTGCCGGAGCGCCTTGAGCCGGAGCAGCTTGTGGCAATGCACCAGGATTAAAAGGCTGGTTTGCCATTTGCTGTTCTACTTCACTCTTTTCTACTTGGGTTTTAGATTTTACGGCAGAGCGTTTATCAATAAAAAATGCAGAGCCAATGCTAAAAACCAAAAGAAGAATAGCCAAAGTCCAAGTAGCTTTTTCTACCATATCGGTGCTTCTGCGAGCGCCCAAAATTTGTTGGCCAACACCGCCAAAAGAAGAAGAAAGTCCACCACCTTTTGGGTTTTGAATTAAAACTACTAAAGAAAGCAATAAGCAAACTATAATGATGAAAACTGTAATTACGATATACATTTCAATTAAATTTTTTGTTTCAATTTTTGAATGTGGGCTGCGAAATAAGTGCTTTTAAGCGGAAACTTCAAACACAACTGCTCATAAACAAGAATAGCTTGTTTTGTTTTTCCTTGTTTTTCTAACAAAACAGCAATTGTTTCTGTAATTGGAAGCCGCGAATTTTCATCGAAATCGGGCGAAGGAAGTTGCTGCTTTTTCTGGCGTTTTTGAGTGGCTATAAAATCCGACAACCCTTTTGAATAGTGGGTTTCGGCCTCTATTTTGTTTTCTAAAGCAGTATATGGAATATTGCTTTGAATAAGCATTTCCAGTTCGTCTTTTTTGGGCTTTTCTTCTTTGGCTTTTGGCGCAGGAGCAGCGATGAATATTTTTTTATCTTTTTCGGTGCTAAAATGAGCCAGCCAGCCGGAAAACGATTGTTCGGCTATATTTTCTTCTTGTATTGCAGGTGGTTCAATTGCTTCAACCGAAGTTTTATGAGCGGCACTTTCTACCAAATCTACATCTGTTGTTTCGGCTTCGATTTGCAACTGGGTTTCTGTATGTTCAATAGCGGGTGAATCAACCAATTCGGTTTCGGGAGTTGGAGGAGCTATGAGATTTAAGTTAAGTGGAGCCGCGGCTTCTGCCAGAGTATTATCAACTTCAATAGCAATAGATTGCTCGTTTGGCGTATAAAGAATGGCTTCTGCCGGAGTTGCTACTTCTACCGTTTCTTTTTCTTTAGCCGGGGCAGATTCGGTTTGCAGCAAATAGTTTTTAAACCAAACTCGATTTTTTACATATGGAACAGTTTGCTGTACCAATGCTTGCGAAGACTCTTTTTTTGCAAGCACGGCACGCGCAGCGGCAAACCACGGATATGCTGCCAAGTGTATTTCCAAATGCTCTTTTGGAAGCGTTTCTAAATGTTGAATGAGTGCAGTGTTCAAAATAAAAAACTAAATAAGCAATAACACATATTGGAATTAGGAAATGCGAAGCTAATTGTTTTGTGGCACATCGTTTATAGCTTCAAGTATTCGGCATCTTCATTTACCGGATAGCGCATTAAAAAAGTAATGGCGCGCTCCATGTCCCAGTCTTCAAAAAAAACTTTGTTGAGCGAAAGAAGAATGGGAGCCGGTTGCTTTACTTTATCTACAATTAGTTTTCCGATTTTAAGTGTGCGCACACCTTCTGCCACTTCGCCCAAGTCGGCAAGAATGGTGTTTAGCTTTTCACCTTTGGCAATTCGGTAGCCTACGGTATAATTTCTTGATTTTGGAGAAGAGCAAGTGGCAATTAAATCGCCAATACCCGCCATTCCTAAAAAAGCTTTTTTATCGGCACCTAGGGCTTTTCCTAAATAAATCATTTCTGCCACACCGCGTGTAATAAGCATGGCGCGGGCATTTTCGCCATAGCCCAAACCGCTTAGGGCGCCTGATGCTAAAGCAACATAATTTTTAAGCACTCCGGTAAGTTCTATTCCCAATAAATCTTTACTTCCAAAAACCTGAAAGCGGTCACTGCGCAGGCATCCTTGTCCTTCGCGAATAACCTCATCAAATCGGCTGGCAATAACGGTAGCTGCCGGCTGGTGCTCTGCAAGCTCTGCGGCAAGGTTGGGTCCGGCCAGGCAGCCAACGCGCACCACTCCGGTTTCTTCGCGAATAAGTTCGCTCATGGTTTTTATTTCTTTAAGCGAAATGCTTTCGGCTGTGGCTGTATCTAAATCAAACTCCGTGTGCAAACCTTTGGTGGCGTGAATAACAATATGATCCGGACGAAGAAAAGGCGAGCAGTCGCGAATCATAGATTTAAAATGTTGCGAAGGAACGGCCGGAAAGATAATATAACAATTTTCGGCAACCTCTTCCAGCGACTCCGCTACATGAACTCGCTCATGCAGGGCATAACCGTGCAACATTCTGGTAGCGCGAATTTGTTCGGTAGTTTCCGGTGTGCGTCCGTATAAAAACACACGTATATTCTCGGCTAGTAAATTGGCTATTACCGAACCAAAACTTCCCGTGCCAATAACTCCGGCTATTTTTTCTTTCATGCTTGTTTTACAATGGCGAAGTTAAACTAAATGTAGAGGTGTGGAAATAGTAAAAAACGGCACTAAATTTTTTTGTAACCTTTTAAAGAGGTGCTTACTCCAATAGGGTATTACCAAACAAAAAATTTATAGAAATGAAAAACACCACCAGCCAAGCAGCTCCATCTTTATGGAAGAAAGCAACCATTATTTTAACTACCATATTGGTGCCAATGCTTATGATGCAAAGTTGTAAGAAAGATGAAGTTTCGCCTTTAGACACAGCAAATTACAAAACCTTCAACAGCAATATGCGAAAACTGTGGAGCGACCATATGCAATGGACATATTCAACGGTAGATGCATTTTTTAATAATTCTGATGGTTTGCAGGCGCAGCTGAATAGATTGCTGCAAAATCAAAAAGATATTGGAGCAGCTATTGTTCCATATTATGGGCAAGCCGCAGGCGACCAGCTCACAGCATTGCTTACCGATCACATAAACAAAGCGGTTCCTGTATTAACAGCAGCTAAAAACAACGACCAAGCCGCACTGAATACTGCTTTGGCAGATTGGTATGCTAATGCAGAGCAAATTGCAGATTTTCTTTCTGCTGCCAATCCCAATTGGGCACAATCCGATATGCGACACATGATGAAAATGCACATAGACCAAACCACCGCATACGCTGTAGATTTATTGAAAAAAGACTATACCGCAGCCGTTCAGAAATATGAAGAAGCACACAACCACATGTTAGAAATGGCAGATGATTTATCGGAAGGAATTGCAAAGCAGTTTCCAAGCAAATTTTAACTTATCAACCAAGTACCCGCCCAATCATTTTTCCCAAAGGCTGTTTCTTATAGAGGCAGCCTTTTTGTTGCAAAAACGTGTCCAAAACACAGCACTAAATTTTTTTTGTAACCTTTTAAAGAAGTACTTACTCCAATATAATATATGCACCAAGCGTGCACCAATTATTCAACACCAACTTAAATACTTAAAACATGGAAACCAACAGTAAAAATCAAACACAAGCATTCAATTTATTAAAGTACACTTTTGTAGTAGTTCCAATTGTTGCGGGAGCAGATAAGTTTACAAATTTGCTTACACAGTGGGAGCAATACATAAATCCATCTATGGCAGCCCTGTTACCATTTTCGGCAGCCACATTTATGATGATAGTAGGCGTGGTAGAAATAGTAGCCGGATTATTGGTTTTCAAAAAACCGGAAATAGGCGGATATGTAGTGGCAGCTTGGCTTACACTAATTGCCTTAACTTTGCTGGCAGGGTTTAATTATGTAGATGTAGCAGTTCGCGACTTAGTAATGGCAATAGCAGCCCTTGCAATGGCAAAACTTTCTAAAACAAACGCATAAACATGAAGCAGTTTGAAAAATATACCGAAGTCGAAATCATAGAGCGGATTCTAAAAGGCGAGAAAGCACTTTATGAAATAATAGTAAGGAGGTTTAACCCGTATTTGTATAAAGTAGGGCGCTCGTATAATTACCATCACGAAGACACCTTGGATTTAATGCAAGATACATTTGTAGATGCCTACAAAAACCTGCAAAATTTTGAAGGTCGATCCAACTTTAAAACATGGATAGTGCGCATAATGCTCAACAACTGTTATAGAAAAAGAGAAAAAGCAAGTTTTAAAAATGAAATAATGGAAGAAGCTAAAGAACAAGCAACGCCAATGTTTGCATACACACAAGGCGACACCGAAAAAACAATACAAAACCGCGAACTTGGTCATGTAATAGAAACCGCACTCAATAAAATTCCACTCGATTACAGAATGGTTTTTTCGTTGCGCGAAATAAACGGAATGAACATAGAAGAAACAGCCCAAGCGCTCAGCATTACCGAAGCCAATGTAAAAGTGCGCTTAAACAGAGCAAAAGCAATGCTTAGAGGCGAAATCGAAAAAATATATTCTGCCAACGAAGTGTTTGAATTCAATCTAATCTACTGCAATGCCGTGGTAGAAAACGTAATGAAAAAAATAAATGAACTATGAGTTTTCTTAAAGAAACAGCCAATACAATAGCTACCACCACCAGCATACCACATACACAAGTTGCTGCTTCCGAAAAGCTTTCTGAAAAAGAAAAAATAAGCAAGATAGAATTTCATTTTACCCAAATAATGGAAGCGCTTGGTTTAGATTTAAAAGACGATAGCCTAAAAGGAACACCAAAGCGCGTGGCAAAAATGTTTGTACAAGAAACCTTTAGTGGACTAAACCCCGAAAACAAACCCGCCATAAGTCTTTTTGAAAATAAATACAGCTACCGGAAAATGTTGATTGAAAAAAACATTACGCTGTACTCAAATTGCGAACACCACTTTGTACCTATTATTGGGAAAGTACACGTTGCTTACATACCCGAAAAGCAAGTAATTGGACTATCGAAAATAAACCGTATAGTGCAGTACTATGCCAAGCGTCCGCAAGTGCAAGAGCGGCTTACCATGCAAATAGCCGAAGCATTGAAAGAGATTTTTAAACACTCCGATGTGGCAGTGGTAATTGAAGCCGACCACCTCTGTGTAGCTGCCAGGGGAATTAGAGATACCAACAGCCAAACCATTACATCGTATTATTCCGGGCAGTTTGAAAACGAAGCCGTTAAGCAAGAGTTTCTATCACACATTCATCATAAATAGCAATACAACATGAGCCACGCAGTTAAAGTATTGGCAATAGAAAACCTTACCCACGATGTGCTGCACATAGTTGCCGAAAAACCTGCAGCATTAAACTATCTGCCGGGTCAGGCGGTAGATGTTTCTATCAATAATGCAACATGGAAAAACGAGCTAAGGGCATTTACTTTTACTTCTCTACCCGAAGACAATCAAATAGAATTTATTATTAAAACATATCCCAACCACCAAGGCGTTACCAACCAATTACTTTTGCTTAAAAAGGGCGATGAACTACTAGTGGGCGATGTGTTTGGCGATATACACTACAAAGGCGAAGGCGTGTTTATTGCAGGCGGTGCAGGCATTACACCGTTTATTGCCATACTGAAAAATTTGGAAAAAGAGCAAAAGCTTGGCAACAACCAATTGATTTTTGCCAATAAAACAAGGGCAGATATAATACTGGAAAAACCGCTTCAAAAATTATTGGGAGCAAACTTTACCAATGTGCTCTCCGGAGAAGAGTGCGAAGGCTATCACCACGGATTTATTACACCGGAACTTCTACAAACACATCTTACCAACGGCATACAGTATTTTTATCTCTGCGGGCCGCCACCAATGATGGAAGCCGTAGAAAAACAGTTGGCAACACTGGGCATAGCCTCCGAGTATATAGTGAAAGAAGCCTTTTAGTTATACAGAAATATTCTCTTTGCCCTCGTGTTTCCAACGTTTGTGGCTCCAAAGCCAATCGGCAGGTGATTGCTTTATTTGTGCTTCCAATAATGCTGCAAAACGCAGGGTGATTTCAGAAGCCGAAAGTGCAGTTTTGCCATCGGTAATAGGAATAGTTTCGATTTGGTAGAAACCTCTTTTTTGGCGTATTACTTTTACAAAAAGCACTTCGTAATTATTAGCAACCGCATAGCGTGCTGCTCCTGAAAAGAAGGGTAAACGGCTATTTAAAAAATCGCACCACACCGCGCCATGTAAGCCTCTGGGCGATTGGTCGGCCACATATAAATGAAGTGCTTTGTTGCTTTGTTTCTCTTTATAGTATTGAATAAAACCCTTGCCACGCATACTTACCAGTTGCATGCCAAACCGTTCGCGGCTTTGTTTAATCCACTTGTTCCAATAGTGGTTATTGGGTGGATTATAGAGAGCAAATACTTTGGAGTAATCTGTTACCATACTGGCGGTTAAGCCAGCCCATTCCCAAGAGCCGCTATGGCCCAAAAGCGCTACTATGCTTTTGTTTTCGCTGCTCCATTTATTCACCAAGCCTAGGTCTTTTACCGGGCAGCGTTGTAGTATGGTTTCTTTAGAAACCGAAAGAGCAATAATGCTTTCGGCAATGCGCTCGCCCAAAATGTTATAGAAATCGCGCGTGGTACTTTGTATGCGTTCTTCCGAAAATTCGGGAAAGGCTTTTTGAAGATTGGAGCGCACGGTTTTTTTTCTGTAGCTCAAAACATGGTTCAATAAAAAAGCAATGCCATCGCCTATGGCAAACAACGCTACGGGTGGAAGTTTGGAGAGCAACCACAACCAAGGGAATAGCAAATAATAACTGAACATTATTTTACCGAAAGTTCGTTTTGGTTAATGGAATATATCCATTTCCTTTTTCCGTTTCGTTTAAAAGTTTCTATGGTGCAAAGCCTATTGCCTTTTTCGCCACTAATGGAAATACGCCCAAAATTGTGTCCTTGCTTTTTGGTGCCTTCTACACGCAGCGGGTTTTTATTTAAGCCTACTAGGCGTACCGGAAGAGCGGGGGCGGTAAGTGGTGAGCAAGAATAATCGTACATTGGATAGCCATTCCATTCTTTTTTACAAAGTTCGGTAAAGTGCATATCACCCGTTAAAAACAAAACGCCTTTAATATTGTTTTGAGCTATAAAATCGAGCAGATCTCTTCGTTCGCGGCTATAATCCACATACTTTTCACCAAACCCCATTTCGCTAATTACTTGTGTGCCAATAACAATAAATTTAAAAGTGGCTTCGCTGGCAAGCAGTTGCTGCTTAAGCCACAGCATTTGAGTTTCGCCTAAAAATGGTGCAGTGGTATCTCCCGGAGTTCCGCGGAAGTAGCGGTTATCTGCCATAAAAAAATCGGCATCGTAGTAACTGTACTTAAAATAATTGCCATACAGCGATGGATTATCGGGATAAGTGTTGGGCCAAAAGCCTTTAAATACTTTCAGGGACGAATCTTTGAGGTGCCAATCGCTGCCGGCATCATTGGGTCCAAAATCGTGATCGTCCCATCCGGCAACATTGGGTTGATGGGCTAAAAAGCGAGTGAGTTTTTTATACTGTTTACGCATTTTCATATAGCGTTTAAACATATTGTCGTAGCTGGAGTGGTCTTTCCAAAGCATATACACATTATCGCCCGTCCACAACATAAAATCGCTGTTTTTTTGGCGCATTCTGTTTAAAATAAAATGCTTAAAACCGGGATACGCAATGCGTAAAATATCTGTTTGCAGCAATAGGCAAGAACCCAACAAAAAGTTGAAGTCTTTTACAGGCTCATCCAACAGGGTTTGGAAACCGTATTTTAATTGCTTACCCCACCCATCAATTTCAATGAGTATGTGGTAATAGTGTCCGGGTTGCAAATTTTCAAACAGCATGGTAAGCGCCACTTCGCCTTTGGCATTGGTGATGTGCGATTCAGAAATGGGGTAGTGAATTTTTTTATCGGCAGTATCAATTAAAAGCAGTGCATTTTTTCCTTTTCCGGTATAGCCGATCCACACTTTGGCAGAAGTGGCGGTAACAGAGCCAACCACAGGCCCCGCCAGCAATTTGGGTTTTTGAGCCAAAACAGCAAACGAAAAAAGTAAGAAGAAAAGCAATAAGCTAAGTTGCTTAAAAGAGGAGGAGTTGTTATTCGTCAAAATCATTTGTATAGCCGGCAATTTTTAATTCACGAACAGAATGAAGCACTTTTTCTGCCAGTTGTTTTTTATAGTTTTCTATTCGTTTGTAAAGTTCGGCATCGTTGGCTCCAATAATTTGAGCTGCCAGTAATCCGGCATTTTTGGCACCGTTTAAAGCTACGGTTGCCACCGGCACTCCTGCCGGCATTTGAAGGATAGAAAGTACAGAATCCCACCCATCAATAGAGTTAGAAGATTTAACCGGAACGCCAATTACAGGCAAAGCAGTTACCGCAGCAATCATGCCGGGCAGGTGTGCTGCGCCTCCGGCTCCGGCTACTACCACTTTTAAGCCGCGTGCTGCGGCAGCAGAGGCATAATCCATTAAGCGCTGCGGAGTTCTGTGCGCACTTACAACAGTTAGTTCAAAAGGAATTTGTAGTTCGTGTAGTATATCGGCCGCTTCTTGCATGATGCGCAAATCGCTTTGACTGCCCATCACTATTCCTACCAAAGGATTCATTTTTTTTAATTTGATAATGTGTGAGCCAAACCTACATTTTAAAAATGAATTGAGTTGAAGTTGCTGCCACAATTTTTTTTAATTCGTGTAAGTATAAAAACGGATGAAGGTAGAAAACAACCAACTGCTCTCTGCGAGCGTAATAGTGGCTTCGCTGGGCTACTTTGTAGATATTTATGATTTACTGCTTTTTGGTATAGTGCGCGTAGCAAGTTTGCAGTCGCTGGGTTTTGAAGGCGAAGAACTTAAAAACATAGGCTTGCATTTAATGGATGTGCAAATGTTTGGTTTGCTGCTGGGCGGCATTTTGTGGGGCATATTGGGCGATAAACGCGGTAGGCTGAGCGTGTTGTTTGGTTCAATCTTTTTGTATTCGGTAGCCAACATTGCCAATGGTTTTGTGCAATCGGTAGAAGGTTACGCGCTGTGGCGGTTCGTTGCCGGTGTAGGATTGGCGGGCGAATTGGGTGCGGGCATTACTTTGGTATCAGAAATTTTGCCTGCAAAAAAGAGAGGAATAGGAACCATGATAGTGGCAGTGGTTGGGCTTTCGGGGGCAATAGTTGCAGGCGTTATTGCAAAAATTTTCGATTGGCGAACGTGTTACTTTATTGGTGGTGGTTTGGGCTTGGCATTGTTGCTGCTAAGGGTTGGAGTGGCAGAATCCGGCATGTTTCAGCAATCGAAAAACAAGAATATTTCGCGAGGAAATTTCCTGGCTTTATTTACAAACAGCAAGCGTTTTTTGCGCTACTTGCGGTGTATTTGCATTGGTTTTCCCACGTGGTTTACGGTAGGTATTTTAGTTACTTTTTCTCCGGAGTTTGCGCAGGCATTGAACATTTCGGAACAAGTAAGCGCGGGCAATGCAATTATGTTTGCTTATGGAGGTTTGGTTGCGGGCGATTTGGTGAGCGGCTTATTGAGTCAAATATTGCAGAGCCGAAAAAAAGTAATGTTTATTTTTTTGGCGCTTTCTGCAGTAAGCATAATGGTGTTTTTAAACGCTTTTGGAATAAGTGCCAACATGCTGTATGCGCTTTGTTTTGCATTGGGATTTTCTACCGGATTTTGGGTAATTTTTGTAACCATTGCCGCAGAGCAGTTTGGAACCAATTTGCGGGCAACCGTTACCACTACGGTTCCCAATTTTGTAAGAGGTGCATTGGTGTTGATTATTGCGCTGTTCCGCTTTTTTGAAACACAAACCAACATACTTACCGCTGCAACCATTGTGGGTGTAATGTGTTTGTGTATTTCGTTTTTCTTTTTGTATGGCATGAAAGAAACATTCCACACAGATTTGAATTATGAAGAAGAAGTATAATTTTTTTGAAACAAAACGGTTCAAAAAAGAGTATAACTATTTAAATCCTTCTCAATCAAATTTTTTACTTTGACAATTGGCGCGGTGTTGGGTGAAAAGAAACAGTAATTCACCAAAACCGAAACCTATGAGAAAGATTGCTACTCCACTTTTTATTGCCTTTGTATTGGCATTGCTATCCGGCTTTGTAAAATCTACAAAAGATACGCCAAAAGACACGAAGCCCTCAGCAATAGTTGCCGTAAAGTAAAACCTACTAGTCTTCTAAAATTATATCGAACTGTACTAGTTCTATAAAGGTTTTTACACGCGTTTCAATTTGGGCGTGTGTAAGTTCCTTTAGTTTTTCAGTACCAAATTTTTCTACGCAAAAAGAAGCCATGGCAGAGCCGTAAATAATAGCGCGCTTCATATTTTCAAAACTTATATCTCGGGTTTTGTCTAAGTATCCGGCAAAACCTCCGGCAAAAGTATCGCCAGCTCCGGTAGGGTCAAAAACATCTTCGAGCGGCAGCGCAGGAGCAAAAAACACATTATTTTCGTGAAAGAGCAGCGCACCGTGTTCGCCTTTTTTAATTACCAAATAGCGTGGCCCCATTTCTAAAATTTTCTTGGCAGCTTTTACCAAAGAATATTCATTGGAAAGTTCGCGGGCTTCGGCATCGTTAATGGTAAGCACATCTATTTTTTGCAACACTTCCAGCAGCTTAGATTTATATGTTGGTGTCATCCAAAAATTCATGGTGTCGAGAATAATTAACTTGGGCTTAGCGGTTAATTGATTCAGCACATTGAGTTGGAGGTTGGGATCAATATTTCCTAAAAGAAGAATATCGCTGCTTTGGTAAGCGGCAGGAATTACGGGATTAAACTCAAGCAATACATTCAAATCGGTTGTAAGCGTATCGCGGGTGTTCATATCCAAGTGGTATTTACCGCTCCAGAAGAAACTTTTTTTGTCTTTTTTAATTTCAATACCCGAAATATCTACGCCTCTTTCTTTAAGCAAATCTAGTTCGTTCATATCGAAATCGTCTCCGATTACCGATACAATATTTACTTTTTTTGAAAAGAAAGAAGCGCTCCAAGCTATGTAGGTAGCGGCTCCGCCCACTATTTTATCGGTTTTTCCAAAAGGTGTTTCGATGGCGTCAAAGGCAACGGTGCCTACGGTAAGTAAACTCATTTTTTATACGTTAATATTTTTTCGTGCGCGAAGATTGTGAGATTTATTGGAGAATTATACATTTGCAGTCCTTAAAAAAGGAATTCCTCCTTAGCTCAGCTGGTTAGAGCACATGACTGTTAATCATGGGGTCCTTGGTTCAAGCCCAAGAGGGGGAGCAAAAAGCCGATGAATTTTCATCGGCTTTTTTGTTTTTGGGAGCTTTGATTTTAAATATACTGTTGTTGCATCGGCTTTTTAGTCCATCCAACTTTTGTAGTAATTGGCATCTTCTATTGGGAGTGCATCTTCGCAAATCCAGAGCGATTTAAAAGTATCTACCATAACCGCCAACTCTTGTGTGGCTTCTTTGCCAATACTGCGCTCTACTGCACCCGGATGCGGACCGTGCGGAATACCGATTGGGTGAACGGTAATCATTCCTTTTTCTACATGCTTACGGCTCATAAAATCGCCATCTACATAATAAAGCACTTCATCGCTATCTACGTTGCTATGGTGATATGGCGCAGGAATTGCCAACGGATGGTAGTCGTATTTGCGTGGCACAAAACTACATATCACTAAGTTGTGTGCTTCAAAAGTTTGGTGAATAGGAGGCGGCAAGTGCACCCTTCCGGTAATGGGCTCAAAATCGTGAATAGAAAAGGCAAAAGGATAGTGGCAGCCATCCCAACCTACGGCATCAAATGGATGATATTGATAGTGGTACGGATACAGCAAATTATCTCGTTTAATGTAAACTAAAAAATCGCCTTTTTCATCGTGGGTGGTTAAGTTTTGCGGCTCTCGAATATCGCGCTCGCAAAAAGGAGAATGCTCTAACAATTGCCCGGCATGGTTGCAATATCTTTTTGGATAGCGGAAGGGCGAAAAGGCTTCTACTATAAGCAGGCGGTTGTTTTCGGTTTCAAAGGATATTTGGTAAATGGTACCACGCGGCACTATTAAATAATCGCCATAACTAAAGGGCAGTTCACCATAAACCGTTTTAAGAACACCTTTTCCTTCGTGAATAAAAAGCATTTCATCGGCACCGGAATTTTTATAGAAATAGCCTTCGGTGCCTTTGGTGGGTGCAGCTAAAATAACATGGCAATCGTTGTTTACCAAAACAGGTTTGCGGCTTTTTAAAAAGTCGTTTTCGGGCTTTATATTAAAACCTTTGTAGCAACGGTTTTGCATATTTTTATTGTTAGAAACCCTAGGTGCTACATTTATTGGTTCATCTATTTGGGTTACTACCGTTGGCGGATATGTGTGGTAAATTAGCGAATACACATCGCTAAAACCTTCGGTGCTTACCAATTGCTCTGCGTATAAACCACCGTTGGGTTTGCGGAACTGAGTATGTCTTTTGCGGGGAATTTCGCCTCGTTTAATATAGTGTGGCATTGCTATAAATTTATTTAGTTCCGTTAAATGAATAATACTTTACATCGCTGGCGTTGTTTTTGTTGGTAGCGCTGCCCAAAATTGAAATAGAATTGCCGTTTCTGGTTGCTGTGCCTTTAAACTTGTAAGTAGCAGGATCTCCGGCAAGCTGTCCGTCTTCATCTACTTCTACGTTGGTAGCCGAAGTAATTTTTGCAGCATCAATAACGGCATAAGTAAGGTATAAAGAACCCAACACGCTTTGCAGTTCAACCTTTAATGTGCTGTTGCTTGCCTTACTAATAATTACACGTTGAATATTTTGCCCCGATTGTCCGTTGTAGGTTCCCACCCAATTATCGGCATCTTTTTTACAGCCTTGAAAAGCAATAGCTAATACTACTAAAGCAAATAAGAATTTTTTCATACTACATAATTTTACTGGCGAAGATATAAGTTGTTGTAAATACGAAAAGCTATACAGAAATATTGTTGTTTTAAAACCGTGCCAACAGTAATATAATTCGAGGCACATAATTTTTTTGAAAAAAATCGTTTACTTATGTCGGGTAAAAATTATACAACACGCTTATGCAATTCACTGCTCGCCAAATTTGCGAGGTAATTAATGGAAAGCTGGAAGGAAACCCCGATGCGTTGGTTTCAAAACTTTCTAAAATAGAAGAATCCGATACCGCTTCTCTTACGTTTATCAGCAATCCTAAATACGAGGTATATGCCGAAAATGTAACAGCTGCCGCACTTATCGTAAACGAAAATTTAGTGGTAAAAAGCAAAAATGTGGCGGCAATTATTCGGGTTGCCGATCCATATTTGGGATTATCTACTTTGCTTTCGCTGTATAGCCAGAGTGCTCAAGGTAAAAATGGTGTTGCAGAATGGAGTCGCGTGGGCGAAGGTACCACCGTGGGCGAAGGTGCATCTATTGCAGAATTTGCCTTTGTGGGCAACCATGTAAAAATAGGCAAGAACGTAAAAATATATCCACATGTTTTTATAGGCGATTATTGCGAAATAGGCGACAATGCAGTGTTATATTCCGGAGCAAAAGTATATCACCATTGTGTGGTGGGCGAGCGCACCATTATTCATTCGGGAGCCGTTGTTGGTGCCGATGGATTTGGTTTTGCGCCACAGCCCGATGGCACCTATCAAAAAATTCACCATGTAGGAAATGTAATTGTGGGGAGCGATGTAGAAATTGGTGCCAATACTTGTATAGACAGGGCTACTCTCGGTTCTACTTTTATTAAAGATGGTGTGAAGTTAGATAACCTTATTCAAATAGCACACAATGTAGAAGTAGGCGAAAACACCGTTATGGCAGCATTGGTTGGCGTTTCGGGAAGTACCAAAATAGGTAAAAATAATATGGTGGGCGGCCAAGCCGGCATTACCGGACACTTGGTAATTGCCGATGGTACCAAAATACAAGCGCAGGCAGCAGTAATAAAAAATGTTGAGGAACCCAACAAAGGACTTTCGGGTACACCGGCAATGGATGCACGCGAGCACTATCGCCAACTGGCAGCACTCAAGCAATTGCCGGAGCTAATTAAAAAGGTAGCGCAGTTAGAGAAAAAGCTGAATGGACAACAATAGTTCATCTTCCGTAAATTATAGATAAGTTTGCAGTGGCTATTTTTAGGCTTTAAACAAAATTATCTATACATATTAGTAATGAACTCTACCAATCAACAAACAATTAAGAAAGCCGTTTCAATCTCCGGAGTGGGCTTACATACCGGGCAACACGTTACCATCAATTTTCTTCCCGCAGCTCCCAACCACGGCATTAAGTTTCAGCGGATAGATTTGCCCGAAAAACCAATTGTGCCAGCAGATGTAGATTTGGTAGTAAGCGTAGATAGAGGAACCACTTTAGATAAAAACGGAGTTAAAGTAGCCACCGTAGAGCACCTCATGGCAGCTTGCCTTGGCTTGCAAATAGATAATCTTTTAATTGAATTGAACGGAATGGAAATTCCCATTATGGATGGAAGTTCAGCACCGTTTATTGAGGCCTTGGAAAGTGCCGGACTGCAAGAACAAAGCGAACTGCGCGAAGTATTTGAACTAAGAAATCCGATTTCATATATAGACAAGGAAAACGGAGTAGAAATGCTTGCTATGCCGAGCGACCATTATCGCGTAACGGCAATGATAGATTACCAATCGCCAATTCTTGGCCAGCAACACGCATCGCTCGACCACCTCAACGATTTTAAAAAGGAATTTGCCAGCGCACGCACTTTTTGTTTTCTACACGAATTAGAAATGCTGCTAGATGCAGGACTTATTAAAGGCGGAGATTTAAACAATGCCATTGTGGTGGTAGATAAACAAATTGAAGAAAAAGAAGTTGCCCGCTTAGCGGCAATCTTTCAAAAACCGGATATTAAAGTAGTAGAAGAAGGAATACTCAATAATGTAAAGCTACGCCATGCCAACGAACCTGCCCGCCACAAATTACTAGATATTATGGGCGATTTGGCATTGGTAGGCATACCGTTTAATGCACAAATAATAGCCACCCGCCCGGGGCACAAATCCAACATAGAGTTTGGAAAAAAAATAAAAGCATACATCAAAAAGGCTCGTTTGCTAGACGATGCTCCGGAATACGATGTAAACGAACCGCCCATTTACGATTCGGTGCAGATAAAACGCATGCTGCCGCACCGTTATCCTTTTGCCTTGGTAGATAAAATTATTAAGCTGAATGAAAAGGAAGTAGTGGGTGTAAAAAATGTAACTTTTAATGAAGAATTTTTCCAAGGTCATTTTCCCGATAATCCGGTAATGCCTGGAGTATTACAAATAGAAGCACTAGCGCAAACAGGCGGTATTTTGGTGTTGCGCGAATACCCCGATCCGGAAAACTACGACACCTATTTTTTAAAAATAGACAAGGCAAAATTTAAGCAGAAAGTTGTACCGGGCGATACGCTTATCTTAAAAATGGAGCTGCTTTCTCCCGTTCGTAGGGGCATAGTAGAAATGAAAGGAACAGCCTTTGTGGGCAGCAAAATGGTTTGCGAAGCCGAGTTGATGGCACGCGTTGTGCGCAGAGATACAACAGGAGCTAAGCAAGCACAAACTGCGAAAGAAAGCAAGGTATAGCTAAAATAAGCTTAGTATCCAATATTCTTTACTTGGAGTATGCAACGCAAATTTGCATACACGCCTCTAATTACTATATTCGGCAACCAATTTTTAACCCATCTATATTTTTAGTGAAAAGACTTTTACACATACTCTTTGCGTTTATTTTAGCGCATACTCAACTTTTTTCGCAGTGTATCACCAATGTAGATTTTAATACATGGACAAAAGTCGGGCAACCGGCAAATGGCAACTGGGTGGTGCAAGGAGGCGGCTCTTCGGTGCGCCAAACCGTAAATGGCGACAACACCTACTTTGTTTCTCCATTCGATTTAATGAATGTGAAAGTTACAGGAAGATTTAGAACCACAGACGATGATGATGACTATATGGGCTTTGTATTTAGTTTTTTAAACCCAATGGGCCCGATAGACGATTATGATTGTTGGCTGTTTGATTGGAAAGAGGAAAACCAAAATTCGGCACAAAGCGGCATGTCTATCAACCGTGTTTTGGGTACAATACCCCCAAGCCAATACAATACTACCTTTTGGTCGCACCAAAACACACCGGAGTTTACAGTGGTGCAAAACACTTTTGGTGGGCCGGGCTGGCAAAGAAATTACAACCACGCTTTTGAGTTGAGGCTAACCTATACCAGAGCTATCATTTATGTAGATGGAAATTTAATTTTTGATGTTACAGATTGCTTTAAACCGGGAAGGTTTGGTTTCTATAATTTCTCTCAAGAAGATTGCTATTACAGCAACTTTCAATACGATTTGTTTATTGATTTCTTAGTGTCTAATGCCGGAAAAAAATGTAGAGGCGATTCAGTAAGTTTTGATTTTGTAAACCCATGCTATCAAGCTTCGTTGGCTCAATATCAGAGCCTTCGTTGGGATTTTGGCGATGGAACTATTCTTGTAAACAACAATCCAACGTTTGCCAATGCCAACGTAAAACACCTTTACACAACTGCCGGCAATTATACAGCAACACTTACGGTAACAGATTTTAATGGCTGTTCTTCGGTTGCTACCAAACAAGTACAAATTGCCAATCCAATTAGTATTGCATCTACCCCAACTCAGCCACCTTGCAATGGTGGTAACAATGGCAGCATACAGGCAAACCCCTCGGGAGGCTTTGGTCCGTATAGTTATACGTGGAGTACCGGACAAACAACACAAACAGCCATTGGTTTAACGGCAGGAACCTATACCGTTACCGTAACAGACAATATTTGTACCTCCACAGCACAGTTTACACTTAATCAACCTACACCGCTAACGGCTTCTGTAGCAAAAACCGATGCCAACTGTGGCTTAAATAATGGTACAGCAACCGTTACCGTAAGCGGAGGAACAACTCCATACCAATACGTTAACTGGCCCACCATTAGTTCCACAAATGTGGCCACAGGTCTTGGCGCGGGAACATATATTCCCGATTTTAGAGATGCCAATGGCTGTTCATCGCTATTGCAATATAATGCCACTATTGCATCCTTACCTTGTGGTATTACTTCTAGTGTAAGCAAAACAGACGTAGCTTGTTTTAATGGAACAACAGGTAGCGCAACCCTAACGGTTACAGGCTCTTCGGGAACACCCAATATTTCTTGGTCTCCGGGTGGGCAAACAGGGGCAACAGCTTCTAATCTGAGTGCCGGAACATATACCTATAGCTATACCGATAACAATGCGGCACATGCTTTTACGGGTCAAGTTACCATAACCCAACCTTCTGCAGCAATGGTGGCACAAGTAAGTACCACTCCAATTAAATGTGCAGGTAGTAATACGGGTCAAGCGTTGGCATCTGTAGTTTCTGGTGGTGTACCAAACTATACTTATGTATGGAGTAATGGAAGTGGAAATAATCCTGCTGCTAATAATTTACCACCCGGAAATATTAGTGTTACCATAACCGATAGCAAAGGTTGCACCGCTGCTGCCACCGGAAATGTTTCGGGAGCGGCAAGTTTGGCTGTGAGTATTGCTACTACACAAGATAGTTGTTTTAACTCTGCGAAAGGAAAAGCAATTGCCACCACAACCGGAGGGACTCCTCCGTATGATTATGAGTGGAGTAATTTTGTAACCAGCGATAGTAATTTGAATATTAGAAGTGGTACTTATACGCTTACTGTTACAGACTTAAATGCGTGTACCACAACAGGAACAGCTACTATAACCACTAATCCTGTTTTGAGTCAAACATTTGTAAGAGAAGATGTAAAATGTTTTGGGCAATCTACAGGTAGTTTTAATGTAAGTATTACCGGAGGTGTACCCGGATATAATATTGCTTGGTCTCAGCCGGGACTTACCGGAACCAACCCAACCAATTTGGCTTCTGGCATCTACTTTTATACAATTACCGATGCACATAATTGCAGAACCGTAGGTGGAGATACCATAGAGCAGCCCGATTCTGCTTTAACAGCCAGCACTTCCCACACCGATGTTACGTGCAATGGTTTAAATGATGGCACTATAACCGTTACCACAAGCGGAGGCACACCGCCTTATACCTTCCTCGGAAATCCACTTCCTGCCGGAACAATCACCATACCAAGCTTAGCGCCAAACACGTATGCAGGAAACATAATAGACAGTAATGGCTGTACTTTTGCAGTTTCGGAAGTTATTACCGAGCCAGCCGTGTTAAGTCTTGCGGAAACCCACACCAATGTTGGCTGTAACGGACAAAGCAGCGGAGGCATAGATATTACGGCAAGTGGAGGAACTACACCATATTCATTTGCATGGAATGATGGGGTATTAACGGAAGACCGCACCAACATAGTAGCCGGAAGTTATAGTGTTACAGTAACAGATGCAAATAATTGCACAGCTACTATAAGTGCTACTATCACCGAGCCTGGGGTTTTTGCTTTAGCAGAAACGCATACCAATGTTGGTTGTAATGGGCAAAATACGGGAAGTATAGATGTGGTTACCAATGGCGGTATTGGCACAATTACTTACTTGTGGAGTTCAAGCGAAGTTTCAGAAGATATAACCGGAAAAGCAGCTGGAAACTATTGTGTTACCGCAACAGATGCTAACACCTGTACCGCAACATTGTGTGTTGCTATAACTGAACCTGCCGCATTAGTAGCTACAACTTCACATACCGATGTAACTTGTTTCGGATTGAATAATGGTTCAATTACCATAAATGTTTCAGGGGGTACAGCACCATATTCATTTTTAGGAAACGCAGTGCCGGCCGGCAGTTCAACTATACCAAACCTTGCTCCCAATACTTATGCGGGTGTATTAACAGACTCAAACAATTGCTCGGCAAGCCTTTCTGAAACAATTGTAGAACCAACACAATTGGCAGCAACAGAAGTTCATACAGATGCTTCTTGTAATGGTAATACAGACGGTAGCATTACATTAACAGTAACCGGAGGTACTACGCCATATACTTTTGATTGGGGCGGAGGAGTAGCAACACAAAACAGAACAAACCTTACTGCAGGCAATTACAACGTTACTGTAACAGACGCCAACAATTGTACTGCAACGGTTGCGGTTACAATTACTGAACCGGCAGCAGTTCCATTAACCGTTGCGGGAACAGATGCTACTTGTTTCGGAGCATCCGGTAGCGCTACTGCAACTCCGGCAGTGGGCACGGCTCCATATTCTTTTGTGTGGAGTGCATCTGTATCTACAACTGCCACAGCCGCATTGGTGGCGGGCACACATTCGGTAACTGCCACTTCAGCAGAAGGCTGTAAACAAACAGGAACAGTTACAATAAACGAACCAACAGAAATTGTAGCAACCGAAACACATGCAGATGCCATTTGTTTTGGTACAGCAACAGGAAGTGTAGATGTAAATGCTTCCGGAGGTACAGGTTCGCTCTCGTACCAATGGCAACCCAACATAAGCAGCAGCAACACCGCAAGCAACTTAGCAGCAGGCACTTATGTAGTAGTAGTGAGCGATGCAAATAATTGTTCAAAAACGGTTACTGCAGTGGTGGCAGAGCCATTAGCTGTATCGCTAACAACAACAGCAACCAATGTGAGTTGTTTTGGCTTAACAGACGGTGCTATTACTGCGGTTGCTACCGGAGGAAATTCAGTTTTTAACTATGTAGCTACGGGAAATGCTGTAGGCAGTCTTCCTTCGCAAAGTGGAAGTTTTTCTAATTTACCTGCAGATTCATATAGTGTGGTAGCAACCGATGCTAATGGATGTACGGCAATGTCGTTTCTAACCATTACATCGCCAACAGAAATAACCGTTACTACTACTATTACAGATGTTACTTGCCATAAATATTCCGATGGTTCTGTTCAAGCAATAGCCGCGGGTGGTTCTCCGGGATATAACTTTAAGTTTAGTACGGGTGAAAACAATGTTTCTGGATTATTCTCTAATTTGGTTGCAGGAAGCTATTCGCTTACAGTTACAGACCAAAATAATTGCAGCACCACAACTTCGACAGTAGTAGTAGAGCCAGATTCTCTAATGGTAACAGCATTGCCAAGCCCAACTCAAACACCATTGGGCGTTCCGGTACAGTTGAATGTTACTACCAACCAATCGGGAACTATAAACTATACATGGATTCCTTCAACAGGTTTGAGTTGCAGCACTTGCGACAATCCGGTGTTTGACGGAGTAAACACCGTTACGTACACAGTGTTTGTTTCAACCAGTTTGGGTTGTAGTGGCTCTTCTGAAATTACAGCGGTAGTGGTGCCGGATTACACGGTTTATGTGCCCAATGCATTTTCGCCAAACAACGATGGTGTAAACGATTATTTACAAGTTTATGGAAACTTAAAAGCGGTAAAAACCTTTGATTTAAAAGTATATAACCGCTGGGGCGAAAAGGTGTACGAAAGCGATGATGTGAATTTCCGTTGGGACGGACATGGCGGAGGCAAAAAGCTACCTGTGGGCGTGTATGTTTATACTATAAAATATGTATTTATAGACAACCACAGCAACAATAGCTATAAAGGTTCTATTACAATTTTAGAGTAATAGAAAAGGGGTTTATTTTATAGCTTCTTTGGGCAATACAGCCATGGTGGCAGATCCTTTTGCAACCAATATTTTTTCGTTGGTTTGTGGGTCGAGATACCAAATTTCGCCTTCGCAGAAGTGAAAACGTTTGCCCGGCTTTATTACCCAGCCTTTAGCAAAAAACACATCGCCCATACCGCGATTCAAGTACGAAATTTTTGCTTCAACCGTAAATACCAAATCGCCTTCGCGTACCAAGCTGTATGCAGCAAAGCCTTCTACCATATCTAAAATTGCCGAGGTAATGCCTCCGTGTAAGTATCCGTTTTGCTGTTGGTGGTGCTCTTTAAAAGCTAGCACACCGTTAATTTCTCCGGCTTCGATGTCGGTAATCTCGAACCCTAAAAAGGGCATAAATTTATTGGCAGCAATGCGTTGCTGTACATAGTTTTTAAAATTTGGATTTAAACTTTCCATACGTGGCAAACATAGGCAGAGTTTTTTCATAACCGCTTAAAAAGTATGCCGTTAAACCTTCCTTGTTCTTAGCTCAAAAAGTTTTATACATTTGGAAATACAGACACACGGACATGAACAAAACGGTACTTTTTATTTCAGTTTTTGCCATTGTATTTTTTTCGTTGGCACTCATTTCTTTTAAAGAAAAGAAAGCCAATACAAATCCGCCAAATGTAATTGTAATACTTGCCGATGACCTGGGAAAGTTTGATGTTTCTGCATATGGCGGCATACATGTAGCAACACCCAATATAGACAGCATTGCCTTAAACGGGTGTATTTTTAATGATGGCTATGCCTCTGCAGCTATTTGCGCTCCATCGCGGGCAGGCTTGCTCACCGGAAGTTACCAGCAGCGATTTGGGTTTGAATTTCAGCCACACAAAAAGTATCCGCGCAGTTTTTTTATCCGTTCGTTTTACAAAATGTTTATGCGCAAAGAAGAAGCATGGCAAATGGAGCGCGGGCAAGAATTACCTTCGCGGCAAGAAGCTCGGCAAGAGGGCATTCCACACGCACAAAAAACCATAGCCGAGTTTTTTAAAGCCAATGGTTATAGCACAGGCATGGTGGGCAAATGGCATTTGGGCTATCACGAACCCAACTTGCCCAACAATCGCGGGTTCGATTATTTTTATGGGTTTACTGAAGCGTTTTCTTTGTATGCCCCAAAAAGCAACCACGAAATAGTAAATGCCAAAACAAAAGAGTTTACCGATCGCCATATTTGGAATCAAGGTAGAAGTCGCTTTTGCGCCATTCGCCAAAACGGAAAAGTTGTAGAAGAGAAAGAATATATTACCTACCGCTTTGCCGAAGAAGCCAATAAGTTTATTGAAGAAAATAAAGCACAGCCATTTTTTTTATATGTGCCGTTTAATGCTCCACACACACCGTTTCAAGCTCCGCAAAAAATATACAACCAACTATCGCACATAAAAGACCACAATAAGCGCGTATATTTTTCTATGATAGTTGCTTTGGACGAAGCCGTAGGAAGCATTAGAAACCAAGTACGCAAAATTGGGTTAGAAGAAAATACCATCATTATTTTTGCTAGCGACAATGGAGCTGCAACCTACATGGGCACACCGGATAACAGCCCACTAAAAGGAGGAAAATTCACACTGTTTGAAGGCGGCATCAATATTCCATTTGTTATGCAGTGGAAGGGAAAAATTAAACCACAAACGGTAGTAAATCAACCTGTAAGTTTGCTCGATGTTTTTCCAACCGTATCGGCAGCTGCCGGGTTGCAAATTCCCGATTATGCCAAGCCCGATGGCGTAAACCTTTTACCGTATATTTTTGGTGAAGAAAAAGGCGAGCCACACAAAGCGCTCTTTTGGAGGTCGGGCTACAACCGCGCCATTAGAAAAGGAGATTGGAAGATGATTGTGGACGACCGCAACATGGTGCTGCATCTTTACAATTTAAGCAACGATAAGTTTGAAATGGAAAATATACGAAGCAAGTACCCAAAAGTAATAGATGAATTATTCGATGAACTCGAAGAGTGGGATAGCGAAATGGAAAAACCACGCTGGCCCTTTGTAATGAACTATAAAGTAATAATTGATGGCGAGCAGTTTATATATGCTATTTAGCCGCTTCAATATCAGATATTTATTACCTGTTTTTTATTGGTTATGTATAAGCAGTTGCAACGCTCGTAAACAGCAGCAGTGCAATAATTTATTGCCGCAGGCAGCAGCATATATTACAAACGATACCATACTTTCTTTTCCTTCAGTTATAGCCGATACCAATCATATGGTGCATATATTGGGAGGAAATTTTTTAATGGGAAGCGAAGCAAACAAAATGCTTCAAAATAAAGATGAACAACCGCCACACCTACAAAAGGTAAACAGCTTTTTTATAGATTCTGCCGAAGTTTCAATTGCCGATTTTAAAGCCTTTACCGAAGCCACAGGCTATATTACTACTGCCGAAAAGCGAGGCACATCGCTTGTATTTTATTACACCACCAAAAGCGCCATAGGCGAAGCGCAACTGCCTTGGTGGAAAGAAGAGAAAAACAAATCGTGGAAGCAACCACTTTCACAAGCAAAAAAGCAGGTAAGCAGCCAGCTTCCGGCAGTGCACATAAGTTGGTTCGATGCAGTAAATTATTGCACTTGGAAAGGGAAACGCCTGCCCACAGAAAGTGAATGGGAGTATGCAGCCGTAAGGGGTTTAAAAATCCGGCAGCCAATGAATATTTTTCAGGGAAATTTCCCTGAAAAGAACACAGCAGAAGATGGGGCAGAGTTTATGGCTCCGGTAAAAAGCTTTGAACCAAACGCCATAGGCATTTACAATTTGCAAGGCAATGTTTGGGAATGGTGCAGCGATTATTATCACGCACAATACTATCAATACCTCAGCAGCGATTCGCTAAACGAATTGCCCACCTCGCCAACCAAGAGTTACGATCCGCAAGAACCATTTATACCCAAAAGAGTAATACGAGGCGGCTCTTTTTTGTGCAACGAAAGTTATTGCAGCGGCTATCGCCCCACGGCTCGAATGAAAGCCCCTCCTGCTCAAACCTATATGCACGTTGGGTTTAGGTGTGCCGTAAGCACCGTTAAGTAGCAGCCGACACTCACCAGAAAAGCTATAAAAGCAAAAATTTTTTTTTGAATACAATTGAATAAAGTACGGCAACGTTGTATGGTGGTATTCCTTTTGTAAAAGAGGCAGCGAAATAAAAAATGAGAAAAACTATTGCACAAAATTGATTTGTTTGTTTTCTGTTTCAGCAAGCCGGTAATGGTTTTTAACTTTGAGTTTTATACATGTTTGTATTAGGGTTTTCTTTTTTATTGATGAATGCTATGGTACGCGATACAAGTTTTTTGGAGCGCCAACTTTCTTTTAGTCGCGTAGATGCCGCAATGGATAGGCATATTGAAAGAATAGAAGACCAGTGTGCTAAAGTTGGCAGCGATAAATTCGATGAAATTTATTTGCGGGCATTTAAGCAAGAAAAATTATTAGAAGTTTGGAAATTGGTTGGCAGCCAATATGTGCTGTACGACACCTTTCCAATATGCCAAGCATCGGGAGAATTGGGTCCCAAAAAGAAACAAGGCGATAGGCAAGTGCCGGAAGGTTTTTATGAAATAAATGTATTTAATCCAGCCAGTAATTTTTTATTGTCGCTAGGATTAAACTATCCCAATAAGCGCGATGCCATAGTAAACAAGCCACCTCGCGGGGGCGATATTTATATTCACGGAAAGTGTATGAGCATTGGTTGCCTTGCAATGGAAGATTTGCCTATCGAAGAAATTTATTGCGTGGCATTATTGGCAAAAGCAGCGGGGCAACAGCAAATTCCGGTACATATTTTTCCATTTAAAATGAACACCCAAAATATGAGCCAGTATTCTTTACACGAAAAAGGAGAAGTGAAACATTTTTGGGAAACACTCCAGCCCATGTATAAAAACTTTGAAGAAGAAAAGAAAATAAGCACCTTCTTTGTAACCGAAGATGGTAAGTACATAGTGGCTAAACCATAACAGCAAACAACATGAAATATATAAAATACACACTCTATTCGCTGAGCATTATTCTATTGTTGCTTTTAGCATATTATCGGTTTTGGTTTTTGCGCTTGCCCGAAAGAACTTTCAACACAAATGAAAACACCATTGTGTCTCCGGCAAATGGTTTGGTGGCAAGCGTTTCGGCTTACAACGATAGTTTTATTGAAGTTCACAAAGGAAAATATGGTGTTATAGATGTGTGGACAAAAGATGTGGACACAGCCGGCACCATTATTTCTATAGTAATGAACGTAACCAATGTACATTACCAACGCGCACCGCTTACTTCAAAAATTGCTATGCACCGCTACACAGCCGGAAAATTTAATAATGCGGTGGCAAACGATAATCCATTTGGCATCCGCTTCGAAAATGAGCACAACGAAATACTGTTTGAGTCGCCCGCAGGAAAGCGCATAAAAATCATTCAAATTGCAGGATTGCTTGCCCGCAGAATTGAAGATTTTGTGAAGCCCGAGCAGCAAGTTAAAAAAGGAGAAGTAGTTGGATTAATAAAATTGGGCAGCCAAGTTACCGTGGTGTTGCCTAAGGGCGTGAAACCTTTGGTGCAACCCGGTCAAACTATTTTAGATGGCGATCCTTTGGCCGTTTTTGAATAAAGGAATAATCTATACACCCAAGCAGCACACACAATACAAACATAATAAAGGCACCCGGCAAAGGTGCTAGAATATGGTATTTTGCTCCGGTAAAAGCATGAGTTTGCCAAAAGAGTTCCGGAGCGTCTATTCGGCTTAAAGTAAAAATAGTATAGGTGTTTACTTGGCTCTGGTGCGCAGCAAGAACTCCGCTCAGCACCAATACACAAAAAAATATTAGCAACACAAAAAGTACGCGATATTCATTTCGTTTCCAAAAAGGGAGCAACACGGTTTTTCTTTCTTTTTCAATAATCTTAAGAACAAGAATGGCAAGCCCTGCACCTAAAATGTCTAACACCAAATCGTTGAATTCATAGTATTTATTATAGTTTCCATACAGCAAAGAATATTGAACCCATTCATCTATAAGCATAAACGGCAGACATAAAATTACTGCAGCACCCGCATTGCAAGTTGCTCCATATAACAGCAGCGCCAGCAAACCAAACTCTAAAGCATGAATAATTTCAATATTCATTTCAAACAAAAAGAGCCAATGCAAAACCAGTAGAGCCAGCAGTATGAATAAAAAGAAAAGTAAGTCGAATCTTTTATTCAGAAATACTTTCCATGAGCAAAAACCCAATACCAACGCACCAATTGCAAGCGAAAAATTGCGAACCAATACATTGTAAACCAGCAGCGAAAAATGATTCATTACTTTGATAGAAAGCTGCACAAACCAATCGTGTAAAAACACAATGGCTAAGCCATATACTATTGCTAAACTACCAAGTACCCACCGCTTACGCACCCAACAAAAAAAGAAAAAAAATTAAGCACATAAGTGCAACATTAAAGCAGTGTATTTTGGGGTTTCAAATATTTGCTACACTATATTTTCTGTGTAAGCACAAAAAAGTTTTTGCAAGGGAAAATTTTTACTTGTTTAGCAACGAAAGAAAGAGTTCTCTCATCTCATTGTTATTAAATGTTTAACGGACAAGTAATTTCCCTCACTCAATGAAAAAAATTCTACCTGCGATTATTGCATTTTTATTTGCGATTGCAGCCCAAGAATCTAAAGCAACCCACTTAATGGGTGCCGACTTAACTTATGAATGTTTAGGTTCCGGCCAGTATAGATTAACGCTCAAGGTTTATCGCGATTGCAGAGGAGTAGATGCAGGCTCTATGCAATCGGTAGCATATAGTTCCCAGCAGTGTGCCGTAAACAGCTCTGTGTCGTTGCAGTTGATATCGGGTTTTCCCAAAGATATTACACCTACTTGTCCGGGTCAGTCTTCTGTTTGCAGCAATGGAAATTTGCCTTACGGAGTGCAAGAATATGTTTATCAAGGCGTAGTTACCTTGCCTCCCGGTTGCGGAAACGATTGGGTATTTGGCTGGACCAGTTGCTGCCGGAACAATGCCATCAATACGCTTACAAATCCGGGAAGTAACGATATGTTGGTACACACAACCATAGATAACACCCTGAGTCCGTGTAACAGCTCACCAATTTTTTCTGTTCCACCGGTACCGTTTACTTGTATTAACCAAGCGGTAAGTTTTAACCCGGGAGGTACCGATTTAGATGGCGATTCTTTGGCATTTTCGTTTGCCGTTCCACAACAAACATCGGGAGGAGTAACATATAAAAATCCATACAATGTAAACAACCCGCTTTCAACCTCCGGAGGAATCACCATAAACCCGGCAAACGGAGATGTGAGTTTTACTCCCAACCAAACACAGGTAGCAGTAATTGCAGTTCAAATTAAAGAGTATAGAAACGGGCAACTTATTAGCACCATTGTGCGCGATATTCAATATACTATTATCAATTGCAGCAATCAAAACCCTACTATTTCAGGAATAAATGGTGGCAGCAATAATTCTGTAACTATTTATGCCGGGCAAAATATCTGCTTTGATGTAAATAGTGCCGATGCCGATGCTTCTGATGCGGTAAGTATGAGTTGGAATCAATCTATTCCGGGGGCTACTTTTAATACCTCTTCAGCAAACCATCCCGTAGGAACATTTTGTTGGCAAACCACACAAACAGATACCGGATCGCATATATTTACCGTTTCAGTACAAGACAACAACTGTCCGATTACCGGGCAGGGAACCCGCTCGTTTACTATTATTGTTTTACCTTGTCCACAGCCTCCTGCAGTTGCCGGACCGGATGTGGCGCTTTGCCCTGGGCAAAGTACTACGCTTAGCGGTTCTACCACAGCGCCTCCGGCTAATGTGCAAAGTTTTGTTTGGAGCGATGGTGTAAATACCCAAAATGGACAAACATGGACGGTAAGTCCAACTCAAACAACAGTTTATACTTTTTCGGTAACCTATACCGATGGTTGTGTGAAAACAGACCAAGTACTGGTGCGAAGAAGTTCTAAACCAACCATTACGGTTTTCCCGGCAAATGCAACACTGTGTGCAGGATCTTCTATTCAACTTACAGCCACTACCAATGGAGCCGTGCGGCAGCAATGGTTTCCGGCTACAGGCTTAGATTGCGATACTTGTAAAATAGTAGTTGCCTCTCCGGCAAACAGCACTGTTTACAAAGTTGTTTCGTATAATGCCGATGGTTGTCCAAGCGATACGGCTTTGGTAAATATTACCAGCAGCCCGCCACCGCCACCACAAAGTTGTCAAGTATTATATGCTACTCCAACCGGAACCGGAACGGGAAGCATGGCAGACCCAACAAATTTATTAGGAGCAATTGCAAAAGCGCAATGTAATAATGCCTTAATAAAATTAGCGGTAGGTACTTATACTATTGATAATCCAATTACCAATATCACTAGTTATACAACTATAGAGGGTGGGCACGATCCGGTTACTTGGACAAAAACAAGCACACCGGGAGCTACCACTATTTATAGAAGTGCATTAAATATGGAAGGCAATACGCTTGCAGAAAAAAGATTGGTAGCAATTTATCTCAACAGTCAGGCATATTTTCGTTTTCAAGATATAACCTTTCAAACGGCTGATTGCCCAGCTTTAGCGCTTACAGATAGTTCAGGCGCATCTAATTATGTATTTCATATAACCAATTGCTCTAATTACGATTTCGTTCGCTGCCAAATTATACCGGGTAAAGCAACCGATGGAAGAAGCGGCTATTCTCCTCCCGGCATTGGACAGTCCGGCACAGGAGGTGTTGGTGGCAATGGCGGTGCAGGAAACCCAAGTACAGGTTGCGATTTAAATGGTACTGCAGGCACCGCAGGTACTGCAGGCTCTAATAATGCAGGCTCCGCGGGTTCTGCAGGAACAGGAGCAGTAGGCGACAATTGCAATATTTTTGGATGTGGCGCCAGCGCACGGAGTGGAGGCAATGGAGGCAATGGTGTTGCAGGAGCAGCTGGAATTGATGGTCCCGCAACCAATCCTTCTCCTGTTACTACAACTCAGTTTTTTCAGGTGGGCGGTAAAGGAATTGATGGAACTAATGGTGTTGCCGGAGGCGGAGGCGGAGGCGGAGGCGGAGGCTCTAAAGGAACGAGCTGCACTTGTAGTATCAATGGTGTTCCCAATGGCGGTAGAGGAGGAGATGGAGGCAATGGCGGGTTGGGTGGAACTGCCGGCTGGGGCGGAGGTGGAAGCTTTGGCGTTTATTTATATAACAACGGTGCCGGAGCCAAGTTTACAGATTGTGATATAAACACGGGTGTTGCTGGCATTGGTGGTGTAGGTGGCGTTGGTCAATTAGGAACTGCCGGCAGTGCTGGAGTTGCAGGAACCACCACTACTGGCTCGTGTAGCCCAATGTCGTCCGGAGGAAATGGAGGAAGTGGCGGAAATGGTGGTCGTGGTGGAAACGGACAGCCCGGTGCAAATGGTGTGGGTGCAGCCATTATTTCTAATGGTACCGCACCAATTGTTACCAATGGCGGAACAGCACAGCCTATAGCTGCTGGTGTAAACAATCCTGCAAAATTCAATTTAGCTTCTCAACCAACTATTTCGGCAACCAACACTAACTGTACCTTCCGGAATATCGGATTTTCTTCGGCTTCGGCAGGGGCGTGGAATTTTGGAGCAGCAGCAACACCGGCTACTGGTAATGGAGCTTCGGTAACTACTCAATACACGGCTTTTGGAAGAAAAGACATTGTTTTTAGTAACAATACCTATACCGGATTTACCATTATTCCTATAGATGCAAACAGCTATATTCCTGAAATTACAACCTCTGCAACTCAAGTAGGCACATCAGATACATTTTTGCTTTGCCAAGGACAAATGGCAGATTTTTATGGTGTAATTCCCGGAGCAGATTCTTTCTTTTGGGATTTTGGAGGCGCATTGGCCGTAAATACTTTGCAAGGATCGCAGTACGATGAAGTATTGAATCAGCAATTCAATACACCAGGGGTGTTTAAAGTAAAACTGCGGATTAGCACATCTTGTTGCGGTTATTCTCCATACGATTCAATTTATATTTGGGTAGATACTTACCCACAGCTTAGTTTTAATGGCTATTTAGGATACTGCCCGGGCGATAGTGCTACTATTACTGCAACGGGCGCAGCGCGCTATGAGTGGGCTCCACCAACCTATTTAAGCAGTACCACATCTCCAACCGTAGTAGCAAAACCACCAACAAACTATAATTATTTCCTTACAGGATATAGCGCTTCGGGCTTGTGTGTTGCCGATACTTTTTTTGAAGTAGTGGTAAAAGCTCCGCCTACACTTTCTTTTGCAATAAATCCGGCTATATGCGGCCCAACGGGAAGTATAGCAGCCATTCCGGATGCAGCAGGTAGCTACACCTATACTTGGCAAAGCCCAATAACCGATACCGATTCGTTGGTAACAGGTTTGCCGGTTGGCGGATATGATGTAACCGTTACCGATAATGCCACAGGATGTACTTCTACCGGAAATGGTGTAATTGGCTCCGGAGGAGGATTAACGGCTTATATTGATAGTTTGACACCCGTAATTTGTGCCGGAGCTTGCAATGGAACTATTAGGGTAGTTGCAATTGGCGGTAGTGGAAACTATTCTTTTCAATGGAGCAACGGAAGTGCTACAAGAGGACTTACAGCTTTGTGTCCGGCTACATATTCTGTAACTGTAACCGATGTAAACTCTAATTGTACGGCTACAGCCACTGGCGATATTTTTGAACCGCAGCCATTGGTTCCGGTATTATTAGACACCACAGGCACAACCTGTTCATCTTCTTGCGATGGTGCGGCAACGGTTGATGCCAGCGGGGGAACGGGAACTATTACCGTTATTTGGGATTTACAAGGAAACCCAACCGGAAACACCCAGAGCAGTTTGTGTGGCGGCAATACAAAAGTATATATTGTTGATGGTAATAATTGTGTGGACTCTATTCAGTTTATTATTCCTTCACCACTGTCATCGGTGGCAATAGATTCTGTAATTACAAATATCCAATGTGCAGGAGGTTCAAACGGAGCTATTGATGTTACACTTACTGGAGTTGGCGGACCGTGGACTACCCAATGGAGCAATGGTGCTACTACAGAAGATATTCAAAACTTAACTGCGGGTTGCTATACCATAACAGTAACCGACACCACAAACTGTGCGGTAGCAGGAACTACTATCTGTGTACAAGAGCCAACGCCACTCGCGGTTTCAGATTCAGCAGTTCACATTAGCTGCTTTGGCGAAACCGATGGCTGCATTTATTTGAACGTATCGGGAGGTACGCCAAATTACAGTTTTAGTTGGTCTAATGGTGCTGTTGTGCAGCCTAATTGTAATTTGGCAGCAGGTGCCTATGATGTTACGGTAACCGATGCCAACAATTGTACATTGGCATTACAAAGTATTGCCGTAACTGAGCCTTCTCAATTGGCATTAACCACACAAACCACTCCGGTTTCTTGTAAAGATTTTAGCGATGGCACAATTACTGCCACCGTTTCGGGCGGTACGCCAATCTATACTTACAGTTGGAGTCCGGCAAATGTAGATAGTAACTTTGTTGAAGGATTAAACACCGGTTTATACAACCTTACGGTTACAGATGCAAATGCTTGTACTATTGTTGAGCAAAATATTTTTGTAAACGAGTTGCCGGGCATTACATTGTTACCATTAGTGATAGATGTGCTTTGTCCGCCACTAGAAAATGGAGCAATTTACATGGCACAAACGGGAGCCGTGGGTACCACAACTTATGCATGGAGCAATGGTGCATTTTCGCAGGACATCACAGGCTTACCTTCGGGGATATATGCTTTAACTGTAACAGATAGTAGGAACTGTAAGGCCGATACGGTTTTAGAAGTAAGGAACGATTCTATCTTTAGAATAATGGCTTCACCAAACGATACTTTTATTCCTTTGGGAGGCAAGGTAAAAATTGAGGTAGAAAACACTCCCGGAACAATGGTAGCAAGCTATAATTATAGACCCACATTGTATTTAAACTGCCCAAACTGCTCTTCTACCATAGCTTCGCCAATGGCTTCTATGCCTTATGTAATTACGGCAGTAGATACCAATGGTTGTATTTGGAGCGATACCGTAAATATTACAGTAGTGCCGGAGTATCCGGTGTTTGTGCCTAATGCTTTTAGCCCTGGTGGAAACGATGAGCGCAATGCTTTCTTAGAAATTTTTGGAAATAAAGATGCTTGGAAACAAATGCAGTTCCAGTTGTTTAACCGATGGGGCGAAAAAGTGTACGACTCTTACGATAAACACTTTAAATGGGATGGCATGTATGGTGGTAAATACCTACCGGGTGGTGTATATGTTTATACACTTTCTATTACATGGATAGACAACTATTCCAGAAGCGATTTTAAAGGCAGTATTACATTGCTTCGCTAAACAGCGTTGTGTTGGCACCACCTCAAGCGGTGGACAAATTCTATATCCAAAAACAGACAATAGAATTGGGCTTATTGCTGCATATAAAGATATAGAAGGGAATAGAATTGCATCAAGCAACACAAGAGAAACATAAAGGCAACCATACTTTTATAAAGTATTAGTTGGCTGCAAGGCTATCGGACGACTGCGAACACATTGACAGAGTATCAAAAAGACGTTGAATGACTGTCCCCGTGTTAGTTGTTTCGGCAGACTTTGACGTAGTTATTTTAGAAGTTGTTCTTTCTTTTTAGTTCGGTGTTGGGGGACAGTAATTCAGCGTCTAAAAGAACTTGTTAACGGACTGACAATTATCCGATACCTTGACAATAAATATGCAATCACACTAAAATGAAATTCTGCGATGATAGATTTAAGAGAACATAAAAATATAGACTTGAGCGAAGCTACTACTTTAAAAGAAGAAGCTGCATATTTATTTAAAGATAATATTTCTGGCAAAAACCTTGTAGCAAAGTTCATTGGATATTATGACGACAAAGAAGATGAATACCTATTAGGTGAGTTTAAAAAGCTGTTCATACTGTCAGCAGAACCTGAAATTGGGACAGTTTACTATTTGGCTACATCTATCATTAAAGGGGTGAAAAGAAATTGCTATGTAATGGACTATGTTCAAGGCAAAACAATAGGTAACTTGCATAGCGAAAATGAAACACTATCCACAGAATTAGTGATTAGTATTATTAAGCAACTCGCCTCAGGTTTAGAAAAAGCACACAACTATGAAGTATCTCACGGGGATTTGCATGAAGCAAATATCATAATTGACAACTTTGGCTATCTAAAAGTATTTGATTTTGCGTTTTGGGGGAATAAAATTGACTTTGAGAAAAATGTCCATTTCGACATAAAATGCTTCAATGAGATAATTAGAAAGTTGATTGATAAATGTCCTAAACATGATGTAACAGTTACAAGTATGATTTTGGATTTATGTAACTCAATAAAATCATTTAAAGACCTAAGACATCATATTCACTTAATTGAGAAAGTTGCATTTGATTTTAATCTTCTTGACGAAATAGGTAAAGTAATTATTTCACTAATAATACAAGAAGTGCCATTTGATATTACCCTTTCACTTTGCCTGACAGAGAAGGATATTGAAATTCCTTACAATCCTGAATTTGAACAAACCGAACAAGAAAAAATGTATATGGAGAAAGAAAATGATGCAACAGGAAAGCTAAGACTTAAATACTCTGACCAAAGAATGGCAAGAATAGAAGAACACATACAAAACATATTCACTAAAAGATTGCATCAACTAAAACAAGCTGGACTTATTGACTGGGAGGTTTGGGTTTCAAATTCAGGTCAAAAATTTTTAGGACCATACAATTACAACTATCAAATTTTCCTAACACCTAAGCTACTTAAATGGAAAAAAACAAACTCAATAATTAGCTTTTTGCCTGACGTTACTGGGACAAGTTTGACACAAAAATTGATTGAGTAGCCAACAATTGGGAAGAAGCCCGCCCGCCCGCAAAACCGAAAACCGCAATGAGTAAAAGGGCTGTGCAATCATTCACGTTATATGCATCCGTAGGTTGTTGGTACAATTAAAGGATGGAGCCCTTGTTGATGAACTTTTGCGATAACTGCCAAATAAAAATGGCCGCCTTTTGGGCAGCCATTTCATTATGTTAGTAAGGTTTAATTACTTAACGATTTCAGTTACCTGACCGGCACCTACTGTACGTCCACCTTCGCGGATAGCGAAACGTAAACCTTTTTCCATCGCAATAGGATAGATGAGTTTTACATTCAAGGTAACGTTATCGCCAGGCATTACCATTTCTACACCTGCAGGAAGTGTAATTTCGCCTGTAACGTCAGTAGTACGGAAGTAGAACTGAGGACGGTATTGGTTAAAGAATGGAGTGTGACGACCACCTTCTTCTTTGCTTAATACGTAAACTTCGCATTTAAACTCAGTGTGAGGAGTTACGGTGCCTGGTTTAACAATAACCATTCCACGCTTAATGTTATCTTTCTCAATACCGCGCAACAATAAACCAACATTATCGCCAGCTTCGCCACGGTCAAGAATTTTACGGAACATTTCCACACCAGTAACGGTAGATTGTAAAGGTTTGTCGCCTTCTTTTTGTAAACCGATGATTTCAACCGGATCGTTAGAGTTAATTACACCACGCTCAATACGACCAGTAGCAACAGTACCACGACCAGTAATTGAGAATACATCCTCAACAGGCATTAAGAATGGTTGATCAACTGCACGAGGAGGAACCGGAATCCAATTATCAACAGCTGCCATCAACTCTTCAATTTTAGCAACCCATTTTGGATCTCCATTTAAACCACCCAAAGCAGAACCTTGAATAACAGGAATGTTATCACCATCAAAGTTGTAGAATTTTAATAAGTCGCGGATTTCCATTTCGCCTAATTCTAAGAACTCAGGATCGTCCACTAAATCTACTTTGTTCATGAACACAACAATTTGAGGAACACCTACCTGGCGAGCCAACAAGATGTGCTCACGAGTTTGAGGCATAGGACCATCTGTAGCGGCTACCACAAGAATAGCTCCGTCCATTTGCGCAGCACCTGTTACCATGTTTTTGATATAGTCAGCGTGACCTGGGCAATCTACGTGTGCGTAGTGTCTGTTTTCTGTTTGGTACTCAACGTGTGCAGTATTGATGGTGATACCACGCTCTTTTTCTTCAGGAGCGTTATCAATTGAGTTGTAATCACGTTTTTCAGCCATGCCTTTATTAGCAAGTACTGTTGTAATAGCAGCAGTAAGTGTGGTTTTACCGTGGTCAACGTGGCCAATAGTACCAATGTTTACGTGCGGCTTGTCTTTTACGAATTTCTCTTTAGCCATTTTTTCTTTTTTTAATGGTTGATGTAATTGTTTATAGTTGTTTGTTTTAAACTTACTTGAGCCGTTGATGAGAATCGAACTCGCGACCTCTTCCTTACCAAGGAAGTGCTCTACCACTGAGCTACAACGGCTTGTTAAGGAATTTTCCACAAAACTCCTTTTATGGAGCGGGAGACGAGGCTCGAACCCGCGACCTACAGCTTGGAAGGCTGTCGCTCTACCAACTGAGCTACTCCCGCATTTTTAAAAGAAAACCTTAGCGGTAGCAAACCATATAAAGTTGCTGCCTTGTTTAAGCAATCTTTCAAAATTCTTTTTTAAAGAACGTTATTTATTGTGGGGGAAGATGGATTCGAACCACCGAACTCCGAAGAGGACAGATTTACAGTCTGTTGCCGTTGGCCACTTGGCTATTCCCCCGGCCTTTCTTTCTGTGCTTTCGCTGAAAGAAATATTTTTTCAAGAATTATCCGAAAACAAGTTCAATCTAATCCTCAAAGAAAAAACTTTAAAGAAAACGATAGAGCCAGCGGAGGGATTCGAACCCCCGACCTACTGATTACAAATCAGTAGCTCTACCAACTGAGCTACGCTGGCTTTTGATTATTTTCGGTTAATATAGATAAAGTGGCAAAACACACTTATCCACACTTGTTTTCAAAAAACGAGGCGCAAATGTAATGTTCTGCTTTTGAAATACAAAAAATAGGCGATTATTCTTTTTCAAAAGAGAGAAAAAATTCTCTTGTTGGTTATTTTTTAGGAAAAGACACCAACCTAATTCATAACATTCAGTTAATTGTAACAAAACAATTAGAACACAGCCCACACAGATTTTTGCCGCTCAAATTTTAATAGTATGCAAAAATGCTTCTGGCTGGCATTTATTTTTTGTAAAGTTTGGGTGGTAAACGTGTTTTCGCAGGGGGTGCTCTCTGGAGTTATTACAGACAGCAAAACAAATGAGCCGCTTATTGGTGTAGTAGTTAAAATAGAAAACACCACCTTAGGAGCGGTAAGCGGGATAGATGGTAGCTATAAAATAGAAGGAATTTCCATAGGTAAACATACGGTTATGGTTACTTATATTGGATATGCAACCAAAGCAATAAAACAGGTTGAAATTAAAAATGGGCAAACAACAACCATACATGCTCAATTAGAAGAGGCAGCAACACAAATAAAAGAAGTAGATATTGTTGCCACCAAAACAAGAGCCACAGAAAGTGCAGTGGTAGCAGCCATGCGAAAGGAAACAGGAATAGTAAGTGGTATTTCGGCAGCGCAAATTAGCAAGGGGCAAGATCGCAATGCTGCAGAAGTGGTAAAGCGCATTCCCGGGGTTTCTATTCAAGAAGGGCGGTTTGTAAATATTAGAGGATTAAAGGAGCGATACAATTGTGTGTGGATAAACGATGCTGCGGCTCCCAGCTCCGAAACCGATAGGCGTGCTTTTTCTTTCGATATTATTCCGGCAGGTATGTTGGAAAGAATAATGGTGCACAAAACACCTTCACCGGAGTTGCCGGGCGATTTTGCCGGAGGAATGGTTAAAATTTATACCCAGAGTATTCCTGAAAAAAATTCTGTAAGCGCAGGCTATTCAGTTTCTTTTCGCGAAGGCTCAACCTTTAAACCTATATATACAACACAAGGCAGCAAAACAGAATTGCTTGGTTTCGACAATGGCTATAGAGCCATGCCGAGTGGCATACCGGAATATATTTCAAAAAACAGCGAAAATATTACAGCCATTACCAAATCGTTTAAAAACAACTGGGCGCTAAGTCCGGTTAAAGCCATGCCCGATATGCGCGCCAATATTGCATTGCAGGGAGTGTTGCGCAAAAAGGGAGTTACTCTGGGAAGTACCACAGCAATTACATACAGTATTACTGCCAGCAGGTTCAATATCAATAGAGCCGATTACGACTCGGCCACCCAAATTTCTGCTCCAACAGATACCGTGAGCACCAAACAGGTAAATGTGGGTGTAATGCAGAATATGGCACTGCGATTTAAAAACCATCAAATAGATATAAAACTGTTGCTAAACCAAACGGGGAGAGAGCAAAATACCATGCGTGGAAATTTCATTAATGGTATAAACGATAGATTTTTTGCCGAATACTACCAAGCAAGAACAATAGTTACCGGACAGCTTATGGGCAGCCACAAGTTTAGAGAACACAAAACACAATACGAGTGGAGCGGCAGCTATAGTTTTAGCAGCAAAAAAGAGCCGGATTTTAAAAGAATACGCTATTCCATGACTCCCGATAGTTTGTGGAAAGCACCAATTGCCAACGTGGTAGATCCGGTAAATGGCGGGGGAAGATTCTTTTCTGAATTGCGCGAAAATTCATTTTCGTTTAACCAAACCTTGCGCAACGAAATCAATGTAAATGACTATACTTTTCACCTTAGTGTTGGCAATTATGTGGAATACAAATGGCGAACCTTCAGCACACGTATTTTGGGTTATACCATTCAACCGGGAGCCGATGCTTTTTATCTTACACGCCTGCCGCTCGATACTATTTTTAGCCCGGCCAACACAGGCGAAAGCACTAAATTTAAGTTAGATGAAATTACAGGAAAGAGCGATAGGTATAAAGCTCAAAATCTGCAAACGGCAAGCTATGTTTGTGCCAATTTACCTATTGGAAGCAGGGTAAAATTGATAACAGGTTTGCGTTATGAATACAATAAACAATCGCTGCAATCTTTCCTAAACCTAGATAGTATTGGACTTGCAGTGGTAACTCATTTTGTACTGCCATCGGCAAACCTTAGTATCAATGTACACAAAAATATGTTGTTGCGTTTTGTGTATGGCAAAACCGTAAACCGCCCGGAGTTTAGAGAGTGGAGTCCATTTTTCTTTTACGATTTTGAGTTTAATGCAGGTAATTATGGTTCGTTGTTTCCAACAGTGTTTTATCCCAAAGGCGAAGTGTTGAAGGTTGCCCAAATTCACAATGCAGATGTGCGTTTTGAGTGGTATCCCGAACATGGCGACATGATACATGTTGGAGCTTTCTTTAAGCATTTTAAAGATCCTATCCAGCAAGTAATTACTCCTACAGGAGGCAGCGATAGCAAAGGGTTTACATTCATAAATGGTACCAAGGCCATTGTTTATGGCGCAGAATTAGATGTGCGGAAGAATCTGGGTTTTATTACACCCAATTTGCCGCGTGGCATAATGAACCATTTCTCGCTGGTGTTTAATGCGGCATATATTAACTCACACGTAACGCTTCCAAACCTCACCAACTTGGTTAGCACCACAAAATTGCAAGGTCAATCTCCATATATTGTAAATGCAGGCCTTTACTTTCAGCACGATTCGCTTGGCTTGCAGGCTTCGCTGTTGTATAATGTGTATGGTGCACGTGTATATGCTATTGGCAACATAGCCTATGGTAGTATTGGCGAAATGGAAAAACATACGCTTGATTTTTCTGTTTCAAAAACATTCTTTAAGCGATTAACAGTTACATTTTCAATACAAGATTTAATTAACCAAGCCAACCGATTGGTGCTGGATATAGATCGCAACAATAAGTTTGAAAGCAATAGTGCAGATCGCGAAATCATGCACTATAAAAACGGCAGATACTACTCTTTGGGTGTGAAATTTAAGTTGTAGTTTTTTAGAGTTACAAGGCTGTAAGCTACTGCTGCTCTACGATTGCGGCAGTGGCTTTTTTGTTTTTAAAATAAATGCTCTATGAATATAAAATAATAAAAAGGCAATTTTTAGGTAAGAAATTCATAATACAGCCACGGCACCTTTGCAGCGAAAATTTTAAACATAAAAAGGTATTACATGAAAAAATTTAGCACAACAATGTTTGCATTGCTCGCACTGCTAACTGTTTGTAAAACAGTGGTGGCACAAGTAGCTGTAGTAGAAGTTAAAGACAGTATTACAACCAACACACACTGGACTTGCAGCCAGCAATATCTACTGAAAGGATATGTATATGTAACCAACAATGCCACACTAACTATAGATCCGGGTGTAATAATTAAGGGCGATAAAAGCACCAAAGGCACTTTAATTATCGAAAGAGGTTCTAAATTGATGGCTGTTGGCACACCAAGCCAACCGATAGTGTTTACATCTAACCAACCGATTGGCCAGCGTACGTATGGCGATTGGGGCGGTATTATTTTATGCGGAAAAGCACCCATCAATTGGAATGGTGGCGAAGCTCAAGTAGAAGGCGGTTTGCGCTCTTTGTACGGAGGCAACGATCCACACGATAACTCAGGACATTTAAGTTATGTAAGAATTGAATTTCCCGGTATTGCATTTTCTCCCAACAATGAAATCAACGGGCTTACACTTGGTGCAGTAGGCGACAGCACTCGTTTAGACCATATTCAAGTTTCGTACTGCGGAGACGATTCTTACGAATGGTTTGGAGGCACCGTGAACTCTAAATACTTAGTTGCTTACCGCAGTTGGGACGATGATTTTGATGTAGATAACGGATACACCGGACTAAACCAATTTGGCATGAGTTTGCGCGATCCATTTGCTGCCGACCAATCCGGTTCAAAATTTATTGAAAGCGATAGTTACCAAAATGGAACTGTTTCGGGCTTAAATGGAGATACGTCTAAAATTACCAAGTGTGTATTTGCAAACTATACCGCTGCCGGTCCAATAGAAAGCCCAACAGCCACCACCTTCGATCCACAACACACCGCTGCAGTACATACCAGAAGAGGTAGTGCACTAAGTTTATTAAACTCTGTTTTAATGGGCTATCCTGCAGGCATTTTAATAGACGAGTCGCTATCGGGAACCTATGGCTCTACCATAGCTAATTTAGCAAGCGGCATTTCGCAATTTAAAGGTGTTGCCATTGCCGGAACGCCTACTACGGCAGGAAAAAAAGACGTTTTCTTTGTGTACAACGGAGCAAGAAACTTAACACCTACCACCACCTCTGGCGATACTAGCGTTTATTCGTTTGCACCATGGAGCGGTCCGTGGAACTGGTTTCTTTCGCCCGAAAATAAAAATGCCACTTATGCAAATGCCACTTCCGATTTGGGTATTCCTGCTCCATTTAATTTAAGCAGCCCCAATTTTGTGCCCAATGCTACTTCACCTATTTGCCATAATAATCAATACCCGTTTAACCCCAATAATCCCATAAATACCGATACCAGCAATGGTTATAGCAACTATAATGCTCCGGTACTCATTCCTGCACAAAGCAGCAAATTGCAACACCCGTTTTTTGAGCCTACCAATTTTATAGGTGCATTTAGCGGTACACAAACTACTGCCGATAATTGGACTGCGGGCTGGTGCAACTGGAATCCTGTTTATACCAATTACGATGTAGTTTGCTCAGCCAATGCTGTTCAGGAATTTGCACCAGCGCAATTGCAACTAAAAGTAAAGCCTAACCCTGCAACCAACGAAGCTGTAGTGGGTTACAATGTTTCACAACAAACTGATATAGAAATTGCATTATTTGATATTGCCGGAAAGAAGGTACAACAATTGTATTCTGGAGTGGCAGATGCGGGCGAGTTTGCCTTTAGGTTTGCAACCACAGCGTTTGAAAATGGAACATATTTCTTGCGTGTAAGCACCAACTATACGCAGCAAACCATTAAACTGGCAATAGCTAAATAAAGCTGTGTGCTTTATGTTACAGATGCAGCTAAGGACTTTGTTTGCCACAAAATAATTTACAGCGTAGAACGTTTAGAAAGTAGTACAGGTATGCGAAACATTTCCATAAAATTTTCGTTAATCTGTTGTAACACTCAATTGTAACATATACATTTAAAACTGTAACAAGGAGGGAGAATGGCAAACAAATTATTTCATCAATTAAATCCTTAGTTTATCATGAACGTAGTAATTAATCCTGTACATTTTGATGCTTCAAACCAACTGGTTGATTTTATCACCAAAAAACTAGAAAAACTAGAAGTGTTTTTCGATAAAATTATTGAAGCAGAAGTGTTTTTAAAACTTGGAACCAAGCAAAACATAAAAGATAAAATAGTAGAAATAAAACTGATGGTACCGGGCAAAACCCTTTTTGTAAGCGAAATTTCTAAAACGTTTGAAGAAAGCACCGATATAGCAGTAGATACTATTTCTCGTCAATTAAAAAAACACAAACACAAACTCATAGAAAAAAGCAACTAATGCAAATTAAAACACAGTAATCTCCCTCAAAGAAAATCAACAAAAGGCTTGCGCATTGCAGGCCTTTTGTTTTTTAAGGCAACAACATTTCTACTATTGCTTCGTTTCAACCGTCTAATTTCTACTTTTGAGCAATGCAATTTTTTCCACTTCTATTTCTATTGCTTTCCATATCAGCCACAGCCCAACCGTTGGGTACATGGAGGCTTCATTTTCCATATAAAGATGTTACCGGTTTAGAAGATGCCGGAGACCAAGTTTTTGTAAGCAGTACACAATCGCTGTATAGCTACGAAAAAGCATCGGGAGTAATTATTTTTTACGACAAGCAAACAGCATTAAGCGATGTGGGAATAAAGTGTATAGACTATAATCCAACTACCGCCACCCTTGCCATTGCATACAACAATAGTAATATAGACTTACTGGTAAACGCTACAGATGTGTACAACCTTCCCGACCTTAAAAACAAGGTAATTGCAGGAACCAAAAATATCAACGCCATTTGCAATGCAGGACAGCGCATTTACTTCGCAACCGATGTGGGCATCCTTGCCGTTAATCAAGCAAAAAAGGAAATAGCCGAAACCTATATTGTTGGAAAAAATGGAGAAAACGTAATTGTGTACGATGTGGCTATAGGCAACAACAAAATTTTTGCTGCTACAGAACAAGGTATGAAAAGTGCTTCGCTCAGTGCCGCCAATCTTCAAAACTTTAATAGCTGGACCACCTACACACAACAAGATTCGCTACCCGAAAGGAAGTTTGTATTTACCGAGTTTGCCGCAGGTAAATTCTATGGTGTATGCAGCGATACGCTTTTTAGTTTCGATGGCAGTAAATGGAAAAAAACTTTTTTTGATACTGCATTGCATATATTGACAATTGATAGCCGAGGCAGCGATTTGTATGTGATGTGTAACAACAAAATCACCGGAGAAGGCAATGTGCTTCATATAAATGCAGCCGGAACTCAGCAAATAATAGCTCCGGTTTTAGGCAGTCCCGTTCAATATTTTAAAGACGAAAGCGGTATAGTTTGGATGGGTGATGTTTACAATGGTGTGTTTAAAAACGGAGAAAAAATAAGCCCCAACAGCCCTAATTCTTACAGCTCTTTTAATGTAGCCATAGAAGACAATGTTACATGGATTAGCGGTGGTGGAACCGATGGTTCTTGGGGATATACTTACAACACATTGGGCATGTATGTGCTGGAAAACGAAAAATGGAAAAATATAAACGGCTATTCATCTCCGGCACTGGTAAACTTTCCCGACATTGTGAATATAGCAGTATCTAACGATGGTAAAAAAGCCTGGTTGGCATCTAATCGCGAGGGTATGGCAGAGGTAGATTTAAACACCAATACCATTCAGCAATACAATCAAAATAATTCACCTTTAACCGGAGCTTCGGGCGACCCCGCAGTTACGCGCGTTACAGCCATAGCCTTAGATAAATACAGCAATGTTTGGATGGTAAACTCTTATACCAACTTTGGCATTATTGTAAAAAAGGCAACCGGAGAATGGGTGAAATTGCCATATCTTTCTACCGGGCAATTGGTGAAAAAACTCCTTATTACATCCAACGGTTACAAGTGGATGCTCATGCGCCCCGGAATTATCAATGTATATTACGATGGCAGTAACTTAGAAAGCACAGCCGATGATGCCTTCCGCGTATTGGGAACCGGCAAAGGAAACGGAGGATTAAACAATGGCAACGTAAACTGCTTGGTTGAAGACAAAGATGGTGCCGTATGGGTGGGTACCGATGAAGGAATAGAAACATTTTTCTGCGCCCGCAGCGTTTTAAGCCAAGGCGGTTGCGATGCCCAGCGCATTGTGGTGCAGCGCGATGGCTTTAATGGCTACCTATTTGGAACAGAAGTTGTAAAGGCACTTGCAGTAGATGCCGCCAATAGAAAATGGGTAGGCACCAACAATGGCGTTTGGCTTATATCTGCCGATGGCAAACAAGAATTGCTACGGTTTAATGTAGATAATAGCCCACTACCATCTAATTTTATTACCGACATAGCCGTAAACCAACAAACAGGCGAAGTCTTTTTTGCCACAGAGCAAGGAGTGGCAAGCTATTTGGGCGATGCCATCGAGGGTGGCGAAACCTGTAATAAAGCCACTGTATATCCCAATCCCGTGGAAGCTTCTTATTCCGGCTCCATAGCCATTAAAGGCTTGGTAGACGATGCTTTTGTGAAGATTACAGACGCTTCTGGATTATTAGTTCACCAAGGAAAAGCCAACGGAGGGCAAATGATTTGGAACGGAAAAACATATTCGGGCAATAGAGTTGCTACCGGAGTTTACACCGTTTACAGCGCAAACGAATTAGGAAAAGAAAGGTGTGTAGCTAAGATTGTATTAGCAAACTAATTACAGCATGAATGTACTGTCGCAAAAAATTTACGCAGCATTAGAGCAAGTAAAAGATCCTGAAATTCCGGTGCTTTCAGTAGTAGATATGGGAATTATTACCAAAGTAATTGCCGAGAATAATCAATCTGCAACAGTGCACATGACCCCTACTTTTGTAGGCTGTCCGGCTATAGACGTAATGAAAAAAGATATTGAAAAAGCCGTATTACAAGCAGGCTTTGAGCAAGTAGCAATTCTAGTAGATTTTGAAACCCGCTGGACCAGCGACCGCATGAGCATAGAAGCCAAGCAAAAACTCGAAAAATTCGGTATTGCACCTCCCGTACACATTGATGGAGACATAAGTGAAGAAGCGCTTAATAAAGTTAGATGCCCGCATTGTGGCAGCACCGATACTACCTTAAATGCTCCATTTGGTTCCACACTTTGCCGTGCCATTCGTTTTTGCTTTAGCTGCAAACAGGGCTTTGAGCAGTTTAAGCCCATTTAGTTTACCCAATTTTGCGCGTGATAGGTGTACCCAAAGCACGCTTTATTTAATTGTTGCCACAGCCGTTGCAAGCAAAAGCACCTTACTTTTTTGTATTGAAAGTTATCTACGGAAAACAAATAGTAATATCAGAAGCCATCTCCCGCTTTTATAGATAAACACACAAGTATTTTAAATTGTTTATATTCAAAAAGCGTTAAAAAATAATCATGTTGTGTTAAAATAATCGCGTTAAATAATTTTTTAAACCGATTGAAGCATCCGCAAATCGTTGAATAACAACACTTTCAGACTTTAGATAAAAAAAACTACTGTAAATAGCATTGATTTTCAGTTTGTAAGAACAAATTTTCATTTATATTTGCATTGCAATTATTCAAAAAATAAAAAACATAATCACAATGGCTGAAAACAAAACACAAGAAACTTTGCGCAGATTATTCTACGCAAGCGTTGGCTTAGCTACCGAAGCTTCAGAAAAATTTCAAGAGGTAGTAGAAGACCTAGTTGAAAAAGGAAAAGTAAGTGAAAAAGACGGTCAAAAAATCGTAAACGAACTTTTCAAAAAAACAGAAGGTCGCAGAGGTCAAATCGAGCAAAAGTATAACGAAACTGTAAAAAAATTCGTTCGCTTAGGTGCTTCTGAAGTTGAAAAACTTTCAAAGAAAATTGAAAAGTTGGAGAACCAATTAGTTATTAAATCTGCAAAGGCTGCTGCAAAACCAGCTGCTAAGCCTGCAGCAAAAAAAGTTGCTCCTAAAAAAGTAGTAGCAGCTAAGAAAAAAGTAGTAGCAAAACCAACTGTAAAGGCTGCTGCTCCTGCAACCCAAGCATAGTCAAGTTTTTCGTTTGTCCGTTTTATACTAAGACTGCCTTCCTGCAAAGGGGGCAGTTTTTTTTATCCCCAAAGAGCATCTATCATTTTTCTGAATACCGATTTTTCGGTAGTTGCAGCAGGCGCATTTGTTGAAGTAGGAACTTCGAGTGGTGTCATCTCAAAGCCTGCTCCTTCCTTCATTTCTTTTAGTTTGGCATATAACTCTTGTCCACTAAGTTGGGGCAGTTTGTAAGGTAAAGTGCCAATGCTTTTTCCGAGGTAAGGGCGTTTACCAATATCGTTTGCAAAATCCTTAAAACTGATAAGGAAATCGTCATCCATTTCAAATACTTCAAGCTCGTTTTTGTCGGGCACTTTGTAATGAAAATACATTTGTGCGCCTTCGCTTTTAATGCCGGCAGTAATGGCTTTTCGTACTTGGTTACTCATGTTTGGTGGCGAATAATGAATAACGCTTTGGTTTAAAATTACGGCAGTTCCGGCTTTGACTTCCATAGGTAAAAGCTCCTTTACCACCATGGCATCGCTTCCACTAAAAAAGAAAGGCAAGGTGGGTGCACGTACCACATTAAAATTATCGAAATGGCTGCCGGGCAAAATCATAATAGGGCCGTTGTGCAGGCTAACATCGCATAGCGGAACCCAGCAATTGAGTGCTACGTTTTTTTGTTCATCTAGAATTGTCCAATCTTGGTGGGCAGCCAGTTCGCTGTTGGCTCCGGGTACTTTATATAAAAAGGCACCGCCAAAAGGAGTGTAGTTGATAAACAGTTCTTGATAAGCGCGGTTAAAAACCTCAACAATCTTATTGCTGGCAGTTTTTTTGTATTGAACATCGCTGCTGTAACTGCCGCTAAAAAAGCCACTTTGCGATAAGTTGGGATGCAGTTCATCAAAGAGTTTATCTAACGCGGCCACTTCGGCTTCGTTAATAAATGGCAACACAATAAAACCTTGCTTATCGAAAAGTTGCTGATGTGCTTCGTTTTTAAAAATTCGTTTTGCCATAAGTTTATCCTTTTAGGTGGTAGGCCTTTGGTTGGGTAAAGGTGCGTAGCCCAACGTGCGAAAGTGTGCTGCCAAAACCGGAGTGTTTTCTTCCGCTCCAAGGCAGTGCGGCACTTACGCGATCGCAGCAATTCCAATAAGCAGTACCGGAGTTTACTTTCGAAAGAATGTTTTTTGCTCTAGAGGCTTGGTTGCAATATACCGAAGCTGTTAATCCATATTCGGTATCGTTCATTAATGCAATAGCCTCTTCATCGTTGGCTACTTTCGCAATGCCAATAATAGGTCCAAAACTTTCTTCTTGCATTACCAGCATTTGGTTGTTGGTATTGGCAATTACGGTAGGTTCAAAAAAGTTGCCTTTGCCGTTTTTTCTTTTTCCACCAAACACAACCGTAGCTCCTTTGGTTTGGGCATCTTGTATTTGGTTTTCTAATACATTGAGTTGATCTTTTCTAGTAAGTGCCGCCAGGTAAACACCATCTTCGGTAGGTTGCCCTTGTTTCCAACTTTGTACTTCTTTTACAAAGGCTTCAAGGTAAGCATCGTAAACTTTTTCGTGTACATAAATTCTTTCTACCGAGCAGCAGCTTTGTCCGTTGTTGTAGAAAGCTCCATCGGCTGTGGCTGCGGCTGTGGCTGCAATATCGGTAATATCATCGGTTACATAAAGTGGGTCTTTGCCGCCAAGCTCTAAACCAACGGGTACTAATTTAGGCGCTACTTTTTCGTAAATAAATTTGCCTGTTTTGTAGGAGCCTGTAAAAAAGTAGCCATCAAAAGGCATATCGAGGAGGGCTACGCCTACTTCTTTTGCACCAACGGCAACATGAAATGCATCATCGGGCACTCCGGCCTGTTTTAGCAGTTTCTCTATTTCCAAGCCTGTGAGCGTAGCGTATTCAGAGGGTTTGTAAAGGATAGTGTTGCCGGCAAGCAATGCGGGAACAAACACATTCACACCAACTAAGTAAGGATAGTTCCATGCACTGATATTGCACACAACGCCCAAAGGCTCATAGCTTATACTTTCGAGCAGTCCGGTTTCGGAAGTCATTACTTCATCGCTTAAATACTTGGTAGCGTTTTCTGTAAGCCACTTAATGCGGTTGCGCGCACCATTTATTTCGTTGCGCGATTGCTGTAAGGGCTTTCCAACTTCGGCAGTGAGTGTTGCTGCAAGAGGTTCTATATGTTGGTTGAGCAGTTCCGAAAAGTGTTGTAATACTGCAATGCGTTTATCTAAAGGTGTAGCTGCCCATTGTAGTTGTTTACTTTGCAGCAGGCGCAATTTGTGCTCTAATGTTTGGAGGTTATCTTCTGTAATATCCGCAAGAATTGTTTCGGTTGCGGGATTGGTAACTTGCATAAACTTCTTATTGTTTTATTTTGAAATGCTAAGCTAAAAAAAGATTGAAGCAAGCAGATAGAATCCAATGGAATGAAGTGTGTGCTTAAGGCAATTCTTTTCGCAGTCTTGCTACTGGAATATTCATGGCTTCACGATATTTTGCAATGGTTCTGCGGGCAACATTGTAGCCCATTTCGTTTAGCTTTTCTGTAAGTTCTTGATCCGAAATGGGTTCGTTTTTGTTTTCGTTTTCAATAAAGTCGCGCATAATTTTTCGCACCTCGTGTGTGCTTACTTCTTCACCACTATCGGTAGAAAGCGATTCGCTAAAAAAGAATTTGAGGGGAAGTGTGCCAAACTCTGTTTGCACAAATTTGCTGCTCGAAACACGCGAAATGGTGGATATGTCTAAATGTGTAGCGGTGGCAATATCTTTTAAAATCATGGGTTTCAGCTTTGTTTCGTCTCCGCTGATAAAGTATTCGTATTGAAAATGCACAATGGCATTCATGGTCGAAAGCAGGGTGTTTTGCCTTTGTTGCACAGCATCAATAAACCACTTGGCGCTTTCTATTTTCTGTTTAATGAATTGTATGGCATCGCGCTGGGCTTTGGTGCGGCTTTTGCCTTTTTTATATTCGTGCAGCATATCGCGAAACGAACTGCTGATGCGCAACTCAGGTGCATTTTGGCGGTTGAGCATTACGCTTAATTCTCCATTGTTGTTTTGTACAAAAAAATCGGGAATAATGTATTGTCCGCTGTTGTCCTTGGTATCTACTGCATTGCCCGGGCGGGGATTCAGGTGTGTAATTTCGTCTAAAGCATCTTTTAATTTGGTTGGCGAAATATCAAATATCTTCTCTAGTTTTTCGTAATGTTTTTTGGCAAAAATATCAAAGTGGTTTTCAATAACATCAATGGCTATAACAGTGTTTATGCTAGGTTTTTCTTTTCTTTTGAGTTGAATTAGTAAGCATTCGCGCAGGTTTCTGGCACCCACGCCCGATGGTTCTAATTGTTGAATGGCAGAAAGAACTTTTTCAATTTCTTGTGTGGTAGTATATATGTTTTGCGAAAAAGCGAGATCGTCTTCAATGGCCATTAAATCTCTGCGGAGATAACCGTCTTCGTCTATGCTGCCAATAATATGCAGGGCAATGGCGTGCTGCTCTTCTGTAAAGTTGAATAAAGAAAGTTGTTCTTCTAATTGTTGTCGAAAACTATCGGCAACAGCAATAGGAATAGTTTTTTTATCGTCATCGGGATCTGTAAATTCACTGGGGTCGCGGGTTTTATAGTCTGCAACACCTTCATCATCTTCGTTGTAAAACTCCGAAATATCTAACTCATCATCTACTTGTATTTCTTCATTTTCTTCTGTATCGGCAGTGGCTTCTTCGTTGGCAACATCCCCAGATTCGTTTAGTTCAAAATCGGTTTCTTCCAAACCTTCTTCTAGAGCAGGATTTATTTCTAATTCTTCTTTAATGCGCTGCTCTAGTTGTGCTACAGGCAACTGCAACAATTTCATTAGCTGAATTTGTTGCGGACTTAACTTTTGAAGTAACTTTTGCTGTAGCTTTTGGTTCAACATTGCTGGCAAGTTTAGAAAAAGCATATGGAATCAACAAAAGCAGAAATAGCCGGCTTGCTTCGTCCTTATTTTAGCGCACTCTTTTTGTTTTCTTCCACAATGTAGAGAAGTTTTTCTCTGGGCATTTGGTTGAATTTATTCTTTGGCATTCCAAATGCAACGCTGGAAAATTATACTCAAAAAAGTACTGCTCATTACTGCAAGTGTAGTGGGTATTGGTGCTTTTGTAGTGTTGGTTACTTCGGCCGTGCAAAAGCAGCAAACCCTTGTTTGCAGCGGTGTAGATGTACGTATTGATTATGAATCGGGCTTATCTTTTTTGAGCGAAAAAGAAGTAGTAGATAACATACAGCGTGTTTGCAGCGATTCGGTAAAGCATTTAAAAAAGGCTGCAATTAACCTTAAAACATTGGAAGCAGAGGTGGCGTTAATGCCCTTTGTAGATAGTGCAGAGTTGTTTTTTAATCAAGCACAGCAGTTGCAAGTACGCATAAAGCAAAAGCGCCCCATTCTTAGGATAATTAACAGCGATGGTGTGGGTTATTATTTAACCGATAAGAACCAAACCATGCCGCTGTGTTCTACTTTTACCGCACGTGTTCCGTTGGCATTAGGTAAGGTATATTTAAACGAGTCTGTATATCGCGACAGCATAATACAACAAGGACTGTTTGGCTTGGCTACAGCAATACAAAAAGACTCTTTTTTAAATGCCTTTATAGACCAAATAGTGATTGATGAAAATGGAGAGGCAGAGCTAATACCGCTATCGGGCAACCACAGTGTTCTTTTTGGTTTTGCGCATAAAAACGCACAAAAAAAATTGCAACGGTTAAAGACTTTTTACAAAGATGTAATGCCGCGCAAAGGATGGAGTACCTACGCAAAACTAAATGTGAAATTTGAGAACCAAGTGGTGTGTATAAAACGAGAAGCAACTATAGCAGCAGATACCGTTTCGGCAGCTATTAACTAAAAACGAAAAGAGACAAAAGACTATGCAAACAGCAGAAACTATGGAAGGAGTACAAACCAACGAAAATCCAATTGTTGCCAGTTTAGATATTGGCACCACTAAAATAGCATGTATTGTAGCACAGCGCGATCGCTTTGGAAAACTGCGTATTTTAGGAATGGGACGTGCAGATTCTAATGGAGGTGTGCAACGTGGCGAAGTATATAACATACAAACCACCACCGAAGCCATTAAGAAAGCAGTAGAAGAGGCACAAAAAAGTTCCGGGGTAGAAATTAAAGTAGTATATGTTGGTATAGCCGGGCAGCATATTGCCAGCCGCCAAAACCGAGGCATTTATACCCTGCCCAAAGCAGATACAGAAATTACGCATCTGCATGTAAAAGATATGTTAGACGATATGCACAAACTGGCATTAGAGCCGGGAGAGCGTATTATTCACGTATTGCCGCAGGAGTTTGTAGTAGATAATAATATAAAAACTAAGCAGCCAATTGGCATGTATGGTTCACGCTTAGAAGCCGATTTTCATGTTATTACAGGAAAGGTAGCCGCAGCACAAAACATCAAGCGCTGCGTAGAGCGTGCAGGTTTACAAATGTTGGGCTTAGTTTTAGAGCCATTAGCATCGTCTGCATCCGTATTAAAAGCAGAGGAAATGGAAGCCGGAGTTGCATTGGTAGATATTGGCGGTGGTACTACCGACATTGCTATTTTTGAAGACGGTATTATTCGCCACACAGCAGTAATACCATTTGCAGGCGATATAGTTACCCAAGACATTAAAAACGATTGCCAAGTACTACGTTCACAAGCCGAAAAATTGAAAGTACGCTTTGGCTGTGCCATAGCACAAGAAGCGCAGGAGCACGAGGTTATTAAAATACAAGGTATTGCAGGGCACGATATGAAAGAGATTACCATGCGCTCTTTAGCACACATCATACAGTGCCGCATGGAAGAAATCTTTGCAGCCGTGCATTTCGAAATCCGCAATTCCGGTCTTCAAAATAATTTAATAGGAGGCATTGTAGTTACCGGAGGTGGTTCGCAAATGATGCATCTTAAACAATTGGTAGAATACGTAACCGGTTATCCTGCCAGAATTGGTCGCCCAACAGAGCACATTGCAAAAGATACCAAAGACGAACTAAAAAATCCAATGTATGCCACCGGATTAGGGTTGGTATTAAAAGGCTATGAAGCATTGGCGGAAGACGAAGAAAACAAAGCCAACAAAAAGAAAACACCTGCTGTAGTTGTAGAAGAAAATTCTACACCCATTGCCGCACCAATTCAAGAAGAACCTAAAGTACCCAGCCCTCCAAAGCGCAAGGGCGACAAATGGTGGACCAAACTCAACAACGACATAAAAGAGTGGTTTGCCGATACAGACGTAAATAAAGACTTTGACTAAAAAAATAGCATGCAATATCCATTTAATAATCAAAACAAAAGTGTTATGACACCATTTGAATTTGACCTCCCAACAGACCAAAATTCCATTATTAAAGTATTTGGCGTAGGCGGAGGCGGCAGCAATGCCGTAAACCACATGTACGAACAAGGAATAGAGGGCGTAAACTTTGTAGTTTGCAATACCGATGCACAGGCGCTGCACGCCAGTCCGGTGCCCAATAAAATACAGTTAGGACCCGCCCTAACTCAAGGTTTAGGCGCAGGTGCAAACCCAGAAGTAGGCATGCAAGCTTGCGAAGAGAGCATTGAAGAAATACGCAGCCTCTTAGGAAAAAATACCAAGATGGTTTTTATTACCGCAGGTATGGGCGGAGGAACCGGAACAGGAGCTGCTCCTGTGGTTGCCCGCATTGCTCGCGAAATGGGAATTCTTACTGTTGGTATTGTTACCACTCCTTTTTCTTTTGAAGGAAGAAAACGCTATAACCATGCCATGGAAGGCATCAATAAATTGCGCGAACAAGTAGATACCATTCTAGTTATCGGAAACGACAAAATAAGAATGATGTATGGCAACCTTACACAAACAGAGGCATTTTGCCATGCCAACAATATTTTAACTACTGCAGCAAAATCTATCTCAGAAATAATTACCAAACCTGGAATAATAAATGTAGATTTTGCTGATGTGCGTACAGTAATGAGTTGTGGCGGCTCAGCAATTATGGGCAATGCATTTGCAGAGGGCGAAAATCGCGCCAATATTGTTATTCAAACAGCTTTAAGTTCACCATTGTTAAACGACAACGATATTCGCGGAGCTAAAAACGTATTGGTAAATATTGCTTCGGGTGAAGAAGAAGTGCGCATAGATGAAATTGACGCCATCAATGAATTTATACAAGCTGCAACACACGAAACAGATATTATTTTAGGTACCAGCCGCGACATGAGCTTAGGAAATAAACTCATGGTTACCGTAATTGCTACCGGATTCGAAGCCAAAGCAAACGAAACCTACGCCCCGGTTCAAAAGGTAAAAGTATATGATTTAGAAAAGCACACCATTGTGTCCGCTCCTGCTGCTGCCGAACCTCAAGAAAATAAACCAACTACAACCAATCAACCTGTAATTGAAAACGGGAAAGTAATATACTCTTTAGACGAAGAACCAACAGTGCAAGCAGCAACCGAAGCGCCAGTAATAGCTGAAGAAACTACCGTTGTAACCGAAACAGTAGAAGAGGCTGTTAGCCAGTCGGTAGAAGAGTTGGTGGAGGAAGAATTTTACACCATCAGCACTATTCAGCAAGAAGAAGAAAATGGATTCGATTTATTTTCCGGCTTAGAAAGTGCAGTAGAAGAAAACAGCGTTGAGTTTGATATAACATCGGTAAGTCAAGTAGTTCAAGAAAATCTGTTAAATGAAACTACCGAAAGCAACATTTCTGAAGAAAGTACGTCTTTAGATTATCGTTCTGAAACAACTTTAGAAGCGAATGAGGAAAATGCTTTACCAAACGAAGAACCGTTCATTTACCATAGACGCAATAAAGAAAGCGAAAACTTAAATGTAAGAACTGTAGATACGGGATTTGATCTTCGCAAGCAAAGGCTTATGCAACTCAGCAAAACAAACTTTAGAAAGAATACCGCAGAGTTTGAAAAGCCCGCTACACAAAGAGAAACTTTAACAAATAATAATAACAGCATTTCAAAAAGTACCGTATCTTTGTCTTCGTATTCAGTTAGCGATTCAGGCAGCGATTATTCAAACCCTGAGATAAAAAAAGATAACAAATACATACACGATAGATCTTGTTAAACTTTTGTGTGTCATAGTCGGAGCCGGAATTCCAGAAATGGGTTCCGGTTTTTTCTTTCCCAAATTTCAAAATAAATTATGCGAGTACTTATTATTGGTGTAGGCAATATGGGTGCAACCTATGTTCGCTGCTTATTGCACTCCCATTTTACACAGCCCGAAAATCTTTTTCTTTTCGATAAAAAGGAGTTGCAGCAGCACACATTTAAAAACGTGTTGCCACAAAATATTATTAGCGAAGCAGGCACTCAAATTGGCGAAGCCGATATAATTTTATTGGCCGTAAAACCACAAGATTTCGATGCGTTGGCAACTCAAATAGCACCATTTTTACATGCAGAGCAAATAGTGTTGTCTATAATGGCGGGAGTAAAAATGGAGCATATTGCCAAGCGGCTGCACACACACAAAGTAGTGCGTGCTATGCCCAATTTGCCTGCTCAAATAGGCATGGGAATTACAGTTTTTTCATCGAGCAGCGCTTTAGATAAAAAGGAGGTATTTATTATTCAAAACCTGCTAAGCACTACCGGAAAAGCTATTTATGTAGAGAGCGAACAACTCTTAGATGCAGCTACCGCCATTTCGGGCAGCGGACCGGCTTATGTATTTTATTTTATGAACGAAATGATAGCCAAGGCCACAAGTTTAGGCTTCAATAAATCTGAAGCAGAATTAATGGTAATGCAAACATTTTTTGGTGCAGTACACTTGCTTAGCCGCAATGAGTTAAGTTGCGAAGAGTGGATTGCAAAAGTAGCATCAAAAGGAGGAACTACCGAAGCGGCATTAAAATCGTTTAAAGAAACAGACCTTCGGCAATCCATAAACAAAGGCGTGCAAGCAGCTTTTGAAAGAGCAGTAGAGTTAGGAAATTAGCCCAAACACGATAAAAAATGCTCAATACTTTACAACTCATCATTTTGAGTGTATATTCGCGCCCGCTTTTTCAGAGTTCCGTAAAATTCTTTTAACAATGAAATTATCTTCTTTCAACTTTAACCTACCAAAGGATGCTATTGCAGAATACCCTGCAAAAAATCGCGATGAAAGCCGCTTAATGGTAGTAAATCGTCAAACAAAAAAAATTGAACACAAAGTATTTAAAGATGTGTTGAAATATTTTGGTGAAGGCGATGTAATGATTTTAAACAATACCAAAGTATTTCCTGCTCGCCTATATGGTTTAAAGGAAAAAACAGGCGCCAAAATAGAAGTGTTCCTATTGCGCGAGCTAAATCGCGATACTTTTTTGTGGGATGTATTGGTAGATCCCGCCAGAAAAATTAGAGTGGGCAATAAATTGTATTTTGGTGAAAACGATGAGTTGATTGCCGAAGTTGTGGATAATACCACTTCGCGCGGAAGAACCATCCGTTTTTTATTCGAAGGACCCTATGAAAAGTTTAAAAAGATATTGTACGGAATGGGCGAAACGCCACTCCCTAAATATATTAAGCGCAAGCCAGAACCCATGGACGAAGAGCGCTACCAAACCGTGTTTGCAAAAAGCGAAGGCTCGGTAGCAGCACCTACGGCCGGTTTGCACTTTAGCCGCGAACTATTAAAAAAACTCGAAATTAAAGGTGTAAACTTTGCAGAAGTAACATTGCACGTTGGCTTAGGAACTTTCCGTACCATTGATGTAGAAGACCTTTCTAAACACAAAATGGATGCCGAGCAGATAGAGATTTACGACAAGGCCGTAAAAATCGTAAACTCAGCAAAAGCAGATGGAAAGAAAATTTGTGCCGTTGGTACCACTTCTATGCGCACCATAGAAAGTGCAATTACCAGCAATGGAATGTTGAAACCATACGAAGGTTGGACAAACCTATTTGTTCATCCGCCATACAATTTCAATATTGCTAATGCTATGATTACCAATTTCCACTTGCCTAAAAGCAGCCTCTTAATTATGGTGGCAGCCTTTGGCGGTTATGATTTAATAATGAAAGCATATGAGCAAGCCGTTAAAGAAAAATATAAGTTTTTCAGCTATGGTGATTCTATGCTGATTATTTAGTACACTCAACTAAAAAGTGAAAACCCGCTATATACTCTTATCGCTTTTAGTAGCAATGCAGGCTGTTTTTTTGCCGCTTTTGGCTCAACAAAAATCTACTGCATTGCCGCAAAAAATGTTTGTTGCACTGCGCGATTCTACCACCCAAGCCGATGTAGTATATCATTTTCCTGCCACCAACAGCCTTTCTATGGAAGGCAGGAATGTACGCATGTTTAACTCATTTGTAGATACACATTCGGCTACCGATACCATTAAAAAAGCAGATGGTTTTGTAATGTGGCTCATCAATGGTAGAGAATACCTGCAAGGCGATTTTTTTCTCGGAGAAAAAGAGAGTTATTTCAGGTTTAAGAAAGATACACTTCGTTTTGTAAACAAACTTACAGAGCAGGGTGCGCAGTTTCTTAAACAGCAAAAGCGCTGAGTTTTCCACCAAAGGTTTTGAAGGAACTATTTTAAAAGATAGTTTTATTTTGAATGTTTTATCATAAAAGATATTTTTGCCCACATCATCCGAATTAAGTATGCAGAAAACTTTTCATTTATATCTCTGCGCATTTGTAGCCATTTGTTTTTCGTTTCAATCGAATTTGTTTGCACAGTGCGATCAACCTTTAGCCGTTAGCGATTTCTCTAATACCTTACAAGGTACTGCGGTAGTAATAAATGTTCAAAAAAACGATACCACTACCATTTTTGGGCAGCCTGTTTTAAAGCCGCTTACCACACAAATAGTAACGGCTCCGGTAGCAACAGCAGGTACTGCAGTGGTGTTAAACAACGATAGCATTGTGTTTACTCCGGATCCATCTTTTTTAGGAATAGCCACTTTTACTTATCGCGTTTGTAATCAGTGCGGATGCTCTAATCCGGTTACGGTGGTTGTGGTGGTTTCTAACTATTGTGGAGCTCCACTTTTAGGAAACGATAATTTTATAGTTTACAATAATTTCAACAATAAGTTGAATGTATTGGTAAACGATTCTTTTCCTGCAAAAATTCCATTTACAATTACAACTACTCAGCCAACCAATGGCACGGTAACGGTTTCGGGAAATCAACTAAATTACTTCAATAACAATACCAGCACTGGAGTAGATTCCTTTGTTTATTCGGTGTGTTACAATCGTTCACAAGGCGACACTTGCCCGGCTTGCGATACAGCTACTGTTTTGCTAAACACGCTAGGCAATTGTATTGCTCCCGAGGCAAATGATGATAATCTTCAAACCGTACAAGGAAAAAAAGATACCGTTCAAGTTTTGTTGAACGATAACTTAAATCAGTTTACACTCACCGGTTTTTCAATTGTAAAACTGCCCGCAAATGGCGCGGCAAGTATCTTAAATAATCAAATAGTATATCAGGCCAACAATACGTATGTTGGTTTAGATACCATTGTATATAGCTTTTGCACTGCTTGCGGTTGCGATACAGCAATGGTGTTGGTGGGTGTGGCTCCGGTAACCTGCCAAAAGCCCATAGCTGTTTTAGATGTAGCACCAACAGGCTTTGGAGAAACATGTGCTTTTGCTTATCCGGTGCTTAAAAACGATATCAATCCTTTAAACTGTGGTCCGCTAAAACTTACTCAGATTATTAGCCAGCCAACTTCGGGAATAGCAACGGCAGATACGGCAACAGGAATAATTTCTTATACAGGACCGGGCGTTTCGTTAGATACTTTTGTGTTTGTAAAATACGAAGTTTGTAACAATGCCGGTTGCGATACTGCAGATTTGGCATTGTATGTTGGGCCTTATGAATGCAATGCTTATGTGCCAACATTGTTTAACGACCAAGGTACCGTTTGCAACCGCGATACACTATATATAAACGTATTGAACAATGATTTCGATCGCGATTACAACCATACAGTTTCATTAGATAATATAGCCGGGTATGGTGCACATGGCGATGCTTATGTGGTAAGCGACAGTATGGTAATGTTTATACCTAACGATACTACCTATGTAGGAACCGATTTCTTCTTCTATACAGCTTGCGATAATGGCAGTCCAAAATTATGCGATATTGCTAGAGTAGATTTAACTATTTTCTCTTGCTACACACCTCCGGTAATTTCAAACGAAGGAAACCCCGTAGATACCATAAGAGTTACATTTCCGGAAGACAGTAGTGTAGTTTTGTGTTTTAATGTAACCGATGTAAATAACAATAAAACACAGATAGTTTCAATACTTGGAAACATCATAAACGTAACCACAGCCGATACGGTATTAACTACCGATACCACAGTTTGCTTAGATATGGTGCCTCCACCAAATTGGAACGGCACTGATAGTTTTACCGTAGTAGCTTGCGATGAAACCCATTTATGCGATACCGTAATAGTAATTGTAACAGTTACTCCGGTAAGCGATGGAATTATTGCTGTGGACGATACTGTAACCTATACTTCAGGAACGGTGTTGGTAATAAACCAAACTGCAAACGATATTGATGAAGACGGCACCGGATTTTCAACCACAGAAGTATATGATGATGCTTCTGTAAACGGTACTGTTACCTTAAACAGCTCCGGCAACATAGACTATACTCCACGTCCGGCTTATGCAGGAGCAGATACCTTCTTCTACGTTATTTGCCAGCCGGTAACCGTAACTCCACGCAAATGCGATACTGCTACTGTGGTTGTAACCGTTCCGGTAAAAGCCGTAAATGATGAGGGCACTGCAGATAGCGATAAAAACGCAGTAATAGACTTAAAAGCCAACGATGCTTCTGTTCCCGGTTCATATATTTCGCTATGCAGCACACCTAAAAACGGAACCGTAGAAATTACCGATACTTCAGCAGGTATTATTCGCTATGTGCCCAACGCAGGCTACACAGGTAAAGATTCGTTCTGCTATACACTTTGTGGTGTAATAAACGGAAAAGTATATTGCAGCAACGCCACTGTAATTATTCAAGTAACCCCAGCTCCGCTTGTTGAAATTCCAGAAGGGTTTTCACCCAACAGCGATGGCAAGAACGATAAGTTTGTAATTGAAAACATAGACCGGTATCCTAAAGCAGAGTTGATAGTTTTTAACAGATGGGGCGATATTGTATGGCGCAGCCCGGGCGAAGGTTACCATAATGATTTTGATGGCACGTGGGAGCAAAACAACCAACCACTACCCGATGCTACATACTATTATGTGTTGAAGCTGAACGATGGAAAAACAAAAGATATTGTAGGTTTTGTGGTAATAAACAGATAAGATTAAAACAACCGTTCAATTAGGTATAGAATGAAAAAAATACTCACCATTTGCGCACTCGTTACAGCGCTTTACGGCATGGCTCAGCAAGATGCCGAATACACCATGTATCGCTTTAACGGCTTGTATTTGAATCCGGCTTATGCAGGAAGCAGAGAGGTTATTAGCACCACTGCCATTTACCGCCATCAGTGGGTGAATGTTCCAAAGGCGCCTCAAACAGCTTCGGTAGCTATTCATTCTCCATTGCGCAACAACAATATTGCATTGGGTTTAATATACACACACGATAGATTAGGCGTATCAAACACCAACAACCTAATGCTCGATTTTGCATATAGAATTCCGGTAGGAAAAAAGAAGAAAGTAAAAATTGCTTTAGGCATAGGTGCGGGCTTTACCAATTACAACAATAAACTGAATGATGTAAAAACGGGCGACCCGGCCGATCCTAGTTTTGCAGGCAACAACCTAAGCCTTTGGTTGCCCAACGTTTCGGCAGGTTTTTATATCTACAGCGAAAAATTCTTTGTAGGATTTGCTGTACCTAATCTATTGCAAAGTGCTCTTAGAAAAGATTTTAAAATATACGAAACAGGAGGTTCTGCAGCAAGACGCTACACCCACATAAATGCAACTGCAGGTTATGTTTTCAACCTCGGTAAAAAGGTAAAATTTATGCCGAGCGTTTTAATGAAATATGTTCCTAAATATGCACCTATAGATTTCGATTTTAACGTAGCATTCATTTTTGTAGATAGAGTTTGGTTGGGCGCAGGTTACCGTTTGCAAGACTCTTACAGCTTTATGGCAGCAGTAAATATTACACGCCAATTGCGCATTGGTTATGCTTACGATCTTACAGTTTCAAAACTTTCTCCTTATACCAGTGGCACGCATGAGGTAATGCTGGGTTACGATTTCGATTTTAAAGGCAAACGCGTTGTAAACCCTCGCTCTGTGCGCTATTTCTAAACCAATTTAAAACTATACCAACACAAAATATAAGTGATGAAAAAACTAATCGTTTTACTGCTTTGCACCTTCTTGGTTGGAACAATTGGTGTGTTTGCGCAATCAACTTCCAAAAAGGCGAAGGCAAAAAAAGCTGCCACCACCACCACCACTGCCGTATCGGCAAACACCACTCAGGCAATTAGCGCCAACAATAATAATCCGGCAGTTTCCAGAGGCGATAGGCTCTTTAAAAAGTTTGCTTTTCCGGATGCTGCCGAAGAATATAAAGCAGCTTTAAAAAAAGATGAAAACAATATAGAAGCCAAAGAAAAGCTGGTAAGAACTTACCTTATTTTAAACAACTATACCGCAGCCGAGCCATTGCTCGAAAGTTTGGCAAAATTGCCCAATGCTAAAGCCAACAATAAATTGCTTTACGGTTTGGCATTGCGCGCCAATAAAAAATATAAAGAAGCCGATGCTGTTTTTAATGAATATGCGCTGTTGAATCCGGGCGATGCACGCGCTTCGGAATTGGCAAATGGTTTGGTAAGTGTTGAAGAATTACTGAAAGACAACGGCACACACAGCATTCAAGCTGCTACTGCCGAAAATAGCGATGCCTCCGATTTTGGTGTGGCTTACTATCGCGATAATTCAATAATTTTTTCAAGCAATAGAGGAACCAGTGCTTTTGTAGGAAGAACCGATAGCTGGACCGATAAAAAATACTACGACCTATTTGTTTCAAACGGTGGAAAAGTGAAGGCACTTGCCAAGTCAAAAGAAATTAACCGCAAGTATCACGAAGGTCCGGTAACCTTTACCAAAGGCTTTGGTGAAATGATTTTTACCCGTAGCAACATTCTGAAAAAAGTAGGCAAAAGCAAAGACAGAATAGTAAAGTTGAAGCTCTATACCGCCAAGTTCGATTCAGTGAAAGGAAAATGGGGAAACCCAAGCGAGTTGCCTTTCAACAGCAGTGAGTATTCTGTGGGGCATCCAACTCTTTCTAAAGATGGCAAACGCTTGTACTTTATTAGCGATATGCCCGGTGGATATGGCGAAACAGATTTGTATGTAAGTTTCAAAGAAGCAAACGGTTGGGGCACTCCTACCAATTTAGGACAAAAAGTAAATACTCCGGGTCGCGAAATGTTTCCATATATTTCCGATGACGGCACATTGTTTTTTGCATCCGATTCAAGAACCGGATTGGGAGGTTTAGATGTATATTCAGCCACTTTTGCCAATGGCGAGTGGGGAGGCGTTTCTAATTTAGGAGCACCAATTAACAGCGAAGCAGACGACTTTAACTATGTGTTAGACGAAAGCGGCAAGTTGGGTTATTTTGTTTCTAACCGCACAGGAGGTAAAGGCGATGACGATATTTACAAGTTGCAACGCAAAGGCGTAAAAATTTGCGGTACAGTGGTAGATGCCGAAACAAACCTTCCGCTAAAAGAAGCTAACGTGAACATGCTGTTGGTAGATAAAACAGTTGCCAGCAAAAAAACAGACGATAAAGGAAACTTCTGCTTTACTGCCGACCCGGGAAAAGAGTACAAATTTGAAGCTTCTAAAGATAAATACGAAACCAATTCAACTAGCATTAAGGTAGCATTAAGCAATCCGAATTTTACTATTCCACTTTCTCCGGTTAAAGAAAAACCACCGGTGGCAGCCGTTGTAGATAATACTGCTAATCTGCCTGAAGTAGATCCTTCTAAAGGAATTACTTTAATAGTTTGTGCAAAAGAAAGAAACAAAGGAAATTTGGCCGATGCGCTGGTTGAAGTACAACTAAAAGAAAGCGGAGCTAGAAAAACTTGCACTACCGGAGCAGATTGCAAGTGCAAATATGTAATAGAGCCTAATAAAGAATACTTTATTACTGTATCTAAGGATGGTTACAGCACTGCTACCAAAACCATCAACACCAAAGGCGAAAAACCGGGCACTACCAAGTTGGTAGAGCTTACTTTAGACCAATTGCGCGAAGGCTTAACCGTGCGTTTAGATAATATCTACTACGATTTAGATAAATGGAATATCCGCCCCGATGCAGCTAAAGAGTTAGATAATTTAATAGACATCTTAAAGAAGTATCCTAATATGCAAATAGAGCTTAGCTCACACACAGATAGCCGTGCCAGCGACCAATACAATTTGGTACTTTCAGCAAAACGTGCAAAATCTTGTGTAGATTATTTGCAATCAAAAGGTATTGATATTAAGCGCTTATTGGCTGTAGGTTATGGTGAAACCAAATTGAAAAACAAGTGCAGCAATGGTGTAAAATGCTCTGAGCCTCAACACCAAGAAAACCGCAGAACAGAATTTAAGATTCTTAAAATGCAATAAGAAGCAGTTAATGCTTCTAGTAAAAGCACTTCATACTTATAGTAAGAGTTTACTGTATGTATGAAGTGTTTTTTTTTAAAGCAATTGGTTAAAAACATGGTATATGCCGCCATAAAGTTTGCTCTTTTCGTGTAGCAGCGTTTCGCTTATTGCTTGCCCCTTTTCTCTTTGCTGACTAAAGCGCCAAATACAATTCATAAATTGTAGATGATAACGAAACTGAGGGTTCTTGTTTTCGGGGCGGTTTAAAAACCGGATATTGCGCTTGGCAAGCACCATTGCCATTTTGTAATCGCTCTTGCAGTAGAAAAAAAGCGTTTCGCAGATACGCATAAGCAATTGCCCCAATGGTGTAATCAGGTTGCGTTTATATGCTTGCATTTCTTGTAAGTAAGCAAAAGCAGTATCGAATTGTTGAAGGTGCAAATGCAGCATAATGGCATTAACCAGCACATCAAAACGCAAAGAGCAGTTAATATTTTCGTTTAAAAACACTTCTAGTTGTGTTTTAAATATTTGTGCAGCTTTGGTATAGCTTTTATTGATTAAGCACACATTTAAGTAGTTGCCCGATTGGTAGCTTTGTTTGGTGATATCAACAAAGGGCAAGGCAAAGGCAGCTTCTAAACTTTCTTCGGCAGCCTTAAAATTTTCGGCTTCTATATTGCCAAATGCAATTTCGCATAGCACTTTAAAACCGTAGTCGTTTTGTTGTTCTTGCTTCAGGTGTGGAAGAATTTTTTTGCACTTCGCTAAGGCTTCTAAAAATATAGCTACATCGCTGCCATAGAATTTTACAAAGCAGCTTTGGGCAAAATGCAAATGGAAGAGTGCTTGTTTATCTGAAGAGTGTTGTAATCTTTTTTCCCAAAGGCGGAGCGTGTTTTGTGCTGTAGTGCGGTAGGTTTCTTCGTTGCCGGCCATTGCTTGTGCTATCATTGTGCTTTGGTGAATGCGCATGGCAACGTATGTTTCATCAGATAGTGTTTTTTTGCTGCCTAAAGATTCTAAGTATTTTTTTCCGTAGGCGAGCGCCAATTTTTCGTTGTAGTTTGGGTGGAATACTGCACAAAGCGCCTCAACTGTGGCGGCATAAAAAGACTGTGTTTCGTTTAGGTTTTTTTGTTGTGCAATGCTGCGCTCCATTATTTTTAACTCGTGCAGCATAAGCGTACTCAGCCCTTTTTTAACTAAGGTAGTAAGGCGCAAAAGATAGTTGCTGCCATAAAAAAGCTGTATGGTTTTATGGAGTAAAACAGAGTTTATTTTATCGAAATGCGAAACGGAAAGGTTGAATTTTTTGGGTAGTGAGTATTCATCGAAATTTTTTTGTTGCGCCAGTTTAGCATAAGCATCGCGCAGCAGCTCTTCTTTACCAATTACATCTAACTGCTTAAACTGCAGCATTTCGGCAGTGTTGAATGTTTTTACAAAATCGAGCAGGTAACTCATGTGTAAGTGCTTAGTGGAAAACAGCAGCCATTAGAAGCGTGAAAAGGATTAACCCTTTAAACCCCATTTAAGTAATTCTTTTAAGGTTACTTTTTTGCCATACATCAATATGCCTGTTCTGTAAATTCTAGCTGCCAGCCAAGTAGTAAAAAGAAAGCCGCCAACCAATAGAATGGCCGAAAGCAGTATTTGCCAAAGCGGAGGTTCAAACGGCATAATAGAAGGCATAATAATTGGAGACGATAGAGGCACAATAGATGCCCACAATGCAATGTTGCCATCGGGCTCGCCAATTACATTGCTGAGCAGCACAATTGAAACTATAATTGGAATAGTTACAGGCAAAGTAAGCGATTGCATTTCGCCATCATCGTTTACCGCTGCACCAATGGCGGCAAAGAGTGCACCATAAAGTAAAAAGCCACCAATAAAAAAGAATAAGAAAACCAATGTGAGCGGCAAAAAGTGTATTTCGGAAACATGGCTCAGCAGCAACCGAATTTCGTCTGCATCAATATTGCCTGCTTGTGGAGAAGCGGGTATTGCCATAGGGCTGTTTACAGTTATGCCCAATACTATTGCCATAAAAAAGTTTGAAAGTGTAATAAGTATAGCCCATAGCACAAACTGCGTTAAGCCAACCATGCCTATGCCAATAATTTTACCCAGCATGAGTTGAAAAGGCTTTACGCTGCTAATAAGTACTTCTACAATGCGGTTGGTTTTTTCCTCTTTCACTCCGCGCATAATCATGCTGCCATACACAAACAAGGCAATATATACTATAAAGCCAATGAGGTAGCCAATTATAGAAGCCACTTCGGTAAAGCCGGCTTTTTCGTTGCCTAAACCGGAAGAATAATTGATGATAATTTTTTCGTTTAGGCTTTCAACAACTTCGGGTTGAATAGATTGCTGTTGTAGTTTTTTATTGCGCACCACATCGCCAATTACTTCGGTAAGGTATTGTTTCATAAAAAGCCCGGGGCGCTCGGCAGTAAATAGTTGCACGCCAATACGGTTGGGTTTCATTACATCAAAACCCGCAGGAATGCGCAGCAGCGCATCGAATTTAGCCGCCTTGCCTTCTGCTTGAATATTGTTGTAAATTTCATCGAAAGGCATATCGGGATAAAAGAAGTACACAGATTTGTTTTCGGCATCGGGAAAGCGGGTATCTTTAAACACGCCACTTTCGTCAATTACTGCAATTTTCTTTTCGCTGGTACCTAAAGAATTTACCCAAACGGTAGCCACTATAAGCACAATAAAGCCGATGGGCGCCAACAGTGTTGTTAGCAAAAAGCTTTTGGTAAGAACACGGCTTAAATATTCGCGTTGAATAATTATCCAAACTTTTTTCATGCAGTAGCGGTTTCTACGTTTTTAATAAAAATTTCGTTGATGGTGGGCAACAGTTCTTTAAAGGAGGTTATTTCAATATTTTGCTCTAAGAAATAGCGCAGCACATCGTTAGAACTTTTGTGTTGGCTGCTGATGGTAATGTTGTTTTCTTCCTGCAAAAACACCTTGAATGTTTGGTGAATACTTTCGGGTAAAGCTCCATTAAAATCTACTTGGAATTTATGCTCCTTAAACTGTTGTTTCAGCGATTTTACTTCTCCGTTCAAAATGTTTTTTCCTTTGTTTATGAGCGCTATGGTATCGCAAATTTCTTCTACTTGCTCCATGCGGTGTGTAGAAAAAACAATGGCTTTTCCTTCGGTTTTAAAGCGCTTAATTTCTTTTTCTATCAATAAAGAATTTATTGGATCTAGTCCGCTGAAAGGCTCATCTAAGATGAGGAGGTCGGGTTCGTGCAGTACGGTTCCAATAAACTGTACTTTTTGGCTCATACCTTTAGAGAGTTCTTCGATACGTTTATTTGCCCAGTTTTCTATTTCAAACTTTTTGAACCATTCTTCGGTTTTTTGAGTTGCCAGTTTACGCGATAGTCCTTTTAGCATTCCCAAATACACGAGGTGTTCTTTCACCTTCATTTTTTTGTATAGGCCGCGCTCTTCGGGCATGTAGCCAATAAGTTGCGTATGCTGCTCTGCCAAAGGCATTCCTTTAAAAGAAATAGTGCCGCTATCGGGAAAAATAATGCGGTTTATCATTCTAATAAGGGTTGTTTTGCCGGCACCATTTGGCCCGAGCAAACCGAATATGCTACCACTTTGTACCTGTAGCGAAACATTATTGGTAGCTAAGTAGCCTCCATAGTTTTTTTGGAGCTGGTGTAGTTGTAAAATAGAGTTCACTTTTCAAACGTAATGAATTTTGTTTGTGAATTTATTTGCCCTTGCAGTACTTTTTTAAAATTCTGTTTGGTATTTTTAAGTATAGGGCTATATTTGCAGCCGCTTTAAAAATAAAAGCTGCGATTCTGTAGCTCAGCTGGTAGAGCAATACACTTTTAATGTATGGGTCTCGGGTTCGAATCCCGACAGAATCACAAAACCCCCGAATTTTCGGGGGTTTTGCTTTTTAAAAATGTTTCCATCCTTGTGCTGTAATGCGGTGGTAATTGCCGCCTTTGGTTTTTAAAACAGCTCCTTGTGCAGGCTCTGTGATGGTGCCTATAATAGAAATGGCGATTTCATCAGATAGTTTGGTTTCGTCTTCGGGCGAAATGGTAAATAGCAGTTCGTAATCTTCGCCACCGTTTAGGGCGCAAACAATAGGGTCTAAACCCAAATCTAGGGCGGTGTTGTAAGTATCTTCGGCTATGGGTACTTTAGCTTCTTCTATTTCGCAGCCAACGTTACTTTGCTTGCACAAATGCAATACATCGCTGGCAAGCCCATCGCTTATATCGAGCATGGCGGTTGGTTTTAGCATCCATTCTTCAAAAAGGGAAATAATATCTTTTCTGGCTTCGGGTTTTAGTTGTCTTTTAATTAAGTATTCGTTGCCGAGTTCGGGTTGAACATTGGGGTGCTCCAGCCAAATTTGTTTTTCGCGCTCCAAGATTTGCAGACCCAGAAAGGCGGCACCTAAATCGCCTGTGGCACAGAGCAGGTCTCCGGGTTTTGCTCCGCTGCGATAAACAATGTTTTCTTCGGCTGCTTCGCCAATAGCAGTAACAGAAATTACCAACCCGCTTTGCGAAGAAGTGGTATCGCCCCCAACTAAATCTACACCATACACTTTGCAGGCATGCTCTATTCCTGCATATATTTCGCTTACAGCTTCTACCGTAAACCTGCTCGAAAGTGCCATGCTCACCAGCACTTGTTTAGGTTGGGCATTCATGGCATAAATATCGGATAGGTTTACCACAATGCTTTTGTAGCCTAGGTGTTTGAGCGGCATATACATTAAATCGAAATGGATGCCTTCGGCAAGCAAATCGGTACTCACTACTGTTTTTTTATTGCCGTAATCTATTACGGCAGCATCATCGCCTATACTTTTTTGGGTAGAAGGATGCTGTGCAACAAAATGTTTGGTGAGATGTTCTATTAAGCCAAATTCGCCCAGTGCGCTAATGGGTGTGGTTTTTGTTTCGCTCATATTTTTTGTTTCGGTAAAATTTGCTGCAAATAAACGAAATGAGCCGATTGCCAACGAGGAGAATACAAGTTGCTATTGCACGCTTACGTTGTAGTCTTTTCCTAATTGCTTAATTACAAGCTCTATCATTTTTTCGTTTTTGGGGTTGTAGTTTTCTTTCAAATTATAGTCGTAGCGCTTGGCTACCATTTGCCAAATCATGGCATTAAAACCACCTTTTACGTCTTTAATTATTTTGTAGCAGTTGTTGCCGGTTTCGCGGTTTATCAGTTTCACCAATACCTTACCTTGGCTAATAGTAAGGTTGCGCAATTCTTTCTCGAATTTTGTACGCATTTCTTTCTCTAAATCTTTTCGGTAGTGCCTATATTCTTTGCGCTTACTGTTTTCTTCTTTGGCTTGCAGTTCTACATACAGTTGGTTGGCAATTTTTACATAAGGCATTACTTTTTTTACACGGCTCATGGTTTGGTAATACTCGCGCCATTCGTCACTGGTTTTAAAGTTTACAATATCCACTTCGGGCAAGTAGTACGTTTGCATAGTATCGGCAGTGGTGGTTGCCAATACGGTATCTTTTTTAAATCCTTGAGCAGAAAGATTGTGGGCGGCAATTATTAAAACAACAAAGCCCAAAAGGCTCCTTAAAGAAGCATTCATAGTAATTGAAATATAGTTGATGTAAGAGAAACTGTTTTGCAAAGGTGATGTAAAAAGGCGGAAATAATTTTTACAAAAGTTGGCTAAAGGTAATTTCTTTTAAGAAGCCATAATAAGTTACTACAATTACCGTGTGAATTGGTTTGGAAAAAAGGAAGAAAAGAAAGCTCCGGCAGCGGGAGTGGCAGATTTTTACAATGCCACCACCGATAAGTTTTTGCAAGTATATGGCGAAGTAATTCAGGCTTTTCGCACCAATAATGTAGAAGATTATTTAAAGTACACCATAGAGAGTGCACAACTGCAAAACGGCCAGCATATTATTGATGCAGGATGCGGTGTGTGCGGTCCGGCATCTTTTTTTGCACAGCAACTACCCGAAATTAAAATTGAGGCTTGCACCATTTCGCAAGTGCAGGCAGAGAAAGCAACTGCCAATACCGAAGCAAAGAATGTAGCGGCACAGGTGAAAGTTACTTTGGGCGACTACCATTTTTTAAACGATTTGTTTCCGAAAGAAACTTTCGACAGGGTAATTTTTTTGGAATCGTTTGGGCATTCTAAAAACAAGCCGTTGGCAATAGATGCAGTAAAGAAAGTATTGAAACCGGGCGGTAAAGTCTATATTAAAGATTTATTTACCCGCGAAAGCGAAAACGAATGGGAGCAGTTGCGCATTCACCAAATTTGCGAGCAAATAAATAAGGCATACGAATACGAAGTGGGCAATTTATACCAAGTAGTTTCGGCATTGCGCAGAAAGGGTTTCATTATTCATTTTATTAGAACACCGCAGGTAGAAATGAGTGCTTTTGAGCATTTATCTATTTCAAACGATTTTCAAAACTTATTCAATATAGGGAAAATAGATAGCTGGGAGGAGTATGTTTTTCCGATAGATTTCTATGAAATTTTGGCCGAAAAACCAGCGTTTAATCCGCAGGATCAAATGCACTTATACCACATGAATAAGCCGCCAGCACAATAGCAAATTAAAAATCGGCAGCATGTAAGCCTAGCCAATTGAAAGCATTTTGGTGAAGTAGTTTTTCTTTTTCACCTTTTTTCCATGCCATACTTTCTATTAAAGTTCCCGGCACGGCTTCGCCCAGCGGGAAAGGATAATCGCTGCCGAGGCAAATATTATCAATGCCCATGGTTTCGGTTAGGTATTTAAGGAATGGAGCATCGTGCACCAGCGAGTCTATATAGAATTTGCCAACATAGTTACGCGGGTTTACATCGTTATCAATAGCCGTAAGATCGGGGCGCACTTTGTAGCCTTGTTCAATTCTGCCAATGCCCGATGGAAAAGCACCGCCACCATGTGCAAATGCTACTTTTAGCTTTGGGAAACGCTCAAAAACGCCACCAAAAATCATGCTGCAAATAGCACGCGAAGTTTCTGCAGGCATGCCTACCAACCAAGGCAGCCAATACTTGCTCATTTGCTTGGTGCCTACCATATTCCACGGGTGAACAAAAATGCTCATGCCCAATTTTTCGGCTGCGGCAAAAACGGGGAAAAATGCCGGCTCATTTAGGTTTTGGTCGTTTATGTTTGAACCAATTTCTATGCCAACCAAACCAATTTTTTTGCAGCGTTCAATTTCTTTTACAGCCATATCTGCCGATTGCATGGGAATAGTTCCCAACCCAATAAACCGTTTGGGATATTGCTGCACAATGGCTGCAATATGGTCGTTTAAGAATTGCGAAATATCTAAGCAGTCTTTGGGTTTTGCCCAGTAATTAAACAGTACGGGAATGGTAGAAAGCACCTGCACATCTACCTTGTGAAGGTTGCATTCTTTTATGCGCACTTTGGCATCCCAGCAGTTGTCTTGAATTTCGCGAAAAAATTCATCATCGCGCATCATACGCGCACATCCGGCTTTATGATGGTCTAAATGAATAAAGCCGCCATATCCATATTTATCTGCCCAGCGAGGCAGGTGTTTAGGTATAATATGTGTATGAATATCAACTTTAAGACACAAGGGAATACAATTTTAGAACCCGAAATGTATAAAAAAATGCAAGGGCAAAATTATTAGGCCAATGCTTCTATTAAATCGAACTCGGTAATTATACTCCAATCGCCAGAGTTGGCTTTGGTAATTACTGCGGTATTGCTTTTAGAAATATGTTTAGATATTTCTGCTGCGGTGGCTTGCAACGGCACCACCGGAAAAGGTTTTGCCATTACTACTTCTACTTTGCTATTGCGGTTGTGGGTGTTTTCCATTAGCAATTGCAGAATAGAATTTTCGGTAATGCTGCCAATAATTTCTTCGGCTTTTATTACCGGAAGTTGGGTAAGGTTGAGTGTTTTCATTTTTTTAAAAGCATCTGCAACCGTTTCTTCGGGCGAAACAAAAACCAGCTCCTTAATATTTTTTCTTTCTACAATGGTTTTGGCGGTAATAACTTCATCTTTTAAAAATCCGCGGTCGCGCATCCAATCATCGTTATACACTTTGTTTATGTAGCGGCTGCCGTGGTCGTGCAAAATTACTACTGCCACATCGCCCTTTTTTAACTTGCTTTGCAGTTGAAGCACGCCCTGCACTACTGCACCTCCGCTATAGCCCACAAAAATGCCTTCTTCTTTGGCAAGTTTTCGGCACATGAGCGCAGCATCTTTATCGCTTACTTGTTCAATAAAATCAATTACATCAAAATCGAAATTACCCGGCACTATATCTTGTCCAATTCCTTCAATCAAGTATGGATAGGCTTCGTTCATGTCTTTTGCCCCGGTTTCTTTATATTTTTTTAAAATAGAACCATAAGCATCAATACCTATTACTTGAATGGCGGGGTTTACTTCTTTTAAATACTTTGCTGTGCCCGAAATGGTTCCTCCGGTGCCGATGGTGGTAATAAAGTGGGTAATTTTTCCTTCGGTTTGCTTCCAAATTTCGGGGCCGGTGGTTTTGTAGTGTGCCAAGCGGTTATCTAAGTTTTCGTATTGGTTAATAAAATACGAGTTTGGAATTTCTTTGGCGAGTCGCTCTGCCACCATGTGGTAATTGCGCGGATCTTCGTGTGCTACATTGGTAGGGCACACGATAACTTCGGCACCAATGGCGCGCAGCACATCTATTTTTTCTTTCGATTGCTTATCGGTAGTGGTAAAAATACATTTGTATCCTTTTACGGCAGCAGCAAGTGCCAAGCCCATGCCGGTATTGCCCGAAGTACATTCTATGATGGTTCCTCCCGGTTGTAGAAATCCTTTTTCTTCGGCTTCTATAACCATGTTTAAACCTATACGGTCTTTAATGCTGTTGCCGGGATTAAAATACTCTACTTTTAAAAAAACATCGGCCTCTATTCCGGGTTTTCCGATTTTGTTCATTCGCACCAAAGGCGTGTTGCCAATGGTTTCTAAAATACTATTAAAAACTTGCATGGAGGCGAAGGTAAAAAAGAGTTTGGGTTTTCCTTTTTTGGAGGGTGTACTATAAGGAAGCCTCTTGGCTGGGCAAGAGTTTTTTCTCTTTAATAATCTCAATTAACTGCTCATTAAATATTTTTACGCCTATTTGGTTTAAGTGGTGTGAGTCGTAAAAATGAAGTGAATCGTTCAGGTGTAATATATTGTTGAAATTATAGTAATCTGCATAAGTCTGCATGAGGCTATCAAAATACTGAGTGTTTGCGTATTCGTGGTATTTTATGGGTGCAATAGGTGCATTAACAAGAATGGTTTTAATATTTTTTTCTTTTAGAAGATGCATGACTTGTGTAAAAGCCGTTAACTGGTTTGCATTTATGTCAATCTCTTCTTTTCCATTTAAAATTGGTTTAAAATGTTGCACTTTTCTTTCAACAAAGCCGCCAGAAACATATAAGTCATCACCCTTTTTAGCAGATTCTACATGGCTGGTGTTTAAATTGAGAGCATCGCGAACAATACCGTAAATAAGCGAGTTATAGGTTTTTACATTGTTTAGTTTTAAGGCCATTTTAAATGAGCCAAAATCGTTTCGGTCGTTTGCAATAAGGTCGAGAGAAGACTCAACTCCATCTAGCAAGAAAGTAGCAGGGCATATCTCATATATTACAAGTTTGGGATGTAGGCTATCTAAATACCTATGTAGCAGTATTTCTGTTTGTATAGGTGTTTGGGCGCTGGTTCCTAAGTTGAAAGATTTTATGCCCACATGTTCATACATTCTTGTATCAAAGCCTCTATAAGTATGTGATGAACCTAAAAATAACACATCAACGTTTTGTGTTTTCTTTACCTCCGAAAGCCTAGAGTAGGTATGCCCGGGACCTCCGATTCTGTATTTTAAATTTTGTGGGAATAGTGGTAAACCAAAAATACCCATTGAAGTTAAACAGAAAATATATACTATGACAGAAAAGAATAAAAACAACAATAGATTTTGAATAAACGTTATCATTAAATTAGGTAGGTAGATATTATTTTTTGAAAAAAGATATAGTAGTCTTCAGATAAATAGAAACCCAATTAACGCTGGCTTTTTATGTTGTTTTGCATTAGAGTACTCAACAAAAGTAAAAACAAATAGCATAAGTATGACCGATAAATAGTAAGGGTTGAGTTATATTTATTGTTGTATAAACAAGAAGACCATAATATTCAGTACAATTGGATATTTTTGTTCAAAACAATACATTAGAAAAGTAAGTTTTTGACTATATTGAACAATATAATGTTATAAAAATCATACCGTGTTTCAAGAGAAAGTTTTAAGCCCATTTTTAAATTCAATTCAAAAATTTTCAGAGAGAAACGCCTTCTATATAGGAGGAGAATATTTTACTTACAAACAGCTTGGAGAGAGAGTTTGTAGTATAAGAAGTCTGTTAAAGGATAATTCAGATGAAGTAATTGCTTTAATTGCAAATAATGACTTAGAGACATACGCGTCAATTTTCGCTCTTTGGCTAGAGGGCAAGGCTTATATTCCTATCAATCCTGATGTTCCACATGAAAGAAATTGTTCAATTATAGAGCAAGTAAATATTACGACAGTTTTAGACTCGACTGACAAGGTGATACATTTTGGTGGTTCTAATACAATTGCAACAAAATACAATAATGTACGCTTTTTAGGTGAGATGTATAATCCTGTAAGTGTAGATGATAAGAGAATTGCTTATATTTTGTTTACATCAGGAAGTACAGGTGTTCCAAAGGGCGTTCCTATCTCGCGTGAGAATTTAGCGTACTTTGTTGAATCTTTTTGGGATTTGGGTTATGAGCTAAATCATGAAGACCGTTGTTTACAGATGTTTGAACTAACATTTGATTTGTCAGTAGTGTCCTATTTAATACCTCTGTTAGTTGGAGGTTGTGTTTATACAATTCCTAAAGATAAAATTAAGTATAGCTATATCTATGAGTTGATGGATGAGCACGAGTTGACAATGGCACTAATGGTGCCATCGATGCTTAATTACCTAAGACCATATTTTGATGAAATAGATTGCCCCAAAATGAAGTATTCAATGTTTTGTGGAGAGGCACTCTATTTGTCAATTGTTAATGAGTGGGCTAAGTGTGTTCCCAATGCTCAAATTGATAATGTATATGGGCCTACAGAAAACACAATATATTGCACACGATATTCATTTAACAGAACCAGCAATAATGAGGTGAAGAATGATGTTTTATCTATTGGTAAAGCAATGTATAACAGCTATATAGAGGTTTTTGATGAGAAGAATGAAATTGCCGATATAGGAGAAGCGGGGGAATTGTGTTTAAGTGGTAAACAGCTGACGGCTGGTTACTACAATAATGATAAAATGAATAAAGAAAAATTCTTTTTTAAGAATATTGAAGGCAGGGAAATTAGATTTTATAGAACAGGGGATTTGTGTGTGAGAAATTCCACAGGAAACTTTGATTTTATTGGACGTGCTGATAGCCAAGTTAAGATACAAGGGTATAGAATAGAATTGGGTGAGATAGAGTTTCATTGTAGGGAGTTCTTAAAAGATATAAATGTTGTTGCAGTTACCTTTACAAATAGTTCAAATAATACTGAGATAGCATTAGCCATAGAGTCAAATGAACGAATATCTTTAGTTGAAGAACTAAAAGAATATCTATATTCAAAGATACCAGTGTACATGATACCTACAAGGTATCATTTTGTATCTAGATTTGCAGTTAATAGTAGTGATAAAATAGATAGAGTACAGATTAAGAAACGTATAGAAAATGAGTGAGTATTTGTTTCGACAAGCCCAGGATAGCGACATTCCCTTTTTAGTTGAAACAGTAATTAGTGCCGAGAAAAGTGGTACATCCATAATAGGACTGTCGAAAATCTTTTGCATAGAAGAATTAGAGCTAAAGAAGTATTTAACTCAAATGTTTGAAGAAGGAATAGACGGTTGTGAATTTTCGTTGAGCAGTTTCATAGTTGCAGAATTTAGAGGGTTGCCCATTGCTGCTTTCGGTGGTTGGATAGAAGGAGAAAATGAAGATAATATGCCATCATCGGTATTAAAAAGTAATCTATTGGGTTATTTCTTACCTAAAAAGAATATTGCGCATTTATATGATATTATGAATGTGTTGAAAGATATTCAAATTGAGAGAGAAATAAATACGCATCAACTAGAATATGGGTTTGTAACAACCGAACACAAAGGAAAAGGTATAATTGGAAAAATTATTGAGAAACACCTAGAGAAAGTGTATAATCAACATGAACACGGCATAAAATCGTATGTGCAAGTTTTTGAGAACAATATTAGTGCCATTAGGGCATATCAAAAGGCTGGATATAGGATTGTAAAAAGAGTTGAGTCCAAGAATAACCAAATACTAGCCTACTTACCGTATCACACTAAACTATTAATGGAAAAAGATAAAAAGTAAAATGGAAAGAACAGAAGTTTTAAGTAAGATTCATGAAATCCTTGTAAAGGTATTAAAGCACAATCGTTTTGAATTGCGAGATGAATTAACAGCAAAAGATGTTGATGGTTGGGATTCACTATCTCATATGCAAATTATTACAGAAATTGAAGCAACTTTTAATGTAAAGTTTAAGCTCAAAGAACTTAATAAGTTAAAGAATATGGGAACATTGATAGAGCTAATAGAGTCAAAATTGTAAATTAAGTGCTACTATATGTAAAGCTATTTTAAAGAGTATTATGCAAAGATTATTATAGATTGTAGTTAAGTTTTGGAGAATGATTTTTAACTCGTTTAATTTTTGTATATTCTTTATTCTAGTTTTTGCAGTTTACTATTTTGTATTTTGGGAAAAAACAAGAATGCAAAATATACTCTTGCTCATTGCAAGCTATATATTTTACTCTTGGGTAAGTTGGAAAATATTGCCCTTACTAATAATCTCAACTATAGTTTTTTACATTTTAGGAATAGCTGTTTTTAAGACAAAAACTGAGAGAAAAAAAAGACTGTTATATTCTTTGGGTATAGTTTTTGGAGTTGGTGTTTTGTTATATTTTAAGTACTTCAATTTTTTTATATCCTCAGTCAAAGAGTTATTAGAAACTATAGGATTGCAGACGAACCTCCACACCATTAAGATTATTATACCTATTGGAATAAGTTTCTATACCTTTAGATTGTTAAGCTATATTATTGATATATATCAAGAAGAAATAGAGCCTACATACAATTTTATTGACTTTGCTACCTATATTGCTTTTTTCCCTTGTATTCTTGCCGGGCCAATTGATCGACCCGCAACCTTAATTCCTCAACTTCAGAATAAACGGGTATTTAGTTATTTGGGTGTGGTAGATGGGCTAAGACAAATTTTATGGGGTCTATTTAAGAAAGCAGTAATTGCAGATAACCTTGTAGGATATGTAAATCAAGTATTTGATGGAGATATTCATTTGCAAACGGGTAGTACCTTGCTTTTTGCTGCAATGTTGGCGTTAATTCAATTGTATGCTGATTTTTCAGGATACTCAGATATGGCAACTGGGATAGCAAAGGTATTAGGTTTCAATATCACAAAGAATTTTGACTATCCGTTGTTTTCACAAAATGTTGCAGAGTTTTGGCGTAGGTGGCATCTTTCATTTACTACATGGCTAACAGATTACATATTTATGCCTTTAAATTTCATATGGCGTAAATGGGGAAAATGGGGAATGATCTTAGCTATAACTGTAAATTTTGTAATTTGTGGGTTATGGCATGGAGATCGATGGACGTTTATATTATGGGGAGCATATAATGGGTTACTTTTTATTCCCCTTATTTTATCAGGCGCCATGTATAAACCGAATATAATTGAAACATATTATTGGGGAATTCCTAAGCCAAAAGTCATAGTCAAAATGTTTCAAACATTTATTTTAATGACACTTGGAATGGTATTTTTCAGATCCGAGAGCCTTTCGTTTGCAGTAGATTACTTTTCAAAAATTTTTTCAGTATCTATATTGTCAATTCCTAAAATAGACATATTCAGCAACGCAAGTATAAGACCAGCAGCCATGTTTGGTTTGATATTCTTTTTTATTTTAATGGAATGGGCAGGTCGGAATCAGCAATATGCGATTGAAAGATTGGGATTCAATCTAAGACGCCCCTTGCGTTGGAGTATTTATGCGCTTATCATATTCCTTTTGGGTATCTATATGAAAACAAGTGAAACACCATTTGTTTATTTTCAGTTTTAGACTTGTGTTTTATTATTCAATGATTATTGTGTAGATGTTGTTTGGGTATGAAACTCCTAATAGGTAACCCAACAGTAAGGACAAAATAGAAATACATCATTTATGGAACTGCACAAATACAGTTTGTATATAATTGAATTATCAATAGGGAATTCTTTTTTGCTATCTTTTTATTTAGAATACCAATTGCGTTTGATAGCAGAACAACTTTTGACGTGTAGTTTTTTACACTAAGAAGTTTGCAACATTCCTCACAAACAGAAAAATAAGTTACGTTTGCCGTAATTGTTTTTCTAACCCGTTTTTAAAAAGAAATCTCGTATGAGTAATGCAGTAAACGAAAAGCTAAAAGCGCTTCAACTTACAGTTGAAAAATTAGATAAAGCCTATGGAAAGGGCACAGTAATGAAGTTGGGCGATTCTAAAATTGCCGCAGCAGAAATAATTTCTACCGGTTCTATTGGATTAGATATTGCCCTTGGCATTGGCGGTTTTCCCAAAGGAAGAGTAGTAGAAATTTACGGGCCGGAAAGCTCCGGCAAAACCACCTTGGCAATGCAGGCAATTGCCAATGCCCAAAAAAATGGCGGTATTGCTGCTTTTATTGATGCAGAGCATGCCTTCGATAAATCGTATGCCGAAAAATTGGGAATAGATTGTGCCAACCTGCTTATTTCCCAGCCCGATGATGGCGAGCAGGCATTGGATATTGCAGAGCATTTAATTCGCTCCGGAGCAATAGATATTTGCGTAATAGACTCTGTTGCCGCCTTGGTGCCGCGCGGTGAATTAGAAGGCGAAATGGGCGAAAGCAAAATGGGATTGCAGGCGCGGCTTATGAGCCAGGCGCTGCGCAAACTTACCGGAACTATTTCTAAAACAGGCTGCTGCTGTATTTTTATTAACCAATTGCGCGATAAAATTGGCGTAATGTTTGGCAGCCCCGAAACTACCACCGGTGGTAATGCGCTTAAATTCTACTCTTCGGTGCGTATAGATATTCGCAGAATTGGACAAATAAAAGATAAAGACGAGGTGGTGGGTAACCGCACCAAAGTAAAAGTGGTGAAAAACAAATTGGCACCTCCTTTCCGCACCACAGAGTTCGATATTATGTATGGAGCCGGAGTTTCTAAAAGTGGGGAAATTGTGGATTTGGGAACCGAATTAAACATCTTGCAAAAAAGCGGTTCGTGGTACAGCTACGAAGGTACCAAACTGGGGCAGGGGCGCGATTCTGTAAAGCAACTGCTGGAAGATAATCCGGGCATGATGAGCGAAATAGAAAACAAGATAAAAGAGAAATATTTAGCCGGAATTGAGGTGGTAAAAACCGAAAAAGGCGGCAACGAAGATTAGTTGTATTGTTTTTAAAAAGGAAGAGGCTGTCTTTTGTAGGCAGCCTCTTTTTTTTAGCCAATACTAACTATGAATTAAAAATGTTTTTTTGTGTAAACCATTTGCTTAAAGATGAAATTTTATAACCTGCTTCAACCCGGTAAAAGGGTAAACCTAACCGAAGCTGTACTCACAGGCATTCAAGGCAGCGAAGGGCTTTTTATGCCCGAAAGCATACCGCAGCTTCCTACCTCTTTTTTTGAGGCACTGCCGCATCTTTCATTGCAAGAAATAGGCATTGCCATTGCCGAGCAGTTTTTAGATGCAGATGTAAGCAAAGCAGCAATAGAGCAAATTGTTTGCGAGGCTTTAAATTTCCCCATTCCGTTGGTAAATGTGGCACCAAATGTTTTTTCGTTGGAGCTTTTTCATGGTCCCACCTTGGCATTTAAAGATGTGGGTGCAAGGTTTATGGCTCGCCTCTTTTCGGTACTAAATAAAGGAGCCGCTGCCGATATAAAAATACTGGTAGCCACATCGGGCGATACAGGAAGTGCAGTTGCCAATGCTTTTTTAAACGTAGAAGGAATTTCGGTTACAATTCTTTACCCATCGGGCAAGGTAAGCCCGCTGCAAGAGAAGCAACTTACCACTTTGGGCAATAATATTGCGGCTCTTGAAGTAAATGGCACTTTCGATGATTGCCAGCGCTTAGTAAAGCAGGCTTTTGCAGATAGCACATTGCAAGCAAAAATACGGTTGGCATCGGCCAATTCTATAAACTTGGCAAGGCTTATTCCACAATCGTTTTACTACTTTTGGGCTGTAGCGCAGGCATGGCAAGTAAGCCGCAGCCGCCCACTGGCGGTGAGTGTGCCAAGCGGCAATTTCGGCAACCTTACTGCCGGACTTATTGCCCAAAAAATGGGTTTACCAATTAGTAAATTTATTGCTGCTACCAATGCAAACAACGTAGTTCCACGCTATCTTTCAGAGGGAATTTACCAACCGCAGCCATCGGTGCAAACTATTTCTAATGCTATGGATGTAGGCAATCCGAGCAACTTTGCCCGTATGCAAGCATTGTTTGAAAACAGTGCCTCAAGAATGCAGCAGCAACTGAGTGGTTTTTCGTTTTCTGATGAGGTTACCAAAGAAGCTATGCGCCATCTAAAAGCTAACCACAATTACATTGCCGACCCACACGGAGCCGTAGGTTTTTTAGCACTTCAACAGTATATAAACCAACATCCGGAAACAAGCGGCATATTTTTAGAAACAGCACATCCGGCTAAATTTTTAGAGGTGGTGGAGCATACTTTAATGCAACCAATAGCCATACCGGAGGCGCTTTCGAGCCTTGCTGCCAAAGAAAAGAAAGCAATACCAATAGAGAATAGTTACGAAAGTTTACAACAGTATTTGCTTCGATAAGACCCGTATTACAAGCAGGTTTAAAATTTTATTTCGAGCACCACTCCGTAGTGGTCGCTCAGGTCGAACTTGCCTTTCTTCCATTCTTTGCGCAGTGTGCTAATATAGCGGTAGGCAGCCTTTACGGGCAAACCGTTTTTGCGGAGCAAAATATAGTCGAGCGTGGTGGCAGCATGTTTCCATACCGAAGCTGCTAAGCGGTTGGTGGTGCCATCATAAGTATGTTGTTGTGCACGGCTTACAAAGCCATTTTCTGCATCGAAGGCTTTGAGCATAAAGTTGTATTCTTCTTGCTCCGATAATTGGGTATTCATATCGCCACAAATTATTTGCGGTACGCCTTCTTTTTGGTAAACCTTTAGAAGTTTGGTGTAAATTTGCGTAAACTGTTCTCTGCGTATGTGGTTGAATTTATCTTCGGCTTGCAGGTGGGTTCCCAGTATTTGAAATGTTTGTTTACCAACTGTTCCTTCCAGTAGTGCAGCTCCTTTTAGCGCAAATTTATCGGCAACTTTTCCGTTGCTAAATTGAGTAGTGCCCAATTCTTTGAGTGGCAATTTACTTATTATCCAAACACCACTGTTTACCCGTACTTTGCTTTTAGGTTGGTTGTATGGGCCATACATAAATGGGTAAGTGCTCTTTAGTTTTTCGCGCATGGCTTTTACTGCTTTTTTATGAAAAGCTTCTTGAAAAACTATAATGTCGTAATCTAATTTTGAAATGGTGTCGGCAATGGCTGCAGCCCTCACTGTTCTTCCGGCAACAGGTGCAATGCCCGGCAGCAAGTAAATATTCCACGAAAGAATTTTTAAATCTCTACCTGCAAGTGCTGTAGTATCTGTTGTGGCAGCCGAAAGGCGGCTGTGGTAAGTGGTTAGTAAAACGCATACCAACCAAAATATTCTATTCATATATTTTGCAATATGCAAAAGGATATTTTTTAAAGCAAAGCCTTTAACTATTTCAATTAGAATTGAGGCTTTGTGGCAATAGGCAATAAAAAAGGCCGATGAATAACATCGGCCTCAACTTCAATATAAGCACAAATGAAAAAGATTTTTACTTGGGCAGCAACACATCGTTTATTACATGAATTACTCCGTTTGAAGTTTTAATAGTGGCTTCGATAGGCGTACCGTTTACAAGGGTTTTGCCATCTTTTACAGCAATTTTTACTTTGCCGCCATACACCATATCGTATTCCATACCATCTTGCAACAGCACGCCATTTAGCACACCCACATAAGTATGGTAGCCTAAGATGTTGGAGAGGTCATCTTTTTTCTCAGGTTTCAGCAAACCTTCAACAGTGCCGGCCGGTAATTTTTCAAAGGCGGCATTGGTGGGAGCAAATACGGTAAATGGTCCGGCATTGCTAAGCGCATCTACCAATTCGGCTGCTTTTACTGCTGCTACCAGTGTGGTGTGGTCTTTGCTGCCGGCAGCTACTTGTACAATATTGGGATTAGAAACATCGTCTTTTACTCCGGATTGCCCTACCGATGGTGCAGAAGATGTTTCGCTTGTTGCCGAGGTACTTTCAGAGGAATTGTCTGAAGAGTTGCATCCTGTAAAAAACAGTCCGGCTGCAACAAAAAAACTAATTGCTAACTTTTTCATGTTGTTTGATTTTGGGTGCAAGATGCTGCGCTTTTGCGGCTGTTTCAATGATGTAGAACAGCGGGCTTTATGATTTTCATCAGTAGCATTGGAGGCTTGTAATGCAGAATATTTACAAGGCAGCAACTACGCTAGGTTTGCACACGCCAATGCCTGTACACAAACAGTGTGGCGTAATGCAAAACGGTCTTTTGAATGATTATTTGCTCAATACAGCAATTCCCAATTCTTTCAGTTGTTTTTCATCTACTTGGGTAGGGGCATCCATCATAATATCTCTGCCACCCGAAGTTTTTGGAAAAGCAATTACATCGCGAATGGTGTCGCCTCCGGTCATGAGCATTACCATGCGGTCTAATCCAAAAGCACAGCCGCCATGCGGTGGAGCGCCATATTTATAGGCATCTAACATAAAGCCAAAGCGGCTTTGCTGCTCTGCTTCGCTCATGCCTAATTTTTGAAATACTCTTTTTTGTAAATCGCGGTTGGTGATGCGAATGCTGCCGCTGCAAATTTCGTTTCCGTTCATTACCATATCGTATTGCAGTGCACGTACTTTTAATGGTTCAGAATCGAAGTACTGCATGTCTTCCGGATTGGGAGAGCAAAACGGATGGTGTACAAAAATGGTTTCTCCGGTTTCTTCGTCTAATTCAAACAATGGAAAATCAACAATCCAAAGCACGCTCCATTTAGATTCGTCTATCCATTTATTTTCTTTGGCAAGGTGCAGCCTTAAATCGCCCAAACTCTTGCGTACCTTAGAAATTTTGTCGGCAGCAATTAAAATTAAATCGCCTTTTTCGGCATTAAAAGCATTGCCAATTTCGCGCAGTTGTGTTTCGGTAAAAAACTTATCAATAGAAGATTTTACAGTGCCGTCTTCGTTGAAGCGGATGTTTACCAAGCCACCCAAACCGCGGTGCGATGCTTTTACAAATTCGGTAAGCTCGTCTAATTGTTTTCTGGAGTATGCAGCACAGCCTTTGGCGTTTATGCCTGCTACCAATCCGCCATTGGCAACGGTATTGTTGAATACAGCAAACTCGCTTTGCGGAAGGGTTTGGTTCAATTCAACTATCTTACAATCGAAACGCAGGTCGGGTTTATCGCTGCCGTAGTATTTCATAGCATCGTTGTAAGTAAGGCGTGGCACAGTGCCTAAATCGTAGTTTAAGTTTTGCTTAAATACATGCTGCACCATTCCTTCAAAAGTGTTTAAAATATCTTCTTGGTGCACAAAGCTCATTTCGCAATCTATTTGCGTAAATTCGGGTTGGCGGTCGCCTCTAAAATCTTCATCGCGAAAGCATTTTACAATTTGGTAGTACTTGTCCATTCCTGCAACCATCAATAATTGTTTCAGTATTTGTGGCGATTGCGGGAGTGCATAAAAACTGCCTTGTACCAAACGCGAAGGCACTAAGAAATCTCTGGCACCTTCCGGTGTAGATTTAATGAATGTGGGCGTTTCGATTTCGCAAAAGGCTTGGCTATCTAAATACTCGCGCACACTTTTTACAATGCGGGCGCGGGTGAGTAAAACATCTTTCAACTTTGGTCTGCGTATATCTAAGTATCTGTGTTTTAAGCGTAGTTCTTCGCTGCCATCGGTATCGTTTTCAATCATAAACGGTGGCAATTCGGCTTCGTTTAAAATTAAAAACTCCTCTACCAATATTTCAATTTCTCCGGTAGGAATATTGCTGTTTTTACTGGCGCGCTCGGCAACTTTTCCTTTGGCTTGAATTACAAATTCTCTTCCGAGTTTATTGGCTTTTTCTGCTAAAGAAGGATTGGTTTCGGTATTGAAAGCCAGTTGCGTAATGCCGTATCGGTCGCGCAAATCTACAAAGGTAAGCGCTCCTAATTTGCGTACTCTTTGCACCCATCCGGCAAGTGTTACGGTTTGTAAAACATGGCTTATTCTTAGTTCTCCGCAGGTGTTTGTTCTAAACATATCGTTAAAAATAGTTCTATTGTTTCTTTCAAAATAAGGCGCGCTAAAATAGAATAATTGTTTGCAATTGGCTCAAACACACGCGTTTACTATTGTTTTAAGTGTTTTGTAGTAGTTTAAGTAGCGGAAAGTTATTGCCGGCTGCTGGTGTCGTGCAACCAATCTCTTATAGATAGTTTCTATATTTGACACCCTTTTTTACAACTGATTGTTTAAGAATTGTGTTTTGAAGATGAAGTATTTGTATGCCATTGTTTTTGGGATAGCATTTTTATTGTCTGCTAAATCGGTACAAGCAACCCACCAAATGGGTGCCGATATGGAATATACCTGTATGGGGCAGTTTGGAGGTGCAATGCGTTATAGAGTAGTATTTTCGTTTTATAGAAACTGTAGAGATGGCTCTTGGCCTGCTGCAAGCGCACCAACAACGGTTGCGTTGAGGGCTGTTCCTCAGGGATGTGCAGGCGTGGGTAATGTAACGGCTACCATGACCCAAATTGCCGGGCAAAGCGGTATAGAGGTTTCGCCATTGTGCCCCACACAGCTTACGCAGAGTGGTTGTAATTTTTCGGGAAGTGGCAACGCGCCATATCCGGGTGTGCAGGTATATAAATACGAAGCCATTATAGATTTGCCATTAACTTGTGCAACATGGAAGTTCCAAACTACCGACTGTTGCCGAAATGGAGCTATCAACAATATTCCTAATCCAGGAAGTGTTTCTCTTTCGATAGAGGCGTATGTAAACCAAGGCAACGATCCCCTATCTGGTGTGCCTTATTGTAATAATTCGGTTTCGTTTACCCAATTACCGGTGCCGTTTGTGTGTGCCAATAACTTAACTAACTACAACCACGGTGCGGTAGATGGCGATGGCGATTCGCTGGTGTATTCACTCATAAATCCATTGGGCGATAATTACCAACCTATTTCTTTTAATTCAAGTTATAGTGTTTCTCAACCTGTGCGTACTTCTCCTCCGGGAACTTTTCAAATTGATGTAAATACAGGGCAAATGACATTTACTCCGGGTTTTGTAGAAGCCGATGTACTTGCCGTAAGAGTTGATGAATATAGAAATGGCGTGTTGATTGGTTCTACCATTCGCGATATTCAGGTAAATGTGCTTACCTGCAATGTGTCAATTCCGGAACCTAAACCTATTTCGAGTATTCAAAATGGAAATCAAAAAGACTCAATTACACTGCAAGTTTGCCCGGGTACTCAGGTTTCTTTTGATGTAAACGTAATAGATCCAAATGGTAGAAACTTAACGCTGAAAAGTAGCCTTCAAAGCAATCCTTCGCCACTACCCGGAGCTGTGTTTTCGCAAATAAACCAAGGTACGGCACCTAATGATACGGCTATTGCAAGAGTAACATGGACTCCCGCTCCCGGTGATACCGGATGCCACCAGTTTTTATTGGTTGCAGAAAATGACGATTGCCCGGTAAAAGGCCGTGCAGCTAAGGTTTACAATGTGTGTGTGTTTAATAAAGTGCAACTGCTTTCTGCCAGCCCCACTTTTTGTGGAACTCCCGTACAGTTAAATGCAAGCGGAGGAACTAACTTTACTTGGAATCCTACTTCCGGCCTAAGCAGTAGTACTGTATTGAATCCTAAGGCATCGCCTACTGCGCCAACTTGGTATAAATTTACCAGCGATTGCGGTACCGATTCAGTTTATGTAAATGTGGCGGCTCCATTTGTTTTCGATGCCGGAACCGGAGGACAAATTTGCCAAAATGGTCAAATACAGTTGAATGCTTCGGTAGATAATTTATATGCACCATACAGCATTAAATGGTCTCCTTCTTCGGGTTTGGTAGATCCTGTTTATGGTTTGTCTAATGATTCTATACTAAATCCGGTGGCCGCACCATTAGCTACAACCAAATATATGGTTTCGTTTACAGGCTCTAATGGCTGCACAAACGTAGATTCGGTTACAGTAAATGTAAGTGGCACAGGGCCGGTAATTCAGGCAAAAAGCGATAAAAGCGCAGTGTGTCCCGGGCAACCGGCTCAGTTGGTTATTCTTACCAATCCGCAATCGTGTGGCTTAACCGTGCAGCCTTGCGATGGATATGATATTACAGCGCAGGTAGGTGCTAAAACCGACCAGTCGGGCAACTCTCCAACACAGTTGCCTTCGCCATTTGGTAATTATACCAAGAGTACAAGACACCAAATGCTCTATAAAGCAAATGAAGTATTGGCGGCAACAGGCGGCAGAGGAGGAAAAATAAAATCTATTGCTATTAGGTTAATGGCTGCGGGAACACCACTCAATAATGTTACCATAAAAATTGCTTGTACTTCTGCCGATAGTATTATTGGTTATACCGGTGGCGGTAGTTTGGTAACGGTATATAACCCTAAAAACTATACGCCAGTTGCCGGATGGAATACTTTCAATTTTGATAATTTCTACGATTGGGATGGTAAGTCGAATTTGTTGATTGATATATGCCATAATTCTTCTTCCAATAATGGGCAACACATGAAGTTTAATATCACCAGAACCGATGGCGGTACTGGTAATTTTCCTAATTACCGCTCTATGTGGTTTACCGAGAGTAATAGCTTCGACCAATGTGGCGTAACGGGATCTGTGCCTACTGTAAATGCAGCACGCTATAAAGAAAGACCCAATATGCAGTTTGTAATGTGTGTGGGCGATTTATCTAACGCCAACATTGCTTGGACTCCCAACACGCCACCTAATGCACCAACGCCATTAAACAAAGATACAACTGTTGCATATCCGCAAACTCCGCAAGTGTATTCAGTTGCAGTTACCAACCAAAACGGATGTACGGGTAACAGTTTTGTGTTTGTGAATGTAGATACCAGCACTCGCTTAACCATGACCAACGATACCTTTATTTGTGCAACCAATGCTACTGTAAAATTAAAGGCAAAAATTACTTCTTCTCTACCCAATCCTAATTATACTTATACATGGGCAGCTATACCTTCGGCAGGCTTTGTGAATCCCGGAAATAGAGATTCGGTAACGGTTACGCCTAATACAACTACTAAGTATTATGTTACTATAACTGGCGGCTCTTGTACGCTAATAGATTCGGTAACGGTAAGTGTGGGGTCGGGTATTCCGGTAAGCTTGGTGCTAACCGATTCAATTACTTGTTTTGGTGCTAACAACGGAAAGGTGTCGGTACAAGTGCCGGGCAATCCACCGGGTTTAACTTATAGTTGGGTTCCTAATACATACTCGGGAGCCAATATCCAAAATTTAGCACCGGGCGTATATGCCGTAACGGTAACCAATGCGCAGGCTTGCCAAGGTTCCGATACTATTGTAGTGAACCAGCCAGCTCAATTGCAATTGAATTTTAGCAGTTTAGATGTAACCTGTGCAGGAAAGGCAAATGGTAATATTACTGCTACCGTAATTGGTGGCACACCTAACTATACTTTTGGTTGGAATCCAAGTTTAGGAAATACTGCAACACCCAATAGCTTGAGTGGCGGCACTTACAATCTTACTGTTACAGATAGAAACGGTTGCACTATTACAGGTTCCAGAACCTTAGCAGAGCCACCTGCTTTAACCGTAGTAGTAGCCACAACCAATGCCACCAGCAATGGCGGAAATGAAGGAACGGCAAAAGCAATTGCTGCGGGCGGAAATCCCGGTTATACTTACGTGTGGAATACCGGAGCAACTGGCGATTCTATTTCAAATTTATCGAAAGGAAATTATTGCGTTACTATAACCGATGCCAACAGTTGCACTGCATCGGCTTGCGATTCTGTAAAAGATCCGCCTCCAATAATTTTGACCTTTGCAAAAACAGATGTGTTGTGCTTTGGCGACTCTTCGGGTAGCGCACAAGTATCGGCTGTAGGCGGTATTCTGCCATATAGTTACAAATGGAGCAGTAATCCTTTAAGCGATACTACTAATGCAATTACAAATGTAAAAGCAGGTGTTTATACGGTTACAGTTACCGATTCTGCAGGTGTTGCCGTAACAGGAAATATAACTATTACATCGCCTACGGCTATTGCAATAGTTTTTGATTCAATACCAATAAGTTGTAATGGTGGAAACAATGGTGCACTTACTGCCATTGCAAGTGGAGGAACACCTAATTACATATATGCTTGGACACCCGGAAACTTAGTGCAACAAACTATTCAAGGGTTGAGTTCCGGAGCTTATACTGTGTTAGTGAGCGATGCCAATAACTGTACGGCTACAGCTACCTATTTCTTGGCGGAGCCAACTCCATTGGTGGTTTCGGTGAGTGTTCAAAAGAATGTATTTTGCTATGGCGGTAGCGATGGTGCTGCATTAGCACAAGCTTCGGGAGGCACACCAAACTATACCTTTGTGTGGAGCAATAGTGTGTCGCAAAGCAATACAAATAATATACTTGATTTAACTGCCGGCAACCAAACATTGATAGTTACCGATGCGCATGGATGTACCGATAGTGCCAATTTTGCTATTACACAGCCGCCATTATTTGGCATAAGTGTTACTACTACCAATGCTAATTGCCCCACCAGCAACGATGGTTCCGCAACGGGAACTATTACAGGCGGCTCTGCTCCTTATGTGTTTTCTTGGGACGGAAATACCGGTCCGCAAACTCAAACGGGGCTTACTTTTGGCAACCATTCAGTAACGGTTACAGATCAAAATCAATGTACAGCTACTGCTAATTTTTATATTGATACCAATTACGTTTTAAGAGTAGATGTTCAGCCGGCAGATGCTTCTTGCTTTGGCGTGAGCAATGGTTCGGTAGTGGTTACACCACAAAACGGTACACCTAACTTTACTTTTAATTATGCCAACGCATTAGGTGGCACAGCAAATCCGGCTGCATTAGCATCGGGCAGTTATGTAGTGAGTGTTACCGATAATTTAAACTGTGTGGCAATAGAAAACTTTGTAATAAACCAACCGGATGAAATACTACTTACGCTTACCGGAACCGACCCGCTTTGCCGTGGTGAAGCAAATGGAACTGTAACAGTGGCAGCCGTTGGCGGCACTCCGGGCTATACCTATGTTTGGAGCGATTCGCTTAGTCAGCAAACAACTACTGCAAGTGGTTTGGTTGCTGGTAATTACACGGTTACGGTTACAGATATAAACCAATGTACTCAAACAGGCAATGTGGGTATTGCCGACCCAACCGATTTGCAATTGTCTTTCTTAAACCGTAAAGAAATTAGCTGTGCAGGCAATAACGATGCAAGCATTACGGTACAAGGCGAAGGCGGTACTCCGCCATATATCTATGCTTGGGCGCAAAACAACTTTGTTTCTACCAATAATAGCGATGCCTCATTGTCGAATTTAGGGCCGGATGTGTACAGCGTTACCATTACCGATAAAAATGGTTGTTCCATCTCCGATACGGTAGTGTTTTCTGCACCACCGGATTTAGGGTTTAATTACATTATTATAGATTCGGCTTCGTGTCCGGGTTATGCAGATGGTAAATTGCGCATGTTGGCACAAGGCGGCACTCCGGGCGCAGGCAACGAACCATATTTGTATTCTATCAACAATGTTACATACCAAGCGAGCGGTACTTTCACAGATTTAGTGGCGGGCGATTATCGCGTGTATGTAAAAGATGGCAATGGCTGTATGTACGACACCTTGGTTACTGTACCGCAACCATATCCGTTGAACCTGCAAATTTTGCCGCAAGACAGTACTATTGATTTAGGAAACAGCATTGTGCTGAATGCGGTAACACTTGGCTATTCGGGTAGCGATATTAAATCTTACAATTGGTCGCCAACAACTGGTTTAAATTGTTTCGATTGCTCGGCACCAACTGCCACACCATATAACGATATAGAATATACGCTTACAGTTTTTTATTTAAAGAAATGCAGCGCTGAGCAAACAGTAAACGTCTATGTTGGAGATGGAAATAAATTCTTTATACCGAATTTAATTTCGCCAAATGGAGATGGTGCAAACGATGTGTGGGAAATTTATGGATATGACCTGCAAACGGTGCGTGCAACCATATTTAATCGTTGGGGCGAGAAAATTTTTGATTCGGATGGAAGTCAGTTTTCGGGCTGGGATGGCACCTATAAAGGCGTAAAACAAGAACCCGGAATATATACTTACTACATAAAAGCAATTTATTTGAACGGAAAAGTTGTAGAAAAAGCAGGAACTATTACATTAGTGCGTTAAAATTTTTCACATAACTTAGAATTTTTATTTTCGTACACACTCATTATTAGGGCAAACATGATTAAGAAATTTTTACACTCGGTTATTTTTACTTTTAGTTTCGTGGCTGTAATGGCTCAAGACCCGCATTGGTCGCAGTTTTATATTATGCCACAATCATTGAATCCGGCACTCATTGGCGCTTTCAATGGCAATTACCGCATAAGTGGAATTTTCAGAGGTCAGTGGAACGAAGTGCTCAGAAATGAGTCGGTGCCACTTTTCAGAACCTATTCTTTTGCAGCAGATTTTAGAACCAACCGCGGTTTTGGAAAAAATGATGCATTTGGTTTTGGTGGTTTTTATACCGGAGATAAAGCCGGAGAATTAAAGTTTGGAACCAACAGTGGAGGTTTGGGAATTTCGTATCACAAATCTTTAGATAGAAGAGGAAACCACTTCCTTACTTTAGGTGTGCAAAGCGAAGTGTTCAATAGAACTATTGATTACAGCCAAATTAAAACCGGCAGCCAGTGGGATGGAGCTGCTTACAATCCAAACCTACCGGCAGGTGAGTATTTAGTGGACGATAATTTCTTGTTCTGGGATATTTCAACCGGCTTAATGTGGTATGGTCGCTTTAATAAGCGCTTAAATGCCTACGCAGGTTTCTCTGCTTTCCACTTAAACAGTCCTGCGGTTTCTTTCTTAAACGTAGATACTGTTCGTTTAAACAGAAAATTTGTAGCGCATGGCGGTATCCGTTTTCCTTTAAAAGGCAGATTCGATCTTCAACCTAAATTCATTTATATGAACCAAGGCCAAAGCCATGAATTTATAGCTGCAGCAGATGTAAGAATTTTGTTTGAAGAGCGCTTTCCGGAAGGAAACAACTTCCGCTTCGGAGCTATGTTTAGAGCGGTAGGTGGCGATACTAAATCTGTATGGGCAAACAAAAAAGGCGGTAAAGTTTTAAATGCCGAAGCTGTTGTTTTAACTGCAGGTGTAGATTGGAATGGCATTAGCGTAGGTTTTGCTTACGACATCAACGTGAGCGAGTTAATTGCAGGCTCACGCAGCCAAGGTGCATTTGAAATTGGTTTAAGCTATGCCGGCTCTTGGAAAAAACGTAAACAGCAAACTATTTTCTGCCCTCGATTCTAATTGAGATACAACATTGATAAAACACTAGAGAGGCTGCCTTTTGGCGGCCTCTTTAGTTAATAAGATGTATTATTTGCTAACTATTGCTGCAGGCCTGTTTCTTTATAGTTCTTAGTTTGGTATTAGCGGGCAATTCATGTAGGTTTGCCGCTTCATCATGAATTCTAAAGTACGTATATTAGCCATTATAGCATTGATTGCAGTGCCGGCAATTTTCTTTTTATTATTTCGCCCATTGGCAAAAGTGCCGCGTCCTAAGCCGCCTAAGCCAATGTTTGCAATTGGTATAAACGAAAAGGGCGATACCGCTTACCACACGGTTCCTACATTTAAACTTCAAACACAGTTGGGCGACACCTTATATTCCGATAGCCTTGCAGGAAATATTTATGTGGTAGATTTCTTTTTTGCCACTTGCAAAGGCGTGTGCCCACGCATGACCAACCAAATGGCGCGCATTCAAAAGAGTTTTATTAAAGACCAAAAGGTGAAAATTATTTCTATTTCGGTAGATGAAGCTAAAGATACGGTTGCTGCTCTAAAGGCATATTCCGATGCGCACAATGCAGTGCCCGGGAAGTGGTATTTTCTAAGAGGAGGAGAGCAAGAAATTTTTGACTTGGCACAAAAGGGATTCTTTGTAACCGCTAAAGACGATGAAGGGCCGGAAGATTTTATTCATAGCGAGAAATTTATTTTGGTGGACTACAATGGCAACATACGTCAATACTATAACGGTTTAGATTCTAACAGTGTAAACCAACTTATGGGCGATGTGGTGTTGCTGCTGCGCGATATAGAAAAAGGCTATTCGTTTAGAAAAGACCCAAATAAAAAGCCTAGAATTAAAGACTTGTTTTAGCGCAACCATTGTAACTTAAACAGCCTCTTTAGAGTAAAAGGAAAATAATTAAAGAAAAACCAAAATTTTGTGTGTATCATTAGACAATAATTCACATACCCGTGCGTTTTGTTCCGGCTGTTAAAAACTGCTTATTTCATAAATATATTTTATTTGCCAAACGAATAAAAAGATAATGCTCAATAAAAGACTTTCCGCTCTCGTTGTTTTTTCGGTAATCGTAGCTTCTTTTTCAACCGCTCAAACAGGTTGGGTAAAAGATGGCATAAAGATTAACACCGTAACTACTGCCATGCCCTTTTTAAGAATCAATTCCGATGCACGTGCCGGTGGTATGGGCGATGTTGGTATTGCCACCACTCCGGATATAAACGGATCTTTCTTAAATCCTTCCAACATGGCTTTTGTAGAAAAGGATTATGGCGTGGGCATTTCATTTACACCATGGCTTAAAAAATTGGTAAACGATATCTACCTTACATCACTTTCGGGTTATGGAAAAATAAAAGATAAAAATGGAAAAGGTGAGCAGGCAATAGGCGGCTCTATCAGATATTTTTCTTTAGGAAATATAGATTTTACTGATGAAAATGGTGGTAGTTTAGGCTCGTTTAGACCCAATGAATTTAGTATAGATGCATGGTATGCACGCAAATTGGCAAAAACATTCTCGCTGGGTGTAGGTTTGCGTTTTGCATATTCAAACCTTGCGGGAGGACAATCTGCCGGAGGCAACGTTATTAAGCCCGCAATTGCCGGAGCCGGAGATATTAACTGGACTTGGAGGCAAAACTTTAAAAAAGACGGACAAAAAATGAGCCACGATGTGGCAGTTGGTATGAATATTTCCAATATAGGAAACAAGGTAAGCTATACCAGCAGCACGGTTAAAGATTTTATTCCTACCAATTTAGGTATTGGCTTTAGCTATGCATTAAATATAGATCCCAAAAACACATGGAGTTTTGCTTTTGATGTGAATAAGCTAATGGTGCCTACGCCAAGCACTGTAGATAAAGACAGCAATGGCGTGTACGATTACAGAGAAAAATCGGTAGTTTCCGGTATGTTTACTTCGTTTGGCGATGCTCCGGGCGGCTTTAAAGAAGAAATGAGTGAGTTTATGATTGGTGTGGGTACAGAGTACATGTACAATAAGCAATTTGGTGCTCGTTTTGGATATTTTTATGAACCAAAATCTAAAGGTGGAAGGCAATATGCTACTGCGGGTGTTACCGTTAAATACTCTATTGTGGGCCTAAACTTTTCATATTTAATTCCAACCTCTGTTACACCAAGTCCGTTGGACAACACCTTGCGTTTTTCAGTATTGTTTGAATTGAATAAAGGCGGCTTAAAAGGCCAATCTAAGGGCATTTCGTTGGTAGATGATGAGCCTAAAAAAGAAAGAAAGAAGAAGAAAGAAGAAGAAGAAACACCTGCTGCTACACCAGATGGGCAATAACCACAAGCAGGCTTTATTTCAGAAATAATACCGTAATAAATTTACCGGGCGTTTAGCACACGCTAGCTGCAAATTCCATCAATTCTTTTTCGGCAAAATGGTTGCCCATTAACTGAATGCCTATTGGTAATTCTTGGTGATCTTTTCCAATGGGGAATGCCAAAGCAGGATTGCCTGTAAGGTTGGCTAAAACGGTATAAGTATCTGCTAAATACATTTCTACCGGATTGCTTGTTTTCTCACCAATTTTAAATGCGGTAGAAGGTGTGGCGGGCATTAAAATAAAGTTGTAATCGGTTAAGATTTTCTTCATTTCATCGCGTAGCAATCTGCGTACTTTTTGCGCACGGGCGTAGTAAGCATCGTAGTATCCGGCACTTAATACAAAGGTGCCCAGCATAATCCTGTTTTTTACTTCGCGCCCAAAACCTTCGGTTCTCGATTTTTTATATACCGATTCCATATCGGTGGCATTGGGCGACCGATAGCCATAGTGTACACCATCAAACCTTGCCAAGTTGCTCGATGCTTCTGCTGTGGTGAGTGCATAATATGCCGGAATTAAATAGTCGAGGTAAGTAAACTCCACGGTTTCAACCGTGTTTCCTTCGGCTTTTAGTTTTTCTATAAAGGCGAGGGTTGCTTGTTTTATCTCGGGCTGCAGGGCGTTGTTATCAATCGTATTGCTGAGTACGGCAATGCGGTGTTTTTTCTTTTCACCCGTAAAAGAAGCCTGCTCCACGGGTTTGGAAGAAGATGTGCTGTCGAACATATCTTTTCCTGCCATTATTTCTGTAAGCAGGGCAGCATCTTCTATAGAATGTGTCATAGGACCAATTTGGTCGAAAGAAGATGCATAAGCAATTAAGCCATAGCGCGATATTCTGCCATAAGTGGGTTTAAAACCTACGGTGCCCGTAAATGCTGCGGGTTGGCGAATAGAGCCGCCTGTATCGGAACCCAAAGCTGCGTGGCATAAGTGCGCTTGTACGGCTACCGCAGAGCCGCCCGATGAGCCGCCCGGAACACGGGTATTATCGGCTGCATTCAGCACTTTGCCATAGGCAGAATTTTCGTTGGAAGACCCCATGGCAAATTCATCGCAATTGGTTCTGCCAATAATAATGGCATCTTCTGCCAGCAAGCGCTCCACCACCGTGGCAGAATAGATAGAAGTAAAGCCTTCTAATATCTTAGAGGAGGCGCTTACTTTGTGTGCTTTATAGCAAATGTTGTCTTTTAAAGCTATTACCACACCAAAAAGTTTGCCTTTGGGAAGGCCGCTTGCATGCTTGTTGTCTAGTACTTTTGCGGCTTCAATGGCTTCGTGTTCAAATACTTCTAAGAAAGCATTGAGGTGTGGTTGAGAATATATGTTGTGCAAATAGGCTGCAACTAATTGCTGTACGGTTACAACACCGTTTTCAATATCGTGCCTAATGGCAGATATTGTTTTGTAAGTAGCTACGTTCATTGGCTTTTAGCAGTGGGGAAAACTAATTGTTTTCTTTTGTAGAAGATTCTTCTTTAGAAGCGGGTTTGTTTTTCATGCCTTCTTCTATTTCAGATTTTACATTGGCTTTGGCGGCATTAAACTCGCGCACACCTTGCCCGATTCCGCGCATTAACTCAGGAATTTTTTTACCACCAAAAAGCAATAGTATAGCTAAAACTATGAGTACTATTTCTGTTGTTCCTAAACCGAACATAACATTGAATTGAATGAAACAATGCTGCGAAGGTAAACTAAAAATTGCGAAGGTGTTACAAATAAATGTAAAGCACTTTTACAAAAAATAATTAGTTGACAAACGAGTAGTTTTTGCCTTTAGAACTTAAAGTTCAACTGGAAGTTAAACGCTCGCGGTTGGTTGGGTCGTGCAGGTCGAAGTTGGTAAAAACGGTTGAGTACGTTTCGGGCTATAAAGTTAAATGAAACATGCTTGTTGAGGTCGTAGCCAAAGCGTAAATCCCAAATAAAATCGCCTTTATACAAGTGTTTGGCGCGGTAGTCGCCCAAGTCGGGGATGGCTATTTCAAAGATAGCATCTACGTTATCCATATAGCTGTAATACTGCAGCGAAGTGCCGAATCTGTAGTGCTGGTAGAATAGAATATCAATATCTGCTTTAAATACGTGGCGGTTTCTGTATTTAAGCATAATAAGGCGGTTTACAGAATCGGGGCGGTAGAAAGTGCCAAATGCGCGGTCTAAAGTAAAACCAATATCTTTTCTTGCACCATCGGCAGCTAAATTGAGTGGGTACAAATAGGTGTAGCCGAGTTGAGCAGTCATGTCTATGTTTTTGCCAATTTTCCCTTCCCCAACTAAGGCTAATTCCCAACCAAAAATTCGCGCGCGGGTTACGTTTTGCGATTGGAAGGTGGCTACGAGTGTGTATTTTCCATCGTCTCCTTTTTCTAGGCCAATTTCGGTGTTTTGAAATTCAATCATCTGCGAAAACTCATTCCAAAAAACTACCGCATCGGCATATCCGCGCCAGTTAGAAATATTGAAACTGCGTTTATAGCCCAATTCAAAAGTATAACCGTTTTCGGGTTGTATGTCTTGGTTTTCTTTAATGCGGAGCTGGCCTAAGCTATAATTTACAAAACGCTCTGCAATGCTTGGAAAGCGGTATGCTGTTGCAAAAGAGGTGCGCAGGTAGTTGTATTTTCCTATGCGGTAGTTTACGCCTATTCTAAATACGGGCAGTGTGGTTTTTACGGTGTCGCCATTGCTTTTCACGTTTTGGAATCGCAGTAGTGCCAGGCCTGTTTTATTGTTTAAATTAAAGTATTCTAAGCGAATACCGGCATTTACGCTTAATCCTTTATAGTTTAAATCGCCCGATACATAAATACCACCGTAGTTACCTCTGTTGTTTTTAAGTGTGCCGTCTTCGTTAGAAAAATGAAGGTTGTTGGCTCCTACAATAATTTTTGCCAAAGAGCCAAAATCGTGGCGAAACTGGTAGTCGAACATGCCGAATTGTGCGCGAGGCCCCGTTTTGTAATCGCAATGGTTGAAATAAAACCATCTGCCCAAGAAGCGGTGTTGGTTATGTTTTTTATCAATGTAGTTTAGAGAAGGATCTATAAAGGCATAGAAATATCTTTCGTCTATAGAAACGCCACTGGCAGAAACATATGGTGTGTTAATGCTATTCCACCAAAATTGGAAACCGTTTTTACGGTACATTAAAGTACTGTTTAGCCCAATGCTAAGCCTGCCGCCCAATTGTTTGGGTGTGTATTTCAACTTAGTGGTAAAGCGAGTGCGGTTGTCGTATTCTTCGTTTAGGTGCGATTGTTGGCTGTGTAGGTTTCCGCTAATTACAAAATCTACTTGCCCGAAGCGGTGTTTGTGTAAAAAGGTAATGCCCGTTTGCTGTGGTTTTTGAAAATAGGTTAGGTCTTTTCTGTTTTTCCACCAAGCATATTCCGGCTTGTTTTGCCATTCTTTTTTTAGTACTCGGTTGCTTACATCAATTTGTTCTGTATAAAGCTGTATGCGGGTTTCGGGAGTGTCGGTTGGGTAAGCTGTACGCAGGTGTATTACTCCGTTTAAGGCAGCGGCACCATATTGTACGGTAGAAGCGCCTTTAATAATTTCCATTTGGCTCATGTTTTCCATGGGTACCAATTCCCATCTAATTTCTCCGCGGTCGGGTGTAACGAGTGGCAGCTCATCAATTACCATAAGCACACGGCTGCCGCTGCCATAGGCATAACCGCTACCGCCTCGTATAGAAACGCTTCCGTCCATTACGGTAACGCCCGGTGTGCGGCTCACTGCCTGTAGGGCGTTGGTAATATTGTTGGTTTCAACAAATCTTGTCTTTAGCACCTCCATGGTAACCGATTCTTGTTGAATTTTTTTGCCGAAGCGGCTGGTACTTACCACCACGGTGTTTAATTCTTTATCGGCAGAAGCCAAGTTGTTGTTGAGTGTTTTTTGTTTGCCGCTTTCTATATCTACTTCTACGGTATCGTTGGCATAACCAATGTAGGTGAATATTATTTTCGACTTACCTGCCGGCACAGTAAGTTCATAGCTGCCCGAAATATTGGTAGAGGAGGCATTGGTGGGTGAGGTAAAAACAGAAACGCCAATCAATGGCTCTTTATTGGCGGCATCGCGTACTACGCCTTTAACAGTGGCGTTTTGTGCTATCAACGCAGCAGGAAAAACAAAATATAGCAGTAGGGAGTATATTTTCTTCAAAGGCATAAATTTCAATAATAAAGTGCAAACCTATTGAAAAGGCTTTGTGGTGCAAATAGCTTTTCCACATTAACATTTTGAATCGTTGGAGCTATAGTAGTTTTTTCTTTGTTTCTACCTCTAATTCAATAATGCAATTGTTGGCATTGGTGCGCAAACGCACTTTTTTAATAGAGGTTTTGTTGTTTTCTTTCAACCTTTTAATAAATTCTACCAAGGTAAGTCTATCTGCATTGTTTACGGTAACCGGAATATTGCCTTTGCCGCAAGAGTATTCCATTACATCGCTCAGTTGGGCTTTTCCTTTTATTACTTTATGCAATAAATCGGCAAAACCATCATCGCTAATAAGCGGAGCTTTTTTTGCCGTAATTTTAACTTCTTCTTTGGCTACTTCTGTAGGTTGTTGAGCAGCAGCAGCTTGCTGTTGAGCTACAACTTCTGCCGGAGTTGGCTGCTTGCCGTTACTGCGTTTTATTACTTTTATTGGTAGTGTTACCACGTTTGCTTTCCCGTTTACATATAGGGTTATATTTTTTTGTCCGGTACTTGCAAAGGTGTATTGCACTTGTTTTCCGGAAGCATCAGTACGGTCGGTTTCTCCAAAGTTCCATTCAAAAGTGGAGCCATTAGTAGAGTCTGCAATAAAAACAGTAGGCTCTCCGCTAAAAATAAACTTAGGTATTTTAATTATAGGTAATTGTAGTGCTTCATGCGTTAGGGGAACTACTTTCTTAGGCAAAATAGAAACAGTCAGCAATTTTTCGCATTGCCCGTTTACGGTAAGTTGAATATTGTATTTTCCTTCTTTTTCATAAACGTGTACCGGAGCTTTAATTTTAGAAACTGCAGAACTATCGCCAAAATTCCATTCCCATTCTTTTGCTCCAAATGTGGTGTCGCGAAGACTTACCACCTCACCGGCTCTAAAAGAATCGCTGGCAACCACAAAGCCAACCTTAGTGCAATCTTCTCCGGTAAATGCTCTAAAAGCAAATATACCTAAGAAAACAAGCATAAAAGTAAAAAGCGTGTAAACTATAATTGAATCTAAAGAGGTGCGCGCAATAGGAGCGTTTTCGTTAGCCATGAGGCGAAAATAATCTTATCAAGAAACTTAAAAGAATTTATTGTTTATCCACCAATGAGCACAGTTGGTAAGCCCAAAGTTATAGAGCCGCCATGTGCGGTGGTATCGCCCATTCTGGCAGCAGGTTTGCCGCCAATAAGTACCGTAGCAGAGCCCTTTACAATAGAATCCGGTGGACCCGTACACACACACATGGTTCCAACGGTTGCAGCCGGTACACCGCCAATAAGTACTGTTACTGCAGCACCGGCAGGTAATATAGGTCCGCCAACGTGCGGAATGGGAGGAACTCCCGGTGTTTGCATCGGGCAAACATGCATATCTCCAACTCTTGCTGCAGGAAGACTCATAATTTTATTTCCTAACTTTTGATATGTAAATAAAAAACATTTGCATCTTCATTTCCAACTTTTTTCAAAAAACATTCCAACGAAAACTTTATGTCATTTACCGATTCAGTTAAAAAAGCAGTACATATTGCACAGGCACACGCTAAAGATTTTTCTCATACAACTTTTGGTCCGGCACATTTGCTTAAGGCCTTACTACATAAAGAAGTTGGCTTGCGGGCAAAATTAGAAGCCTCGGGAAAAGATGTGTTTTATTTAGATGAATGGGCAGATGTACGCATCGAAACTTATACCAAAGGAAAACCAACCGAAAGCCCCAAGCCCGATGCACAAGCCGAAGCGGTTTTCGCTGAAGCCGATAATATCCGTTTAAAGTTTGGAGCCGATGATATTGATGCCATCCATTTACTTATTTCTATTGCCACTCCGGGTGTGGGTTTTTCGTACGAGCAGCTTAAAACTTTTGGATTGGCTGCTAACGAACTGGTAGAAGCAACTATAGAAAACAACCAGGTAGGCAATGTAATAGAAACCGGAAAATCCAATACGGGTAATGCCGAAAAAAAGACCGGAGCAAACGCATTGCTTAAATTCTGTACCGACAAAACTGCTGATGCCCGTACCGGAAAAATAGATGAAATTATTGGGCGCGATAAAGAAATACGCATGATGGCAGAGATATTGGGGCGAAGAAGCAAACCCAATGTAATTATTGTTGGCGAACCGGGAGTAGGAAAGAGCTCACTGGTAGATGGTTTTGCATTAAATGTAGCTAAAGGTCAAGTACCCGATAATCTTAAAAACGTAACTTTATTTGAATTAGATTTTGGCTCGTTGGTGGCAGGAGCATCGTATAAAGGCGAAGTAGAAGATCGCCTAAAAAATATTGTAAAAGAATTGAAGCAATTCGATAAAGCAATTTTATATATAGACGAAATTCACCAATTGCTCGATAAAAATGGAGGTGCCTCCGGTGCCGCCAACTTATTGAAGCCGGAATTGGCTCGGGGCGAGCTTACAGTTATTGGCGCCACTACTAACGAAGAGTATCGTAAGTATATAGAAAGTGATGACGCATTCAGCCGTAGATTCGAAACAGTACGCGTAGAAGAGCCCGATGATGCTACCGCCATTCGCATGTTAAGAAAAATAGTGCCTTACTACGAAAAACACCACAGCTTAACCGTAGATAAAGAAGCATTACCCGAAGCCATTCGCTTGGCACGCAGGTTTGCAAAAGAACGCAGCCTGCCCGATGCCGCCATTGATTTGCTCGACCGCACAATGGCCTCGGTAAAATTTGCTTCCAATACAGCCGTGGCAGAGCTTCAAAAATTAGACGAAGCACTCACGGCACTACTTAGTTCAAACGAAGGTGAAATAGAATTGCTAAACGAATTAAAGTGGTTTCATAAAGAATTGCACAGCAAAGTAAGCCATGTACTTACCGGGCAGTTAGAAGACGAAACCGATATAAATACATTAGAAACATCGGATTCTGCGGCAACTTATCTAAAAGATACCATAAGTAAGTTGGCAGCATTGGCAGAAAACATAAAAAGCCACGTAGACAAAACCGACATTGCCGCCATGATTGCCCACAAAACAGGCATTCCAATAGGTAAATTGGGAGGGCAAGAACGCGAAAGGCTTATGGGAATGGAAGGCATACTGCAAAAACGCGTGGTAGGGCAAGACCACGCCATAAAATCGCTGAGCGAAGCCATTTTAGAAGCCCGTTCGGGATTAAATAAGCAGGGGCAGCCTATTGGTTCGTTTTTTCTTTTAGGGCCAACCGGAACCGGTAAAACCGAAGTGGCAAAATCATTGGCAGAGTTTTTGTTCCAAACTGAGTCGGCTATGATTCGTTTCGATATGAGCGAATTTAAAGAAGAACACTCCGCAGCACTGCTCTATGGCGCGCCTCCGGGATATGTTGGATACGAAGAAGGGGGTGTGTTGGTAAATAAAATCCGCCAACAGCCTTATGCCATTGTTTTATTCGATGAAATAGAAAAAGCCCACCCCTCGGTATTCGATATTTTCCTCCAAATTTTAGATGAAGGGAAAATGCACGATCGCTTAGGAAAAGAAGGCGATTTTAGCAATGCCGTTATTCTGTTTACTTCCAATATTGGAGCCGAAAATATTATTGAAAGTTTTGGAAAAGGCGTAGTGCCTAAATCCAGCGATTTGCTTGAAATAATGGCAAACTATTTCCGCCCGGAATTTTTAGCACGTCTTACAGAAATAGTACCCTTTGCTCCAATTAGTGAAAAGAATGTGGTAAAAATCTTTGAAATTCATGTAAAAAGCCTGTATAAGAGCTTAGAAAGACAAGGAATTACACTCGACATTTCGCCCGAAGCAAAAGAAAAAATTGCACTAATGGGTTTTACTCCGCGTTACGGAGCCCGCCCGCTTACAGGCATGATACGCACCCAATTACGAAGACCACTTTCGCGCATGATTATTGCCGGAGAAATAGGCAAAGGAAGCCATGTAAAACTAAGTGTGGTTGATGGAGAATTGAAGTGGGAGCAGCAATAAGCAAGGTTGTTTATACCAAACATGCTTTTGTAATTGGTTGGCAATATGCTTTAACCTGGTAGAAGTACACAGTATTTTGAAGCAAAGCAGAAAGCGCAACACGGCTTTTTATATATTATTAAAAGTTTCTTTCAACACCGAAGGTGTGCATAAATCTTCAAAGCAAGCAGGGACAACATGTTGTTATGTGTATTAAAATGTTTTCAAATATAGTGAGCAAGCAAAATTTTTACCCAATTACATTTGGTATTTCAAGATGTGATGCCATATTTGCACGGCAAAATTTTGACAATTCGATGACAAATGTGCATTGCTGGTCGCAGGACCTCGCGAACAAAAAACCGAGATACAGCATACTTTCGTTGGCTTTCGCAGCCATATTGCTGTTGTTTTCTTCAATTTCTTTTGCTCAGGATGCTGCTGCAATAGCTGAAGGTAAAGCCTTGTTTAAGGCTAACTGTGCTGCTTGCCACAATCCGCTGCAAAACACCACCGGTCCTGCCCTAAAGGGTACTTTGGAACGCTGGGAAGCAGCCGGAGAATACAAGGGCAAATCCGGTAAGCAATGGTTGCATGAGTGGATTCACAACTGGAATACGCCTGTAAAGGCAGGATTCCCGTATGCCGAAAAAATGAGCAATTGGTCGCCCATGCAAATGACCATGTTTCCTACTTTGAAAGACGAGGAAATAGATAAGATATTGTTGTATGTTGATAATTCTGAAACTAAACCGGCCGGAGGCGCTGCTGGCGATGGCAAAACGGCACAAGCTGCCGATGCAGGCGCAGCTAAAGAAGATGCTTCTAAAGCTCCGGGTGCAGCGGTTTATCTTTTTGTAGTATTCTTGGTTGTATTGGTAGCTATTTTAGCGGCCGTTACTAAAAAGTTAAACAGAATTGTTGCTGAGAAAAAAGGTGAGCCACTTCCTGCCGAAGACAACACACCATTTTGGAAAAGCCGCAAGTTTTTAGCCACTGTAATTATTTTAGGAATTGTATATGTAGGATATCACTTGGTAGATGGCGCTATTCACTTAGGTCGCCAACAAGGATACCAGCCTACTCAACCTATTAAGTTTTCGCACCAATTGCACGCTGGTAAACATAAAATTGAGTGTCAGTATTGCCACTCTACCGCTGCCACCGGAAAGCATAGCAACATACCTTCGGTAAACACTTGTATGAACTGTCATAAAAATGTTCAACAAGGACCTGAGTTTGGCAAAACAGAAATAGCAAAAATTTATGCCGCAGCCGGTTGGGATCCGGATCAAGGAAAATATGTGAGCGACCCCAAGCCAATAGAATGGGTGCGTATTCACAATTTACCGGAACACGTGTATTTTAACCATGCCCAACACGTAAATGCAGGTAAAGTAGCTTGCCAAACATGCCATGGCCCGGTAGAAGAAATGAGAGAAGTGTACCAATACTCTCCGCTTTCAATGGGTTGGTGTATCAATTGCCACCGCCAAACAGAAGTTCAATTTGCTTCAAACAACTACTATTCAACTTACGAAAAAATTCACGAAGAATTAAAGAGTAAGAAGTTAGATAAAGTTACCGTTGAAAAAATTGGCGGAACAGAATGTCAAAAGTGTCATTATTAAAACGAGGTTAGAAAACAGAAATTAGAAAAAAGAGTAAAGCGCTTTTATACAATTATTCGCAACTCGCAACTCAAAAAAATATGGCAGATAAAATATATTGGAAAGGTTTAGAAGAAAAGAATCAGCACACCGCTTTTACAGCAGTAGAAAGCAAAGAGTTCGCTGAAAATCTTCCGGTGTTAGGTGGAGCGGCAGATGCCATTTCTACCAAAGGAGATACCAACCGCAGAGATTTCTTAAAAATGCTAGGTTTTAGCGTAACGGCAGCGACCATTGCAGCAAGTTGCGAAATTCCTGTGCGCAAATCAATTCCTTATGCGTGGAAACCGGAGGAAATTGTGCCGGGGGTTGCCAACTATTACGCATCAGCATTTTTTAGCGGAGGAGAATTTAATGCCGTATTGGTTAAAACACGCGAAGGTCGCCCAATTAAAATAGAAGGAAACAAACAAAGCGTAGTTACCAAAGGAGGAACTTCTGCACGTGCCCAAGCTTCGGTATTAAGTTTATACGATGGAGGTCGCTATAAAAACCCACGTAGAGGCAAAGAAAACATTACATGGGCAACTGCCGATAAAGAAGTAAAGGAAAAATTAGAAGCATTAAAGGCAGCCGGTAGTAAAGTAGCATTGTTTACATCAACTGTTGCCAGCCCTTCAACTAAAGCAGTAATTAAAGATTTTATGGCAGCATATCCAAATGTTGAACATTTGGTGTACGATGCCATTTCATATTCCGGTCTTTTAGATGCCAACCAACAATCGTTTGGTGTGCGCGCTGTGCCTAATTACCAATTTGCCAATGCAAAAGTAATTGTAGGTGTAGGAGCCGACTATTTGGGAACATGGCTTAACCATACCGAGTACGAAGCAGACTGGGCTGTAAATCGCAGAGTCTCTAAAGAGAAACCGGTAATGAGCAAAACTTTCCAAATAGAAAGTGTGCCAACTGTAACAGGGTTTAAAGCCGATGTGCGCGTGCCTGTAAAACCTTCAGATGAAGATGCAGCACTCATTACAATTTACAACATTGTAACGGGAAGTAGTGCAGCAGGTGGTTTAAAGAATGCAAAAGTAGAAGCTGCAGCAAAGGCATTAGTAGATGCTAAAGGCGAAAGCTTGTTAGTAAGTGGCAGTAATAGCGTAAACGCGCAATTATTGGTAAATGCAGTAAACAGCTTTTTAGGAAATTATGGCAAGGCATTAAGTTTTGATCGCCCCGTATATCTTAAACAAGGTGCAGATAGCGCAGCAACTGCTCTATATGAAGGTTTAAAGAATGGCACCTACAAAGGCGTATTATTCTATGAAGCCAATCCGGTTTACAATCATCCTAAGGGTAAAGAATTAGCAGATTTAATTTCAAAGGCAGAGCTAAGTGTTTCTTTTGCCAATAGATTAGACGAAACATCGGCTGTTTCAGGATATGTACTACCCGATAATCACTACTTAGAAAGTTGGAATGATGTTGAAGTAAAAGCCGGAGTGTTGAATACGGCTCAACCTGCTATTTCAAAATTGTTTGATACACGTCAATTTCAAGAAACGCTTTTAGCATATAGCGGAGCAGCATCTTCAAACTACTACGAGTACATTCAAAAATACTGGGAAGCAAATTTTTATACCAAGCAGAATAAATATACCGGCTTTTGGGCATTTTGGGACACTGCCATCCATGATGGCGAAGTAGTACTGAACACTACAGCCGCTGCTACAGTTGCAGGTAATCCAAATGTAGCTGCCGCTGCCGAAGCATTGGCAAAAGAAGCCGCAGGATATGGCGAATTGCAACTTAAACTATACGAATCGCTTACCGTTGGTGATGGTACTTATGCCGATAACCCTTGGTTAATGGAAACTCCGGATCCGGTGAGCAAAGTAACTTGGGATAACTTTGTAGTGGTAAGTCCAAAATTTGCAGAAAAGAATGGTTTGCAGCCAGACTTGGAAATGAAGGATTACCATGTAATTAAAGTAAAAGCAGGCGAAGTAGAAGTAGAATTGCCAGTAGTTGCAGTTCCGGGAACTCCGGAAGGAACTTTTGGTATTGCACTTGGTTTTGGAAGAACAGCCGTAAACCACGACTTACTTAAAAATGGAAAGAATGTTTATCCATTATTAGCCTCGGGAACAGGAATAGTTGGCAATGTTTCTTGGACTAAAACAGGAAAAACAGAGAAAGTAGCTATTACTCAAACGCATCATAACCTCACATTAAAAGGGTTAGGCGGTACTAAAACACGTAAAATAGTAAAAGAAGCTACCTTATCGGAGTATGCAAAAAATCCACATGCAGGAAATGAAGATCGCGCACAAATTTTGCATGAGTTAGTTACACTTTACCCAACACACGACCGTCCGGGACATCACTGGACAATGGCAATAGACTTAAATACTTGTACTGGTTGCAGTGCTTGTGTGGTAGCTTGTAATGCAGAAAACAATATTCCGGTGGTAGGGAAAGACCAAGTAGTACGCGCCCGCGAAATGCATTGGTTGCGTATAGATCGCTATTTTGCCGGAAGCGAAGAAGATCCAACCGTGGTATTTCAACCAATGTTGTGCCAACATTGCGACAATGCACCTTGCGAAAACGTATGTCCGGTGGCAGCAACCAACCACAGCAGTGAAGGTTTAAACCAAATGACTTACAACCGTTGTATCGGTACTAGATATTGTGCAAATAACTGTCCTTACAAAGTACGTAGATTTAACTGGTACGATTATGCAGGAAACGACAGTTTCGATAAAAAATGGGGAACAGGAAACGATGAGGGTTTAGCTTCTTACCAATTAGGAATGCGCGAACCGGTATCTCGCATGGTATTGAATCCGGATGTTACGGTTCGTTCACGTGGGGTTATAGAAAAATGTTCTTTCTGCGTACAACGTTTACAAGATGCAAAACTAACTGCCAAAAAAGCAAACAGACCTTTGCAAGATGGCGAAGCACAAACAGCTTGTCAAACATCATGCCCAACAGGTGCAATTACATTTGGCGACAGAAATAATAAAGAAGCTGCGGTTACTAAGTTGTTTAATGACGAAAGAACATTTGGTGTAATTGAAGAACTACACACTTTGCCAAATGTGGTTTATTTAACTCAGATTAGAAACACAGAAGAAGAAGCAAAAGCATAAATTTTAATTTTCAAATTAGCACATTAACTAATTATCAATGCACGCATACGAATCGGAATTTAGGGAACCGCTCATTGGACCTTCGGTTAAGAACTACACGCAGATTACAGATGAGTTGGTAAAGCCAACGGAAGGTACGCCACCGTTGAGTTGGTGGATATTGTTTAGCTTAATGGCTACCGGAACTTTGTTTTTCCTCTTTTGTTTGGGATGGACAATTTGGTTTGGTATAGGCACATGGGGTTTAAATAAAACCATCGGTTGGGCATGGGATATCACCAACTTCGTTTGGTGGATTGGTATCGGACACGCAGGAACGCTTATTTCGGCAATCTTGTTGTTATTCCGCCAACGTTTCCGTACAGGTATTAACCGTGCAGCGGAAGCTATGACCATTTTTGCGGTAATTTGTGCGGGTATTTTCCCGTTGTTGCACACTGGTCGCCAGTGGTTAGATTTCTTTATTTTCCCTTATCCTAACACACGTGGTCCACTTTGGGTAAACTTTAACTCACCGCTTTTGTGGGACGTATTTGCAATTTCTACTTACTTTACTGTATCGTTGTTGTTTTGGTACTCTGGTTTAATGCCGGATTTTGCAACCATACGCGATAGAGCAAAAGGAAAAACCAGAAAATTCATTTACAATATCCTTTCTTTTGGTTGGCAAGGTACTGCAAAACAATGGCAGCGTTTCGAGTCGCTTTCGTTGGTGTTGGCGGGTCTTTCTACACCACTTGTATTATCGGTTCACACCATCGTATCTTTTGACTTCGCAACTTCTGTAATTCCCGGATGGCACACCACCATCTTCCCTCCATACTTCGTTGCCGGAGCAATTTTCTCGGGCTTTGCCATGGTGGAAACGCTGATGCTAATTACCCGTAAGCTGTTTAAGTTAGAAGATTATATTACGGTAAACCACATCGAATCTATGAACAAGATTATTGTTTTAACAGGTTCAATTGTAGGTATTGCCTACTTAACCGAGTTGTTTATTGCTTGGTATTCCGGTTACTTGTATGAGCAACACGCATTCTATAATCGTGCACTTGGTAAATACTGGTGGGCTTATACTTTAATGATGTCTTGTAACGTAATTTCTCCGCAAGCATATTGGTTCAAGAGTTTGCGCAGAAACCTTTGGGTTACATTTATCCTTTCAATTTTTGTGAATATAGGTATGTGGTTTGAGCGCTTTGTAATTATCGTAACCTCTTTGGCTGACGATTTCTTGCCTTCAAGCTGGACATATTTTTCACCAACATGGGTAGATATTGGAATTTATGTTGGCTCCATGTGTTTGTTCATGACATTGTTCTTGTTATTTGCCAGAACATTCCCAGTGGTAGCTATTGCTGAAATAAAATCAATTTTCAGAAAATCTTCTGCGGTGGCTAAAGCTGAGCGTGCTAAAAAAGAAGGCACTTCAGGTGGCGGATATGTTGGCAGCTATCAGGTTGGTGTTTTAGATAAAGATGCTAAAAACTAATATAAAGCATTTCAGAGATAGAAAAGAAGTCTAATAATCTAAGATTCAGAAATTAAAATATGAGTAATAAATTTTTAATTGGAATGTGGGATCACGAGGAGGTATTTGTTCATGCAGCAGAGCACCTTACACACGATGGTGTGCAAATTCATGAAACACTTACTCCGTTTCCGGTTCACGGTTTGGAACACGCATTAGGCTATCGTGAAACACGTTTGCATACTGCCGGTTTCTTATTCGGGCTTACCGGAACCACCGTGGCATTGGCTTTTATGAGTTGGGTAATGGCTTCTAACTATCCAATTAACTTTGGTGGAAAGCCATATTGGCCACTACCTTCATTTATTCCAATCACATTTGAGTTGACGGTATTATTTGCCGCAGTAGGCATGGTGCTTACATACTGTGTAAGAAATAGGCTATTCCCCGGTTATGTGCCACGTATTTACGATGTACGCACTACCGATGACCGTTTTGCATTTGTGTTTGATATCGAAGGCAAAAGCGAAGAGGAGGTTGCAAAACTGAAATCTATTTGCGAACACAACGGAGCTGTAGAAGTAAAAACTAAAGAATTTAAAGAAGGAGAAACACTTTAATTTTACTATTTGAAAATTCAAAAATGAGAAATACAATATACATATTGGTTTTAGCCGTGGCAGCAGCAGTTGTTACAACTTCTTGCAGTCGGGATCCTAAAAAGCCGGGGAAAATTTTTATGCCGGATATGGCATATAACCCAGGTTACGAAACCTATTCTGAAAGCCCTATTGCCACACCGGAAGGGCAGTTGATGAGCGCCCGCAAGCCGGTTACAGGTACTATTCCTCGCGGATGGGTTCCGGCAGATGAAAAGATTAGAACCAATGAAGCATTTTTAATGAGCTATATGGCTAAGAACCATTTTACGCACGATCCATTAAAATGGCAAGAGGAGTACGATAAAGCAGGTACGCTACTTCAAAACCCATTAGAGGCAAGCAAAGAAAATATTGCAGCAGGGAAAGAGCTTTATACCATTCATTGCAAAGTTTGCCATGGCGAAAAAGGCGATGGTAATGGACAAATAATTGTATTGCCAGACGGCAGCGATGGCCCATACACCGCGGTGCCACCGGCTTATGCTAAGCACTTGCCGGAAATTAAAGACGGAAATATGTTTTATTCTGTAAGCTATGGAAAAGGTATGATGGGTGGTTACGGATTTTCTTTAAACGTAACTGAAAGATGGCAGGTAATTCATTATATTAAAAGTTTAGCAGGAATTTCTGCAACAGCAACTGCTCCGGCAACTCCGGCTCCAACTGCTGTAGCTGAAGCAAAAAAATAATTGACTAAGAACGCGAGAAAAAACTATAGAGATGACTGAAACATTTCAATTTGGAGATAAGCTAAAGAAGAACCTGTTTATTGCAATGGGTTTAGGCTTGGTAGGCTTGGTATTGGCTTTTGTGTTGTATCCACAAAATAACCACAGCCGTTTTTGGACAAACGTTTTGGTGAACGCTTACTACTTTACAGGCATAGGCTTGTTTGGTTTGTTCTTTGTAGCTGCTAACCAATTGGGCTATAGCGGATGGATGGTATTGGTTCGCAGAATTATTATGTCGCTTTCGGGCTTTGTAATGATTGGCGCTCCCATACTTTTAATTATTGCATTGCTTACTTGGGGCGGTATGCACAATATCTACGACCATTGGTTGCATATTATCCAGCACCCCGAAAATATTACCGAAAAAATGACCACAAAGGCGATTTATCTAAGCCTCCCTTTTTGGACAACCAGAATAGTAATATATGTGGTGTTGTGGATGTTGTTTACTCGTTTATTCTCAAAGTATTTCGATAAAGACATCACCGATAAAAGAACATATAAAATATCAAAGCTAATTTCAGCGGCATGGATTGTGGTGTTTGCACTTACCGAAAGTGCCGTAAGCTGGGATATGATTATGAGTATAGATCCACACTGGTATTCAACCTTGTTTGGCTGGTATAATTTTGCAAGCTATGGCTGTGCGGCATTTGCCTTTACCATTTTGCTTACTATTTATTTAAAATCAAAAGGCTACTTAGCTCAAGTAAATGAGAACCATATCCACGATTTGGGTGTATTTCTATTTGGCTTTTCGGTGTTTTGGACTTATTTGTGGTTCAGCCAATTTATGTTGCAATGGTATGCCAATATTCCAGAAGATACCATCTACTGGGCAAAGCGTTTTGAGGTTGGCGGATTCAAAACATCTATTTTTGTTTCAGTAGCAATTAACTTTTTACTACCATTATTAGTTCTAATGACACGTGGCGCTAAAAGAAATTTCCGCACCATAGCTTTTGCTTCGGTAATGATTATTATTGGGCATCACATAGATTTTTGCAACTTAGTAATGTATGAACCAAACGTTCCTGTTACAGAAGAGCACGGTGGAGGGCATCACGGCTTAAATAGCGCAACTCCAAGCGTGTTGTATGCAGAAAACAAAGAGGTGGTTACAGATTCTACTGCGGTGGCTACAGCTACCGATGCAGTAGAAGCAGCTCCAGCGGCTGCTGCTCCGGTTACTACCGAAAAACATGAAACTGCTCCTGCTCACGGACACGGACATGAAGCACACGGAGAGGCAACTGTACAAAGCTATGCAGGTTTTGGTTTGGTAGAAATATTGATTTTTGTTGGTTTTGCAGGTGCTTTCTTATTTATGTTCTTTAATGAAATTTCTAAACACCCATTGGTGAATGAGAAAGATCCATATTTCAGAGAGTCGGTAGAGCACAATATTTAATTGAATTTTAAGAGATAAAATTATTCATAGATAAGCAAGCCGTTTGGCAGAAGCGTTTTTAAAAAATAAAATTGATATAAGATGACCGTTTTGTTATCAACCGTAATTTTGGTACTGTTATTTGTAGTGCTTGTGTATATAGCGCAAGCCAGCGAATTGGCAATGGTGCTAAATGGAGAAGATAAAGATACCACCAAAGCCAGCAAGCGGAATGGTTACTACTCTCTTGCATTTTTGTTTTTGCTTTTTGCAGGCTCAGTTTATTCCTGCAAAGAGTTAATCCCATTGATGCTCCCTAAGGCAGCTTCGGTGCATGGAGTGGAAACAGACTTCTTGTTTAATGTTTCTTTATTCTTTATCACAGTAGTATTTGTATTAACCCAAGCAGCATTGTTTTGGTTTGCATACCGCTATAATGAGGCAAACAACAAAGAGGCATATTTTTATTCGCACAATAACAAGTTGGAAATCATTTGGACGGTGGTACCTGCAATTGTGCTTACTATTTTAGTTGTAATGGGAATGCGTGTTTGGTTCGATATTTTTGATATAAACAAACGCGATACTAAGAACATGATGGTGGTAGAAGTGGTTGGAAAACAATTCCAATGGTCTGTTCGCTATCCCGGAAAAGATGCTGTATTTGGAGAAAGAATTATTGACAAAGAACACGTAACTCCGGAGAATGAATTAGGTATAAACTGGAAAGATGCAAAGAGCCATGACGATTTTTTTGCAGATAAAATTTACTTGGTTAAGAACAAACCCGTATTAATGAAGTTAGGCGCACAGGATGTTCTTCATAGTTTTTATCTTCCACATTTCCGCGTGAAAATGGACTGTGTTCCGGGTATTCCTACACAATTTTATTTTACGCCAACACTTACCACTAAAGAAATGCAGGAGTATTTGAGTAAAGAGCCTTGGTGGCAACAGGTAAATCCTGAAACAGGAAAACCTCGTTGGCAAACATTTAAGTATGAGTTGGCTTGCGCAGAATTGTGCGGAAACTCACACTTTGGTATGCAAAAAGAAGTAATTGTTGTTGAACAGAAAGAATACGATAAATGGTTTAAACGCCAGCAATCGCATTACAAAACAGTAGTGAAACCTGCTTTAGCGGCAAACTAATAAGCGAAATCGAAAATAGAAGTAAATAATTAATACTAAAAACTGAAATAAAATATAGTATGCAAACAGTAACACATGCAGATGTTCACGCTCACGGTACACATCACGATGCGCATGGTCATCACGCTCACGACCATCATCATGAAGAGTCGTGGTTAGAAAAGTACATTTTCAGTAAGGACCATAAAATGATTGCCAAGCAATTCTTAATAACGGGAATGTTTTGGGCGGTAGTAGGTGCTTTCCTTTCAGTATTGTTTCGTATTCAGTTGGGATGGCCAAATGAAACTTTTCCAATATTGGAAACCTTTTTAGGAAAGTGGGCAGAGGGTGGTAAAATTTCAAACGATTTTTACTATTCGTTGATTACCATGCACGGAACTATATTGGTATTCTTTGTGTTAACGGGTGGTTTGAGCGGAACATTCGCTAATTTGTTAATTCCATACCAAATTGGTGCACGCGATATGGCTTCAGGCTTTATGAATATGCTTTCATATTGGTTCTTCTTTGCTGCCTCAATTGTGTTATTGTCTTCATTCTTTATTCAAACCGGTGCTGCTTCCGGAGGTTGGACTGCTTATCCGCCTTTGAATGGTATGCGTAATGTGGCTGTGAGCCGCGGTTCGGGATTAGGTTTCGATCTATGGATATTGGCAATGGCATTGTTTATTGTTTCGTCATTGTTAGGTGGTTTAAATTATGTATCAACAGTTTTAAACATGCGTACCAAAGGCATGAGCATGATGCGCTTGCCTTTAACCATTTGGGCGTTTATGTTTACTGCAATTTTGGGTATCCTTACTTTCCCGGCTTTATTGGCAGGGGTAGTATTATTGGAATCAGACCGTTTGTTGGATACTTCTTTTTACTTGAGTGATATTATTATCAACGGTAATTTATTGGATTACAAGGGTGGTTCACCAATTTTGTTCCAACACTTGTTTTGGTTCTTAGGTCACCCAGAGGTGTATATCATTGTATTGCCTGCAATGGGTATTGTATCTGAAGTATTGAGCGTGCATAGCCGCAAGCCAATTTTTGGATATAGAGCCATGATTATTTCCTTAATGGCAATTGTGGTATTGTCTATTTTGGTATGGGCGCACCATATGTTCGTAACCGGTATGAATCCAAACTTAGGTGCGGTATTTATGTTGTTTACATTGCTTATTGCAGTTCCATCGGCCATTAAATCATTTAACTGGCTTGGTACTATTTGGAGAGGCTCTATACGATTAAACTCGCCAATGATGTTTGCAATAGGTTTTGTGTCTATCTTCATTTCGGGTGGTTTAACAGGTATTATGCTTGGTAACTCTGCTATCGATATTCAATTGCACGATACTTACTTTGTGGTAGCACACTTCCACTTGGTGATGGGTGTAGCAGCTTTCTTTGGAATGTTTGCGGGCGTATATCATTGGTTTCCTCGTTTTTATGGTCGCTATATGAACGAAACCTTGGGTATGATTCACTTTTGGATAACACTTATTGGTGGATATGCAATTTTCTTACCTATGCACTTTATGACAGGCTTGCCAAGACGTTACTACACTTTTGCTAACTTCGAAAGTTTCAACAACTTCGATAGCTTGGTAGCATTTATTTCAATATCTACCATTGTTGTATTTTTTGGCCAGTTGATATTTATTGTAAACTTCTTCCACAGTATTTTTAAAGGAAGGAAAGTAGAAGGTGAGGTTTGCAATCCATGGGGAGGTACTACTTTAGAATGGACTGCTCCGGTTGAAAGAATTCACGGTAACTGGGAAGGCGACATTCCATCTGTACATCGTTGGCCTTATGATTATAGCACCAATGGTCGCGATTTTATTCCACAAACCGAACCATTAAAGCCCGGAGAAGTAGAACATAAATAAGTTACATTAAAAGAAAGGAAACAAAATAAAATAAAATGAACGCAGTAGTTACATCATCAAAAGGTATGGTTGCTCAGAAAGTGAGTGATTATGCGCAGTTGATGAAAATGCGTTTGGCTTCGTTGGTAGTGTTTTCTGCTGTAATTGGTTACCTTTTAGGAATAACAGGTACTTACAATTTGGCAGCTATATTTTGGATAGTATTAGGTGGCTTTTTGGTAACAGGTGCTTCTAATGCAATAAACCAAATTATTGAGCGCGACAGCGATAAGTTGATGGCGAGAACACTTACACGTCCTTTGCCTGCCGGGCGAATGAGTGTGGTGGAGGCTATTTTGGCTGCAGGAATAATGGGTATTGCCGGCATATTGCTTTTATGGCAGCAGTTTAATGCTACCGCAGGTGTGTTGGCGGCTATATCGTTGCTGAGCTATGGATTTTTATATACACCACTTAAGCGTGTTCATTCTATTGCTGTATTTGTGGGTGCATTTCCGGGTGCATTGCCAACAGTAATTGGTTATGTGTGTGCTACTGGTCGCATAGATTTTGTAGCTATATTGCTTTTTGCTATTCAATTTCTTTGGCAGTTTCCGCACTTTTGGGCAATTGCTTGGGTGCAGTTTGATGATTATATGAAAGCAAATATCATGTTGCTGCCCAGTGCGGGAGGAAAGAATAAGTTTTCTGCTCTGCAGGCAATGATTTATACTTTTGCCCTGCTAGTGGTTTCTATTATGCCTTATTACTTAGGTATGGTAGGTTTTAGTGGCACCTTGGTGATTATTTTTATGGGTACGCTGTTTTTATGGCAGTCTATACAGTTGTGGATGCGGTGCGATGATGCTTCGGCACGTAAGTTGATGTTTGGTTCATTTGCTTATTTGCCTGTAGTGCAATTAGCTTTATTGATAGATAAGTTGTAGAAACTCATGGATTATACATGGAAAGATAAGGAGGTGTTGAAAGAGCGAATGGAATATACGGGAATTCACCCGCAAAAATTTGCTCTATGGCTCGGTATGGCGAGCATGACAATGTTCTTTGCAGCTTTAACATCGGCTTTAATTGTAAAAAAGGCAGATATTCAAGTATGGGAAAACTTCCGTTTGCCTACGGTATTTATGTTTAGTACGGTAGCAGTAGTAATGGTAAGTGTGTTAATGCACCTAAGTTTGTTTCAATACCGCAAATCGAATTTTACCGCTTTTAGAGGTTTATTGCTTGCGAGTTTTGTAATGGCTTGTGTGTTTTTAGTATTACAATTATTAGGATGGAAAGAACTTATTACAATTGGAATGCCATTAACGGGAAATCTTTCGGGCTCATTTATTTATTTAATAACGGGTTTGCACGGTTTCCATATTGTAGGAGGATTGATAGTAACAATAGTGTTTTTAACGGGAGCTTTTCGTTCGCGTAGAGATCCTATTTTTGAATTGAAGAATATAGCAAATCCAAAAAGAGTTTTTAATTTGGAAATGCTGGTAACATATTGGCATTATGTAGATATTGTGTGGGTTTATTTATTCATGTTTTTCTATCTTAATTATCAATAGAAAGACAAAAGGGAAAAGTATAAAATTGTAAACAAGGAAATAAATTGTAACTAAAAGATGGCTACAGCATCAATTTCGCACGAACACGGAAACACTCACGCAAGTGAAAAGGAACTTTGGAATGGGGGTAAAAGCCCATTTAAAGCAGGGTATGGTAAAGTAATGATGTGGTATTTCCTCATCAGCGATACATTTACCTTTGCCAGTTTCTTAATTACTTACGGTTCTTTACGCTTTGCAATGGCTGATAATTGGCCCAAAGCGGCAGAGGTTTTTAACTCCATACCATTAGATATTTTTCATGGTGTAAATGCACCATTGGTATTTGTGAGTTTTATGACTTTCTTACTCATAGTAAGTTCTTATACTATGGTGCGTGCTGTGCAAGAGGGTTATTTAATGAATAAATGGGGCGTGGTTAAGTTTTTAATTCCAACCATTCTTTGCGGAGCAATGTTTTTGGGATGCCAATACTTGGAGTGGACTCACTTGATCCACGATGGAATGACAGCAACTACAGCATCGGCTGCAACAAAAGTGGTAAACTTTGGACAGTTGTTCTTTATCATCACAGGCTTTCACGGCTTGCACGTATTAGTAGGTGTAATACTTTTAATTTGGTTGGCAATTGCTACTATGAACGGACGCTTTGATAAAGTAGGGCACTACGAAATGGTAGAAAAAATCGGTCTTTACTGGCACTTTGTAGATTTAGTTTGGGTATATGTATTCTTGTGCTTTTACCTACTATAATTTACATTCAATTCATTTAACTTTCTAAATTTTAAAATAACTAATTTATGAGTTTTGAAACTCCAAGCGAAGGACACTTACACTGGAATGAAACCGAATACAAAGAAGGAAAAGCATCGGTGTGGAAAACTATTCTTATTCTTTCGGCAGTTACCGTTGTAGAGGTAGGTATTGCTATTATCTACGATTTGTTTGTGCCGGGAGGCAATGGCAAAATCTTTATCAATATATTTATGGCAATTGCCAGCGTGGTTAAGGTTTGGTATATTATGGGTGTTTTTATGCACTTAGGACACGAAACTAAGGCGTTTAAAATGACTGTACTACTACCATTTTTACTTTTAATTTGGGCTATAATAGCTTTTGCAATTGAAGGCGACAGCTGGAATGCAATGCGACATTTGCTCAATGGGTTTTAATTAGAAAAGAACAAATAGAAAAGGCGCCTTAAAAGGCGCTTTTTTTATTTCTCGTTAGATTTACTTCATTTTTTTAGTCTGCTGTAACCGTATTGAAATACTATGTTGGACAATCAAAACAACATTCATCCAGCAGGACATTTACAAACAAAACCCTGGGGACAAAATGAATTTGCTATGCTTGACCCAGACAATAATCTGTTGACTTTTGGACAACAAGCATAATAGAACGGCTACAGCCAATAAGGTATTGCCAAGAGCGGGGCTGAACGGCTTCGAGGTTCAACTTTCTTTCCTTTGTGCTAAAATTTCCCGCCTTCGGCAATACCCAAGAAAATTATCCATGAAGGGTAATGCCAATGGCTTAAATATACTATCTAAGTAAGAGGCTTTTTACACTTTTAGTTCCATTTATATTATCTAACACTACAAAGTACATGCCTTTTGCCAGCGATTGGGTAGCAATATATAACACACTTTCTTGTTGCTTGATGGGTTGCTCAACTAGTATGCGCCCGGTTATATCTACAATATTTAATCTGCTAAAAGTGGCAGGCTCCATTTGTAATTCAATTAAAGTGCTTGCCGGATTGGGGTATAGTTTAAAATCGGCAATGGGTTGCACATGTTGTATAGATGTAAAAATACACGCTGCATCGGCAGTAGTGGTATCGGTGAGGGCGTTGTTCCAGATAGCTAAGCAGTATTGTCCTTTGCGTAAATTATACACCACTGCTTCGCCTTTTTTATCGCTTGCAAGGCTTTTTATGTTGATGGAGAAAGAATCTGCAAGTTGCCATTCGCTTTGGCTATTGGGGCGATACATTACTACCAAGCTATCCTCTGAAGCGGAAAAAAAGGATTGGTCTAATCCGGCATCGGTGCCATCGTAGGGAAAGATAGCAGTAGCCTCAAGTGTAGAAGTGGTGGAGGTTTCTGCCCATGTTCCATCTATGGTCCAATAGCGCCTATTGCTTAAATGCAAGCCGGGAATTTTGGTTTTCATGGGTTCGGGTCTTATCCAATTGTGTTCAATTCGCACAAGTGTTTCGGTGTTTACGTGATGCACATTGAGTTGTGCACGGGCTACATTAAAATCATAGTTGCCGGTATCTTTAATTTCAAACCAAAAATCTGAAATGGCGTCTTGCAGGTTTTCATCAAAATCAAGCGCAACCATGGTAATATCTTTTGCAGTATCTGCATAGGCAGAAACGTGGTTGGTACAAGATTCGCTTACCCAAATGGTTTCGGTAAAGTATTCATTGCTGCTATTAGAAGTAAAATAGGAAACCTTTACAGGCACATTGGTAAAATAGTTGGGTGCATTATTTAGTTTCTGCCTAATGGTGAATTTTAATCTGGTGCGAGTTTGAGTACCAACAGTTTCGGTTTCTTTCTGTAAGTTTTCTATACTAAAATGGGTAAAGCCTTTGGTATAAATCCAGTTGGTGAAGTAGTTGGTTAAATCTTTGCCGCTGCATTGCGATAGAAAATCGCGCATTTGTGCAGTATTTACATTCTGCCATTTAAACTGGTTGATGTATTCTTTTATGCAGTATTTAAAATCGGAGTTGCCCAAATACCATCGCAATGTATGAATCATATCGGCACCTTTATCGTAAACGGTGGAGCCGTAAGTTTGCAGCGAGGGCACCCCACTCACCGGAAAGTAATCGCCATCGCGAATATGTGTGCGGTGCAGCACATCTTCGTGTAAGGTGCGCATGCTGGTTTGGTAAACAGAATCGCCATAAAGTTCTTCTAAGAAGAGTTTTTCGCAATAGCGCGCCCAACCTTCGTTTAGCCACATATCTGATGCGGTGCTGCAAGTAACTAAGTTGCCAAACCAATGGTGTGAAAGTTCGTGTGCCATAGTTTCTTCGCAATCGGAGGCTAGTGCAGTTAAGTAATACTGCATAAAACTAATATTGGTAGCGTGCTCCATGGCTCCGGCATTGAATGGTACAATGCAATAACCAATTCTATCCCAAAGATAAGCGCCAAAGAGGCCTTCGTAAATATGAAGTGCATTGGGCAGGTTGGTAAACAGTTGCTTTACTTTGGCGGTATCGTTTGCACGAGCTGCAAGTTGAATGGGTATGGTGCCATTTAAACCCTGAACACTATCGTATAATACTTCGTATTGGCTAACGGTTACACTTGCCAAATATGCGGGAATCGCTTGGTTTAATTTCCATGTCCATATTTTATTAGAGCCATTGCTGATTTCGCTTTGCAGTATGCCGTTACAAAAAGCTCTGTGTATATTTTTGGTTGTAATTTCAAACTCAAATAAGCTGCGTTGTTTAAAATTATCGAAGCAGGGAAACCATACACGCCCGTAACTGTGTGGGTCTTCTTGAAAGCTTACGCCAATATTGAAGGCATAGAGATTGGTCCAGTAAAAGCCTCCAAAATCGCCATTCATTTGTATGGGTTTTCCATGATAATATACTTGTAGAATGGCGGCATTGTTTTTTTGAAGCGAAACGGGGAAATGAATATGCAGCAGCGTATCGTTGTACGAAAAAGTAGTGGCAACACCATTAAATTTTATAGAATCTACAGTAAGCCGCAATAGATCTAAGCGAATACTGTTTACATTGTTTTGAAGAGATTTAATGTCTATTTCAGCTTCGGCATGTAATGTTTTAGTGGTAAAATCGGTGAGGTTTAATTTTAGAAAATAGGAGCGGATATCAATGGTATCGCTGCGCAAATCGTTGGCAACAATATTGTGCAACACGCTGCACCACAGCAATAAAAAAGCTAAGCAATGCTTCATGCAGCGAATGTAATAATTGACCTACAAAAGTAACGAAGGCAGCAAGTATGTTATCTTGCTATCTCTAATTTCTTCACCACTCTATTTGAGCCTTCTTCAAACACACCAAAATAAACACCTTTAGCAAGGTGTGCTACTTCTACATTAAACTGTGCTGTTTTGGGCTGCAATTGCTGCACTAATTTTCCTGCCACATTGTAAAGCGAGAAGGTAAAATTAGAAGTAAAGCAGTCTCCGGCATTGAGCATAAATTTAACCTTTGCAGGATTGGGCAATACACCAATAGCACAATTGATATTGCTTTGTGGGATACCATTGGTGAGTACAGAACTTTGGTAAACAGAACTGTGCTGCAAACCTGCGAGTGTGGCGATGGTGGCAACGGTTGCTTTTACAACCCTGCTCATAAAGGTAAAATTGATGGTAGAAATATCATCGGTTGGAGTATGGTAGTTGCTGTTTCTAAAATTAGCCCCATCGGTAATCATAAGTGCAGGAATATCTAAATCCCAAAAGTGCTGATGGTCGCTGCGTCTAAAATCGGGCGAAATTGTTCCGTTTCCGGGAAGTGTGAACGAAAGAATTTTTAAATCGGGAACATATTGTTTGCTGAGCGAATCGTAAATTTTTACAAATGCATCGGAAGAAGCATCGCCTGCATTGGTAATAAAATTTCCTCTAAAACTATCTTGTGCTACTTGATTGTATTGGTTAGGAAAAAGCAAGTTGAAACCTGCAGGAACTTGCTGCGAATTGGCGGTATTATTGTAGTAGCCAATCATTTCAAAATTGGCAACACCCAGTATTTTTTCCCATGCAGGAATTTGTGAGAGTGTGTATTGGAGGCTTCCCCAAGTGGCAGTGGAGCCAACATTTTCTTCAAAATCAAAGCCAATAAACTTTATTGTTTTCTTAAAGTTGTAAGGAGCTAATACGCGTAGTGCTTCCCATACGCCAACTACACCGGAGCCATTGTCGTCTGCTCCCGGAGCATCATCTACAGAATCGAAATGCGCATCAATAATATAGGTGCTGTCTTCGCTGGCTAAGCCTGCTTTGGTGCCAATAATATTTTGCCCTAAGTAATTTGCGCGAGGAAAATCTTGGCGGTATGTAACTAAACCATGTGCCTTGTAAAAATTTTCGATAGAGTCTTTTACTGCTTCTAATTTTGTAGGATTGGCTAAGTAATGGCGTGTGCCAACTACAAATTGCAAACTATTGTGCAGCAGGTTGCTATCTACGGCATCTACAATAGATTGAATAGAAGGTACCTGCCTATCGTCTGCTACAATTTTAAAGGCATAGTTGCTTAAATCGGCAATAGTATCGGTATCCCAAAAAATTTGTTTGCTGCCGGGTTGAACAGGAAAACCAACATCGCCACTTACACTTCCGGCTTTTGCCACAAACGTATTGCCATTATCGTTTGAAACTAAGAAATGAATTTCGCTGGCATCGTTTTCTGCATCGCTCAGCGTATAGTTGAAGGTTACAACCGTACCGCTAAAGGAGGTAGTTACTCCCGAAATTTGAGGTACTTGATTTTGTGCAAAAGCAATAGATGCAACAATGGTTAATAATGCAAGTAGTGTTGATTTCATAGAACTAATGTAAATAAAATTAGTAGAGCAATAAATTTATTAAAACACGATTGCCGCCTTGCCGTTATTGGTAAGTATTTTAAAATTTCAAATTCATTATCTTAGCAGCATGGCAGCAATAAAAGAATACAAATCGTTTGCAGAATTTTACCCGTATTATCTTACAGAGCATGCACGACCAGTGAATCGTACGCTACATTTTATAGGCACGGCATTGGTAATTAGCTGCTTTGTTGGCGCTTTTGTATTAAACAAAGGTTGGCTGCTTTTTATATTGCCATTTTGCGGATATGGTTTTGCTTGGGTTGGTCATTTTATTTTTGAAAAAAACAAACCTGCAACCTTTATTTATCCGCTATACAGTTTAGGTTCAGACTTTGTAATGTTTTGGCACATCCTTACCGGAAAAATAGATAAGAAAGTAGAAGAAGCACACCAAACGCTGGGTATAGCTAATAAATGGAAATAGCTGCTGCTATTTTAGCTTAGTTCCCTTCTTAATTTGCTCTGCGAAAACCTTTGCAGGTTTAAACGAAGGAATGTAATGTTCGGGTATTTCTACGGCAACATTTTTCTTAATGTTTCTACCGATTTTTTTTGCACGTTTTTTCAATATAAAACTTCCAAATCCGCGCACATACACATTTTCACCGCTTTTTAAAGAACTCTTTACCTCTTTAAAAAATGCTTCGAGTGCAACCAGCACATCTACCTTAGGCACTCCAGTTTGCTCAGCCACTCTGCTAACAATGTCAGCTTTTCTCATAATAGTTTTTTTTTAGTTATTAAAACCTCTTGCCTATTCTGCCCCCCGAATATGAAGTATAATAATGGGAACTACAAAACTTAAATTTTTTTGCATTTAAAAAGTACTATAGAGCAAGTAAAAAGTACAAAAACCGATGGTATTATTTTGTAATTCCTGAAATAAGTAATGTATTAGCAAAATGGCATTAACTCAAAAGCAGTTGTTTTTTACCGAAGCACTGCTGCATTGGAACCAAACCGAAAACACACGCACTATGCCGTGGAAAGGTGTGCGAGATCCATATTGCATTTGGTTGAGCGAAATTATCTTACAGCAAACCCGTGTAGAGCAAGGCTTACCATATTACCAAAGGTTGATTGCACAGTTTCCAACAGTGTTTGATTTGGCAGCAGCCAGCGAGGCAGAGGTAATGAAATTATGGCAAGGGTTAGGATACTATTCTCGTGCGCGAAACATGCACCACACCGCAAAGAAAGTAGCACAAGAAATGAATGGAAAGTTTCCTGCTTCGTATGCGGCATTGCAAGCGTTGAGAGGTGTGGGAAGCTATACCGCAGCTGCCATTGCTTCTTTTGCATTTCATGAGCCGGTAGCTGTGGTAGATGGAAATGTAATAAGAATACTTTCGAGGTTTTTTGGTATTGCCACTCCATTTGATACCACAGAGGGAAAAAAGGAATTTGCATTATTGGCACAGCAGCTTGCCAGTACTAAACACATTGCAGCATACAACCAGGCTATTATGGATTTTGGCGCTGTAATTTGCACGCCACACCAGCCTGCCTGCGCCAATTGTGCACTTGCCGAAAAATGTTGGGCATTGCGCCATAAGCACACTACATTGCTTCCTGTACGGGTAAAAAAGATGGTAAAGAAAAAGCGTGAAATGCTTTTTGTAATTGCCACCAACGACAATCATATTTTTTTGGAGCAACGCACCGATAGCGATATTTGGAAGCACTTATTTCAGCCACCGCTTATAGAATTGCCCGTGCTTAACAGCAGTGCCGTTCAGCAAATAATTGCAGCATATTGGGGCATTAAAGCAATAGCCTTGCAAGGCGAGATTCAAACCTATAAGCAAACCCTTACACACCAGCAATTGGTATTGCATTTTGCCACACTACAATGGAATACAGAGGTTGAACGTGTGTTTGGCAAAAAATTTCTTCGTATTCCTTTAAATGAAATTGGCAAATACGCTTTCCCAAAAACCATAGCTTTGCACTTGCAGAAAATTGGTGTAACTTAGAGTTCTAATTACTCACATTTAAAATCTAAAGACTATGGTTAATAAAGTTATCCTCGTAGGAAATTTAGGAAAAGACCCCGTTTTAAAACGCTTTTCAGAAACAAACGCCATTGCCGAATTTTCGTTGGCAACTAGTGAGCGCTATCGCGATAAAGAAGGTAATTTGCAAACTATTACAGACTGGCACAATATTAGAATTCCATTTGCACGCCAAGCCGAGGTAGCAGAAAAGTATCTTAGAAAAGGAATGCGCGTTTATGTAGAAGGAAAAATTAGAACACGCGAATACGAAAAAGATGGACAAAAGCGATATATTACAGAAGTAATTGCCGATAATTTCCAAATGCTCGACAAGAAGGAGGACGGTAATTATGGTAACAATACGCCTAACCAAAGTGTGGCAGCATCTACTTCGTACGAAAGTACCAATACTGCTGCAGCACAAGACGATGATTTACCGTTTTAATTTACCTCAACATTGATTAACTAAACACCAAGCACATTGGACGGAGACAGTTATCCCCCGCCCTTCTTACTACTCACAATTTTATCGGGAGCTGCTGCTAAGTTATTATCGGCAGATGTTCTTTTTGAGAATATTGTTATACTGATTTTAGTTTCCATTTCGGCATTGATGTCGGCATCGGAAGTGGCGTTTTTTTCGCTTACCAAACCAGAACTCGACAGTTTGCGCAACAGCGATAACAAAAACGAAAACCGTGTGGCGCAGCTTATGGGGCAACCACGCTATTTACTTTCAACCATTTTAATAAGTAATAACTTGGTAAATATTGGAGTGGTGGTGCTTTCGTATTTTATTACCAAGCAGGTGCTCAATTTTAGCGATGTGCAAATAGGCTTGTTTACCATTTCGGGAGGGGCATTGGAGTTTTTATTCAATATAGTAGTAGTAACTTTTATTCTGGTGCTTTTTGGCGAAGCCACACCAAAGGTTTATGCCACCTACAATAAATTTGCCATAGTGCGCTTTACCGCACCGCTATTCATTTTTTTATTAAAAGTTTACCGCCCCATTAACTGGCTGCTAATTGGCTCTACTCAAGTATTAGAAAAGCGTTTGAAAAAACACAATGCCGAAATAGACATAGAAGAAATAAACAAGGCCATTGAAATTACAGTTGAAAATGAAAATACTACTGAATCTAAAGAAGATGCACGCATACTAAAAGGCGTGGTGCAACTGGGCAATATTACCGTAAAGCAAGTAATGCGGCCACGCATGGAAATTGCCGCCATAGATGATGCGCTCAACTTTAAAGAAATGATAGAGCAGGTAAAAGATAAAGGATATTCACGCATGCCTGTTTATCATGAATCTATGGACAATGTGGTGGGGGTGCTTTATATAAAAGATCTGTTGGAGCATTTAAACCAAAGCGCAGATTTTGGGTGGCAAAAATTGTTGCGAGAACCTTTGTTTGTGCCGGAAACAAAGCATATAGACGATTTGCTACGCGAAATTCAAGAAAATAGAAAACACCTTGCTGTAGTGGTTGATGAATTTGGCGGAACCAAAGGAATTGTAACTTTAGAAGACATTGTAGAAGAAGTAGTGGGCGACATAAAAGATGAATTTGATGAAGCCGATCCCGAAAGCTCCATCAGGAAAATTGCCGAAGGTGTGTTTGTAATGGAGGGCAAAACTTGGATAACGGATATTACCGCAGCATTGGAGTTGAACGAAGACTTTTTTGATGAAGTAAAAGGCGAAGCCGAAACAGCAGGCGGCTTGGTTTTGGAAATATTGGGCAGAATTCCGGCAAGTGGCGAAACCGCAGCCTACAAAACACTAAAAATTACAGTAATAAAAGTAGAAAACAACCGAGTAAGCGAAGTGAAAATTGAAACGGAATAGCGTTTGAAATTAGCACTGAGTACGCTGCTTTATAGTGCCCATAAAGTTATTCTTTTAAGATAAAACTGATAGCTACAAAGCTTAAACAGACTCGCTCTTTGCATTAGAAAAAATTCCTACTGCAATAAGTCTATTAGTGCATTTATTTTATCGGGAGCAACAGCAATAGTATGTGTGCCAAAAATGATATTAAAACTGCCCTCATCGCGCTGAATATTGTTTACATGCTTTGTGTTTACAATAAATGATCTTTGGGTGCGGAAAAAATGCGGTTGGTCGCTGAGTAAGTCTTCAAAATACTTTAGGTTTTTACTGGCTAAAGCAAACCCACCTTCTTTGCGGTGTATTTCGGTGTAAGCCCCATTCCCTTTCATAAAAGCAATATCATTGGCATCAATAAACTCAATACCTTTCGATTGATTAAGCACAATTTTTTTCGATTTGCCCGAAAGGTTGCTGCGCAGCAATTGCAGTGCTGTAAATTGTTCCTGCTTTTTTTCTGCTTTATCTACGGCATCTATCAATTCTTGCGGTTGTATGGGTTTTAGCAAATAATCAATGGCACTCATTTTAAATGCTCTTATGGCATACTCGCTATAAGCTGTGGTAAATATGATGTCGAAGTTTACTTCGTCTTCATTAAAGAAATCCAGCAGTTCAAGTCCGCTATGTCCGGGCATTTCAATGTCTAAAAATACCAAATCCGGTTTTTCGCGTTTAATGGCTTTAATACCGGAAGGCAAATCTTCGCATTCAGCAAGCACGTTTACTTGAGTGCAATGTTCCTGCAACATAGCTGTAAGCAACTGCCGAGCTTTGCGCTCATCATCAATTATTACCGCATTCATGCAGCAATAGTGCAATGCTTTTGCCAAAAGCGGGAAAGTATTTTACAAAACCCTAAGTATTTTTTACGAGTATTCGATTTATTGGTATATGAGTTATTAAGTTTGAGCGCTTGAAACCGATTATATTCCTCTTGCTGCTTTTTGTGATGTTGCGGAGTATTGCGCAGGAGCCGTTGGCAGAGAATATCTATGTACAGGAAGGCTTACCATGCAGCGAAGTTTATAGTATGCTGCAAGATAAAAATGGATATATATGGCTTGGTTCAGAGAAGGGATTGATACGTTTTGATGGGCTGCATTACAAGATATTTAGCAATAAAGAAATTAATGGCAGTTCGGTAAGCGATTTGCGTATAGATACGAAAGGAGTACTCCGCTGCCAAAGTTTTTCGGGAGGGCACTACTATTTGCATAACGATAGTTTGTATGCAGACGAAAAGATGCCCTTAGCAGGAGATTTTTCTCCCGTGCAAGAAGGCAAAAGTGGTATTGCTTACCAAATTGGGTACAATGAGTTGTATTCGTTTGGTTCTAAAAAGGAAATTTTGAAGTACGATAACCAACTCTTGGGTTTGTTTGAGTATAAGGAAAGCGTATTCGTATTTGATTCTATAAAGTTGTATGATGTTGAAAGCAGTCAACCGATAAAAAACATACCTTTTTCGCTGCATGGCGAAACTGTATTTTTCTTTACTGAATTTGCAGGGAAGATGTTGGTTTTTCCACGAAGCCTCAAGATAAAAACAGCATATAGTTTTTTCCCGCAGTTTGAGCAATTGGATATTGATTTGCCACCTGTTTTTATTCAATCGGTAGATGTGGTAAACGATACACTACTTTTTATTTCTACCAATAATGGTTTATATGTACTTAATAAAAACTTGCGCCAGTTGCCAATAAAGCAACCCTTATTGGAGCATAATAGTTTATCGGGTGTAATACGCGATTTAGACGGTGCAATATGGGCAAGCACAGTAGATAATGGCATTTATAGATTTGGATGTTTTAATTGTGTAACTGCCACAACCACCGAAAGGGCGCAAACCCTTTTTTCGTTACCCGATGGCAGTGGTGTATTATATGGCACACAGGCGGGGAACGTATATAAGTGGACTCAAAACTCCACAGTAGATACGGTACATATAAGCGGCAGCAGGCAAACAATAACAGCGTTGTATAAACCCGATAACCAAACACTATTGGTGGGAGGCGATGTGTTTACAATATGCGAAAAAGGAGAAAAGCCGATTGAATTTCGGTTGGCTGTAAAAGAAATTGTTCCACTATCAAAACAGGTGTACGCCTTAGCCAGAACCGGCAATATTTCATTTTTAAGCAGAAGAGAACACAGCGTAGATACCGCCAATATGGTAACGCGTTTTATTGTTGGCAATTGGCAAGTGTACGATCGCTACACTATAAACCAAGGCAATGTTCGCATACATAGTATGGTGTGCGACAGCGTGGAAAAAGAGCTATATGCTGCCACCACAATTGGATTGCTACAAGCAAACGAAAAGGGTTGGCACAAAATAGAATACAACCAAAAGCCGCTTTATGCCGATGACATTGCGCTGCGCAACGATACCCTGTTTGCCATATCTGATGCTACTGTTTATATTTTAAAGAAAGGCAAAGTGCTAAGTGCACACGATGTGCTGCCCGCATCTGAGGCGAATGCCGTACAGCAAATAAAAGTTCACTCGTCAGGTATTTGGATTGCTTCGGGTAAAAATATGTATAAAGTAGATGATGCTTTGCAACACACACATTTGTTTGAATTAACCCAGGGCTATGAAATAAACGACTTTCGTATTGTTAATAATCAACTGGTATTGGCTACCGATATTGGTATTACGGCAGTAGCTATACAGCATCTTGTTTCAGGCAATTCTAAGCTTCGTTTATTCGTAACACAGTTTAGTGCCAACGAGGAAAAGTTGAATAGAAACAGAGAAAATAAACTGCAACATACTTTCAACAATCTGAAAGTAGTTTTTAGCATACCATATTACGGCAAGCAGGAAGAAGTAAATGTTTATTACAAAATAAACGATAAGCCATGGAAAATGGCAGAGAATAGCTTGCGGGAACTAAATTTACTATCGCTGGAACCGGGCAAATACAGTGTGCAGCTAAAGGCAACGGCAGCGGGCAGGGGCGATTCTGAAGTGGAAACAATAGCATTTACCATTCGTCCGCCATTTTGGAAAACATGGTGGTTTTATGCTTTATCGCTACTGTTGGTGGCCGGCACGGCATATTTGCTCTATCGCTATCGTTTGCATTTAATACAAAAGCAAAATGCACTTGAAAAGCAAAAAATGGAGCTGGAAGGCAAGTTGCGCGAAAGCATATTGGCTTCGGTAAAAGCACAAATGAATCCGCATTTTATCTTCAATGCACTTAATACCATTCAATCTTTTATATACCTAAACGACAAAGCCAACGCCACAAATTACCTCGGTAAATTTTCGCAGCTTACACGAACCATTTTAGAAATGAGCAATAAGAAATCGGTGAGTTTGCAGGAAGAAATAGATGCTATTTTGCTGTATCTTGAATTAGAAAAAACAAGGTTTGACGATGAGTTGGAATTTAGCATAGAAGTAAGTGGCGAGGTAAATCCTTTGGTAATACATATTCCTGCCATGATAATACAACCGTATATAGAGAATGCGATAAAACACGGTTTGCTGCACAAGCGGGGCAATCGAATGGTTAAGTGTATGTTTGAGTTGAAACAAACATTTTTGAAAGTAACCATTGACGATAACGGCATAGGCAGAGTACGCTCGCAGGAGTTGAACAAAATCAAAAGCAAGAAACACCAATCGTTTGCCACACATGCAAACGAAAAAAGATTAGAAGCGCTCAACCGCGGGAGTAAAGATGCGGTTAGCGTACATTATATTGATAAAATATCGGAGCAAGGCGAAGCGCTGGGTACTACTGTGGAGTTAATGATTTTGGTGGTAGAAGAGTAGCACCATTAACTCATAAAGGTATTTCGTAAAATAAAAAGGGGGTTTCGTAAAGTGGATAGAAATTTCTTCTCTCTGTATGGCATGTTTGCCGGCAATTAAAAAACTTTTAATCATGAAAAAACTTTTACTACTTCCTGCCATTGCATTAAGTACCATTGCAGTTTCGCAAATTCCAACAACGGGATTAACAGACCATTGGAAACTAAATGGAAATCTTCAGAATGACATTGCCGCTCGTCCGGCACTAAGACATGAAGGCTTTCATACTTGCCAAAACAGTTCCGGAACAAACATTGCTGTTATCAGACATGCTGATACACTGAACTTTGTAGCCGATAGAAGCGGAAACTTAAATGCTGCATATCATGCAAGAACAAAAAGTTCTCCCGACTCTGCTTTCTGCAATCAGGTGCCACCTAGCGGAATTTGGATTAAGGGTCCTGCTGCTACAAGCTTAGAAACTACAGTACAGTATGGTTATCAAAACACTGCAAGAACATTTGCATTGTGGGCAAAAATAAACACATTAGCCTCCACTCATCGCTTGTTTTTTACCGGAGAGGAAGCTAATAAAAAAGCCTTTGGATTGGATGTAAAGCCGGCTACTAATAAAGTAACGCTGTTTACGTGGGGTGTTGGAGGTGACGTTGATGCAACTGTGAATAATATAGACACGCTGTGGCACCACTATGCTGCTACTTATGATGGAGCCCAATTGAAACTATACATTGATGGAGCCATAGTTGACAGTGCTGCAGTTAGCGGCTTGAGCACATCTTCCGCACAGATTTTTTTTGGCAAAAATGTTTATAGTCGCGACCTGTTTCTGGATGAAATCTTATTGTATAACCGAGCCCTTTCTGCTGCCGAAGTGGCGCAGATTTTTGGAGGCACGCAAAGTTCAATTGCCGATTTAAACCAAGATGGATTTGCACTTAACCTATACCCCAATCCGGCTCTCAATGTTTTGACCATTGAATCAAGCGAATTGATTGCAAAGGTGACGGTGAGTGATCTAACAGGAAGAACAGTGGTTAATCAACCAAAAGTTGAAAGCACACAACTGCAAATGGATGTTAGCCAACTGCATCAGTCAACTTACTTTATTCGCTTTACCACCACCACAGGTAAAACCATTACAAAAACGTTCGTTAAGCAGTAATAGTTTTTCATTGTATTGAGTTTTGTTTTAATCCTGCCTTCTTTGCTGAGGGCAGGATTTTTTTGTTTTATATAATTTGATTCTCCAACGGCATTTACCCTCCCGGTAAACCTAAAAACCGATTTCGTAAAATAAAAAGGGGGTTTCGTAAAACGCATGTTTCTTTTTCGTGCGTTTACAAGAACATTGCAGCGCACAAAAAAATATTTATGAAAAAACAATTACTCACTTCATTACTTGGTTTGGCAATAACCGGAGTTGTATTTGCTCAAGAAAATTGCCCGCACGACACTGTGTATAACTCAATATTTGTAGATGGCAGCACCACCCAAACACCTGTTTCCAGAATAATCTATTTCGGCCCCGAAGTTAACGGAGGCGATGGTGCCATTAGGTCAAGCATCGAGCAAGTGTTTAAAAATGGCAGCTATGTGAATAGCAGGAAAGATGAATTTGTAATCCACCAGCCATCAGGAAGCTACTCGGAGTATCTCGTTTCTTTGTGGGATTCTGCTACAGCCGCATGGAAGCCTGATTACAAGGAAGTATACACTTTTGGGTCAAATAATCTTTGGACAGAATATTACTACCAGGAGAAAAACCAATCCGGTGTGTTAGAAAATGTAAAAAAATATACGAGAACATTTAACGCTAAAAATAGAGAAACCAATTACATCACCTCGGTTTGGAATAACGGTGCCTGGCGCAATAAAAGTCAAAGTAACAGAACTTATCAGGCAGACACGCTCCTTTTGTTATATGTAGCGCAGAACTGGGATACTGCCGCAAGTGCTTGGGTGAATGGCTTCAAAGAAGAAAGAACCTTTGATGCAGCAGGAAGAGAAACCAGCTATGCTCAATTCAATTGGGATGTAAATACTAATGCATGGATAGGCTCATTTATGCAAGTGGCAACGTTCAATGCACAAGGTTTCCAAACTGCATCGGAAGGTTTGTATTGGAATGCGGGCACGAGTTCCTTCGATAAATCATCGAGAACGCTATACACGCCTAATGCTGCCGGAAAGTCAACCATTGACTCTATGCAAACCTGGAATTCTGTAGCAGGTGCATACATTTCTCATACTGTTCGTTTATACACCTATAACGCAAGCAATGAAATGCTTACCTACAGATCCCTTATGGTAAACGCCTCAGGTGTTGTAACTTCCAATTTCTTATCAACAAAAACATTAGATGCCGGTAACAGACCATTAGAGATTTTTGAACAGGACTCCAGCTCGGCAGGTAATGGCTTGTGGAGACCTTACCGCAGATGGACTTACACCTACAATGCCAATGGCGATAAACTCACTGAAAAGTATGAATTAAGACAAGGAAGTGCCGACACATTGAGCAATGTAAACAGAGTAACATATACATACAACGCCAACAACCACTTGTTAACCTCCGTGGCAGAAACTTGGAATGCAACAACATCTGCCTGGGTGCCAAGTTGGGGCAATCTGAATGAATATAACAATGATGGAAAAAGAGTAGCATCGGAGTCAAAAAACATTTGGAATGCCACAGGCAATTATTTCGCTAACCACAATCGCAGTGAATATGTTTGCAAAGCGATAGGTGTAGGCATAGACGAAGCCATGCAAAGCTTGGTGAAAGTATATCCAAACCCTGCCACTACCGTATTGCAAGTATCAAGCGAAGAGGCACTGTTGAGCATAGCAATAGTTGATTTGTTTGGAAGAAAAGTATTTACCCAAGCAGTAAACGAAGCCAAACAGACACAGATAGATGTGAGCAAAATGGCAGCATCAACTTACTTTATACACCTTACCACTACTAATGGCAACACAGCTGTAAAGAGTTTTGTAAAGCAGTAGTTTTTTCAATACCCTAGTTTTGTTTAATCCCACATCGGTAAAACGGTGTGGGATTTTTTTGTTTGATATAATTTGATTTTCCAACGGCATTTACCCTCCCGGTAAACCTAAAAACCGATTTCGTAAAATAAAAAGGGGGTTTCGTAAAACGCATTTCATGCTTTATGCAGAGAGATAGATTATTGCGGTTGAAATAAAAATTCAATGCGTATGAAAAAGTTTTTTTCTGCACTTTTTGTATTATCAACTTTGCTAACCAAAGCACAGGCGCCAAGCAACGGTCTGTTGCATTATTATCGTTTTGATAGTACGCTAACTAATAGTGTAGGTTCTCACACATTAGCGGGTGGTACCGGAAGTTATGTAAACGACAGATTTGGAAATACTAAACGTGCGCACAATGTGGCTGCGGCAAATGGACATTTTACATCGGCAGGAATTCCAAACCTTCCTTCTGCATCTGCAGCACCACGTTCATTTGCTTTTTGGTATCAAAGTAATAGCAATGTAAATCATGCATTGTTTGCATACGGAGATGCTGCGGCTTACTATGGTGTTTATTACTTAACTTCACCCAGCCCCAGACTTGTTGTTGTATCTGGCACAGGGTCAACACCTATCGGTCAGCTAACACCTATTTCTTATAATACCACTTACACGGGTAACTGGACGCATGTGGCAGTGGTTTACACCGGCACTCAGATTAAACTTTATGTGAACGGTGTTAATGTTAGTTCTGCAAACTTTGGGCTATACACAATGAGCAATACGGCCTCTTATATAGGAGTATATGCTGCGGGTTCCCTTGCGAACAATTTCAAAATGGATGATTTGTTCTTTTACGACCGCGCATTAACCGACCAAGAAGTTACTTCAGTGTTTAATGCTTGCAGCGGCCCAACCAATACTACTCCGCTTGCAAATACAGGTGTCTGTAATGGACAAACTACTACACTCTCCGCGATAGGTAACAACATCACATGGTATGAAGTATCGACAGGAGGTACTGCGGTAGCTACAGGAAATTCATTTACCACACCTGTGCTTACAAACAATGCAGTTTACTATGCTCAAACATCTACCTGTACTGCACGATTTGGACAAACTATAACAGTAAATCCTACCCCGGCTGCGCCTGTAAATACGACTACTAATGCCAATCAAAATATCATTTGCGGAGCTACAGCAACATTAACAGCTACGGGTTCTAATTTACTTTGGTTTGATGCTCCTACTTCCGGGAATTTAGTTGGGAATGGAGGCAGCTTTACTACACCTGCACTCACTACAAATACCAGCTATTATGTACAGGCAAGTTCCGGAGGTTGTAACTCTGCAAGAACACAGGTGGCAGTTACAGTAACCAATCCGGCACCAACGGCTGTAAACAGCAGCGTAAATTACTGTTACATTGATGGTAGTAATAACTTTACGGTATTACAGGTTGCTGCGGGTCCCGGCACTGTTTCCTGGTATAACGTTCCGACAGGCGGTACAGCATTAGGTACAGGTAATAATTTTACTACACCATCCTTTGCCAACCCTTCTCCCAATGCCTCTTACACTTTGAATTATTATGCTGAGCGCACAACGCCCTGTGGTGCTTCTGCAAGAACAATGTTTACCATTACAGTAAAAAAACGTCCGGCAGCACCAACAAGTACAACACCTTCAGCTAATTTGAATATCTGCTCAGGAAGCACCACTACGCTTTCAGCAACTACTAATGCACCTGCAATAGAATGGTATCCAACGGTGGGCTTTCCATCTGTTTTAAGTAATACAAATTCATACACCACTCCGGCATTAACCCAAACTACATCTTATGATGTATTTGCGGTTGAAAATGGTTGCAGCTCAAATCCGGCATTAACCTTAACCGTAAATGTATCAACCCCCACCACTCCCACTAATACCACTTCATCGGCTTACCTAACCGTATGTTCGGGCAGTTCTACCACATTAAGTGCTTCGGGTAGCGGTACTCTGTATTGGTTTGATGCGCCAACAGGCGGTAACCAATTGGCATCCGGTGATACATTTAATACACCCGGTTTAACTGCAAACACAACTTACTATGTGCAAAGTGGCAATGGCTCTTGCGCATCATCACGAACTGCCATAGCGGTTGCTGTTATGCAGGCTCCTGCAGCACCGGTGAGTAATACACCGGCAGCTAACCTGAGGGTTTGTCAAGGTAGTGGCACCACCTTATCTGTTCAGCAGCCATCGTCAGGCATCAGCACTTCATGGTGGGCATCGCCATCGGCAGTATCTCCTTATTCTGTTGGAGTGTCCCTCAGTGTGCCGGCAAGCAGCCTCCAATCTACCTCAACATTTTATGTAAGGCATGTGGACATGAACAATGGATGTGGTTCGGCATTTACGCCTATTACGGTTACAGTAGATACTACACCGGCTTCGCCAACAAACACTACACCTTCGGCTAATCTTACTGTTTGCCAAGGGCAAAACACAACGCTTACAGTGAGCGGTACAGATACCATACAATGGTTTGACTCCCCAACCGGAGGAAATTTACTTGCTACCGGTAGCCCATACGCTACACCTGTATTGCAGAACGTTACTACATTTTATGTAAGTGCAAAGAGGGGAAATTGTATATCTCCACGAACCGCAATTCAAGTGCAAGTAAACGGAGCACCAAACAGCCCTACAAATACAACTCCTACAGCCAACCGTACCCGTTGTGCAGGACAAGCTACCACACTTACAGCAACTAGTGGAGTAGCAAATGCCAGTATTAAATGGTACAATGTAGCCTCAGGTGGATCACCTTTAGGTACAGGTGGAAGTTTTGCCACCCAAGCATTAACTGCTGATACTACTTTCTATGTGGCTGTAGTATCTAATATAACTGGCTGTAGCTCGATAAGAGTACCTATTACCATAACCGTAAACCCAGCTCCAACGGTAACCATTTCACCTGCCAGCGTTTCTATTTGTAGCGGACAAAGCGCAACGCTTACGGCCAGTGGAGGAGGCACTTACGCATGGAGTAATAGTGGCGGCAACAATGCATCTGCTACAGTTAGCCCAACATCCAACACAACGTACACAGTAACTGTTACCACTAATGGTTGTACAGCTACAGCATCAAGAGCAGTAACCGTTAATCAAAACCCTACTGCAAGTATCACCCCGGCTAGCCCTGCTATATGCAATGGCCAATCGCAAACATTAACAGCCAGCGGAGGCGGCACATACGCCTGGAGCAATGGCTTGGGCAGTGGCGCAACCAAATCGGTTTCACCAACAGCAACCACTACTTACACAGTTACAGTAACTAATGCTGCTAATTGTACAGCTACAGCTACTTCAACACTAACCGTGAACTCAGTAAATGCGAGCATCAATGGACCAACAACAATATGTAGCGGATTGAATGCCACCCTTACAGCCAGCGGTGGAGGAACATATGCGTGGAGCAATTCTGGTGGAACAAATGCACAGGCAACTTTCACGCCAACAGCAACCACTACTTATACGGTTACAGTAACCGGAGCAGGCGGATGTACAGCCACAGCATCGCAAACTGTGAGCGTTCAAAGTGCACCTACGGCAACCATTAGCGGAGCAACTTCGGTTTGTGCCGGAGGAAGTGTAACATTAACAGCCAATGGCGGCAACACTTATACGTGGGCAAATGGTTTAGGCACTAATGCAGCCATCACAGTTTCGCCAACAGCAACTACTACTTATACGGTAACAGTTAGCATTGGAGCCAACTGTACTGCCAGCGCTTCTAAAACAGTAACAATACTACAACCAAGCAGCGGTTCGTTTAGCGAAACAATTTGCTTTGGCGATAGCTATACTTTCAATGGTCAGCAGCTTACGCAAAGTGGAGTGTACTACGATACTTTGACAAATGCCGGAGGTTGCGATTCAATAGTTACATTAAACCTTACAGTTCAAAACAAAGTGAGCAGCACTGTTTCTGCACAAGTTTGCAACGGACAGTCTTACACCTTCAACGGTCAGCAACTCACACAAGCAGGTCAGTATTTCGATACCCTGCAAACGGTTTTGGGCTGCGATAGCTTTATTACATTAAACCTGACCGTATTCAATAAGATTGAAACTACAGTGAATGCCGGAATCTGTAACGGACAATCCTACACTTTCAACGGTCAGCAACTCACACAAGCAGGTCAGTATTTCGATACACTGCAAACGGTTTTAGGCTGCGATAGTTTTGTTACGTTGAACTTAACGGTAAACAGTTTTGTAACAGGAAGCGCAAGCGCATCAATATGTGCCGGAGATAGCTACACCTTCAACGGGCAGCAGCTTACTCAAGGTGGGCAATACATAGATACGCTTGTATCATCGGGCGGCTGCGATAGTATTGTAACACTTACACTTACTGTAAACCAGTTGCCACAACCAACCATTACGCAAAATGGCAATGTGCTTTCTACGCAAGTATTTGCATCGTACCAATGGCAGTTCAACGGCTCCGACATTAGCAATGCAACAAGCCAAAACTATACGGCAAATCAAAATGGTAACTATACGGTAGAAGTAACCGATGTAAATGGCTGCTCGGCATATTCATCGGTAGTAACGGTAACAGGCGTGGGCATAAAAGAAGTATCGAGCTTTAGAAGCGAAGTATATCCAAACCCTGCCACTACCGTATTGCAAGTATCAAGCGAAGAGGCGCTATTGAGCATAGCAATAGTTGATTTGTTTGGAAGAAAAGTATTTACCCAAGCACTAAATGATGCCAAACAGACGCAGATAGATGTGAGCAAAATGGCAGCATCAACTTACTTTATACACCTTACCACCACTAATGGCAACACAGCTGTAAAGAGTTTTGTGAAGCAGTAGTTTTTTCAATACCCTAGTTTTGTTTAATCCCACATCGGTAAAACGGTGTGGGATTTTTATTTTTTCTTTGCTCAATGCGTTTTCTTTGTTGCTGCCTTATTGTGTTGGCTCACTCAGTTTTTGCACAAGCCCCCTATTTCTATCAAATAAGCGACAACGATGGCTTGCCAAGCAACGAAGTATATGACTTACTTCAAGATAAGTCGGGTTATATATGGATGGGTACAAGTGCAGGGCTTTATAGCTATGACGGCAGAAGTTTTGTTGTTTTTAAAAATGCACATTCAAATGGCAAATCAATATCTGGTTTAATGATGGGAAGTGGAGGGAGGTTGTGGTGTAAAAACTTTACCGGACAAATATTTTCTGTTACGGGCGATTCTTTGAGAATAGAGTATGAATGGACAAAGCAGAGTGCTAACTTTCCATTCTTTTCATTCAATGCCAAGAATGAAATTGTTATTAGCTGCGATAGCGGCATTCACCTTAATGGTCGAGTTATTCCTATACTGCAAGGAAAAGATAAACGGGTAGAATTTTCAGATGTATTGGTTAATAAAGAGAAAATATATTTCAGTACACCCGCGCGTATTGGTTATATAGAAAACGGTAATGTACAAACATTGTATCTTGAAGAGCAAAGTAAAGAACAAGGAGATGTGTTGCGTTACTCGCAGTTTCAGGCATTTAATGAAAAATGTTTGGTGCTGGCGCGAGGTGAAAAAAATTCGTTGTGGGTTGTAGAGCAAGATTCGCTGAAGTGGTTAATGAACCTTCCTGAAAGAATTGGTCGTATTTTTTGTGTGCGCGATGATGGCAATGGAAAGTTGTGGATTGGAGGTAGCGGTGGCGCTATGTGTTTCGATTCTGAACTAAATAAGTTGTATGACGGGCAGTTATTTTTTGCCGATAAAAGCATTAGCGATGTGTTGCTTGATAAAGAAGGCAATTATTGGTTTAGCACATTGCACGATGGAATTTTTGTAGTGCCTTCATTAGAGGTTCAGGTTTATACCGATGGCAATTCTATACTAGAGGATACGCGCATAGGCAAGTTAGAAAAAGATGATAAGGGCAACCTTTTTATTGGTTACCACAATGGCAGAGTTTCTCGCTTTCATATTCAAACTAGGAAAACGAGCAGCATTGCTTTCCCGCCTCCGGCTGTTGATGTTCAAGCAATGTGTATCAACCATTCCAACAATACATTGCTTGTTGCACAGAGTAAAGTATGGAAGGTAAACACTACAACCATGCAGCCGAATTTTATTGCAGGATTGAGTAATGTAAAATCGCTGCAATGCCTCGGTGGCGATACGTTTTTAATGGGTAGTGTTGGCTCAGCGGCAATAGTAAAAATAGGAGCAGGCGTAGATTTTTTAAAGCAACTCAGGCAAAAGCGTGCCAATGTTGTATTTAGCGAAAAGCCTCATCGCTTTTGGGTTTGCTATAGCGATGGCTTGTTTATTTACGATACTGCCGGAGAGCAAAAAGTTAAGATTAATGGTGAAACCGTATTTGCTAACGGCATTGCACAAACAGCTAATGGAATAGTTTGGGTAAGTACTTCTACCGATAAAATATTGAGCTTCGAAAACGGACAATATAAATCTGTGTTAGAAAGCCCCTTTAGTGTGCCAATAGAAATGGTTAGAGGCGTTTATGCGCACGATAAATGGTTGTTTATTGTATGTAAGAACAATTTGGTATGTTACAACACACACAACAATACCTTTAGAACATTCAACAAGTTCGATGGCTTACCAAGCAACGAAATTTCAGATATAGAGTTTGTAAACAACAAGGTTTTTCTTGCCACGCCCAAAGGGTTGATACAGTTTCCTTTAGAGTTAAATTCTATCAATAAAATAGCACCTAAAATTTACATAGGTTCAGTTGCCATACACGATCGCGATACTGTAGTGAGCAATGCATATACATTACCGTTTAAAAAAAATAATATCAGTATCCAGTTCAAGGGAATTGCATTGCGCAGTTTAGGCGAGTTCACTTATCGTTATCGCTTACTCGGCTTAGATTCAAATTGGATAGAAACTTCTTCCGGCAGTAGTTTTGCCCGCTATCCGTCATTGCCTGCCGGTAATTATTTATTTGAAGTTGTTGCAGTAAACGAAGATGGTATAGCAAGTGAAAGTCCGGCACAATTGCGCATAGAAATTCTAAAACCATTTTGGCAAGCATGGTGGTTCTATCTGTTGTTGGCATTAGCATTGTCGGCAGTTATATCTTCGGTTTTTGCATGGCGCATTCGCGATATTCAAAAGCAGAGTGCATTAGAAAAGCGAGTGGCAAACTCGCGGCTTACCACACTAAAAAGCCAAATGAATCCGCACTTTATGTTCAATGCGCTTAATTCTATACAAGATTTGGTGTTGCAACAAGATACCGAAAAAGCGCAGTTGTATCTTGGAAAGTTTAGTGAGCTAACGCGTAAAGTACTCGATGCCTCCGGTATGGAATTTGTTGTGCTTGAAGAGGAAATAGAAATGTTGCAACTGTATCTTGATTTAGAAAAGTTACGTTTTGGCGATGAGCTTCAATATAGCTTACAGGTAGAAAGTAATATTCTTCCCGAAACACTTTCTATTCCAAGTATGCTTATACAGCCGTTTGTGGAAAATGCTTTAAAGCACGGGCTGTTGCATAAACAAGGAGAGAAAAAATTAGAAGTAACTTTTTCATTAAATGAAAATTCATTAGTTTGTACCATACAAGACAACGGTATCGGCAGGCAGGCATCGGCTACAATAAATGCAAAGCGCAGGAAACATAAAAGCTTTGCTACCAATGCCACCAACGAGAGATTGCATTTGTTGAAAGAATACTATGGCGTAAGCGTACAATTAGATATAATGGATATGGAACAAGGAACAAAAGTAGTTTTGCAAATACCAAAAAGAGAGGTGTGAAGGCAGTAATTGTAGATGATGAAGATAGGGCAAGACGCTCGCTAATAACGTTGCTAACTACCCATTGCCCGCAAGTAACGGTGGTAGAGCAATGCGCCAATGTGCCTAAGGCAGTTTTGGCTATTAAACAACACCAACCCGATGTTGTTTTTTTAGATATTGACATGCCGGAATTTAGCGGCTTTGAGTTGCTTAATTTTTTTGATACTGTAAATTTTGAAATTGTATTTGTTACGGCTTATAGCGAATACGCCATACAGGCATTTGAATACTCCGCAGTAGATTATCTGCTCAAACCCGTACAAGTAGCAAAGCTGAAATCTTCGATAGAGAAAGTAAGCGAGCGCCTCAGCAATCAAAATATGAAACAGCGGCTTGAAATTTTACAACAAAATTTCCAAACCGATGAGTTTTGCAAAATTGCAGTTCCCGTAAGCGATGGTCTCTTGTTTTTAGAAATATTTAGCATAACTCAATTAGCAGCAGAAGGCGCATATACACACATTTATCTTTCTGATGGCTCTAAACTTTTGGTAAGCAAAAAGTTGAAGTTTTTTGAAGATATATTACATAAGCGCAAGAGCTTTTTCCGCATTCACCGTTCGCACCTTATTAATTTGAACTTTATTACAAAGTACAATCGTTTAGAAAGTTATATCGAAATGGATAGCGGCATATCGCTGCCTGTAAGTAAAGAGCGCAAAAAGGAGTTTGAAACGATTCTAAATGAAATAAGAATAAAGAAGTAATAGCCATTCATGAACTCAAAATGGGGGGTTCGTGAATTGAAATGTTTGTTTAGGAGTGTTGCATCGCAAAGTTTGTACCAAACAAAATCTAAATTGCGTATGAAAAAGACATTACTTCTTACAAACATCTTGTTATGGATGTTTTGTGCTCAGGCACAAACCAACTGGAACTGGGCAAAAAAAGGCGGAGGCGCCAGCAACGATTACGGCTATGTGATTAAAAAACTATCGGACGATAAAATAGTTTCGTGTGCAACAGTTGCTTCTACTTCGGTTGCCTTTAGCCCATATACCATTCCTAATGCAAGCGGATTAAACAATGGTTTTATTATTATTCAAGATACCGTTGGCGGATTTTATTCCCCATTTTCTCCAACGGGTTATGGCGAATGCGGTGTTTTTGCCATGGATGTAGATACCTCTCAGAATGTTTACGTTACCGGATATGTAAATGGAATTGTAGTTTTTGGAGATGATACTATAAATGCCTCCACTTTCTCGCGTGTCATGTTTGCGGCAAAGCTTGCCAAAGTGGGGCAATATAGCTGGCAATGGGAGTGGGCATACAAACTTTCCCATGCTTCAACATCTTCTACTATGAATACTGCAGATGCTATTAAAGTTACGCCCGATGGAAGCAGTTTTTACATTGGTGGTAGAAGCCATCAGGGTTCCGGAACTTATCTTACAAATGGCGACAGCACCACATCTAAATTGAGTATTGCTAATCAAGATGGTTATATAGTAAAATATAGTTCCTCTGGAGCATATCAATGGGGTATTAACTTAGATGCCTTCGGTACCGTTACCGGACAAACCACTTGCCATAGAATGGAATTGGACGGGCAAGGAAACTTAATAGCAGCAGGAGAATGGATAGGTAGTTCTGCTCCTTTAAGCTTCGTAACTCCAATGGGAACCACTATTATTTCTGCTAACTCGCAGAGCGGTAAAAGGTGCTTTTTGGCAAAAATTTCCGCTTCAAACGGCTCTATGATATGGGCAAGAAATGCATTTGACTTATCACCTATATTCACATACGCAGTGGGCACTTCTTTAAACGGTTTAGCAGTAGATAAATCTACCAATCAAATTTATGTTACCTGTTTAACGGGTGGCAATTTTCCCAACGGCTCTATGTTTGTTAAGTATAACCCTACTGCTGATACGGTAGTTTACAATACCTCAACGGTGAATGTTTACTACAGCAACGTAACTTTAGATAATGATAACTCCCCAGTGTTGTGCGGCAACTTGGTGGGTACGGCAACTATTAACGCAACTAATTATACTTCTGCAGGAAGCAACGATATTTTTGTTGGGCGTGTTAATCCCGCTACCGGTGCTTGGAATATGTTTCAAAGAGCAGGAGGGGGCGATGTAGATAATGTGAACAGCATTTGCACATCGGGCTTTTCTACATACGTGGTTGGCTCATTTAAAAGCGCACCAATGTCGTTTCCGGGTATAGGCACTACACTCAGTGCAACTTCTAATACGTACGATGTTTTTATGGCGAAAATAGTTTTGCCTGAGCCTTGTATTGAACCCGATGTTACTCAGCAGCCTTCTGCCGTAAACCAGTGTAGCGGTAAATCATTCAGTTTATCGGTGGCGGCTAGTGGCAATGGCCTTACTTACAAGTGGCAAAAAGGTGGAGTAAACCTCAATGGCAATGGAGCCAACACTGCTACTTATAGCATTGCTGCCGGAAATGTTGCTCATTCGGGAAGCTACCGTTGTATAGTATCTAATACTTGCGGAGCCGATACTACGGTTGTTGTAAGTGTAGCCATCAGTGCACCTTTGCAAAGCAATATGGCACAAACCATATGTAATGGCAGCAGCTATACTTTTGCCGGGCAAACTCTCACACAAAGTGGCACTTACAAAGATACGTTACAAACAGCAGGAGGTTGCGATTCAATAGTTACATTGAACCTTACCGTACTCAACAAAATTGAAACCACCGTGAATGCCGGAATCTGTAACGGACAATCCTACACCTTCAATGGTCAGCAACTCACACAAGCAGGTCAGTATTTCGATACCCTGCAAACGGTTTTAGGCTGCGATAGTTTTGTTACGTTGAACTTAACGGTAAACAGTTTTGTAACAGGAAGCGCGAGCGCGGAAATATGTGCCGGAGATAGCTACACCTTCAACGGGCAACAGCTTACCCAAGGCGGGCAATACATGGATACACTTGTTTCGGCAGGCGGCTGCGATAGTATTGTAACACTTACACTTACTGTAAACCAATTGCCA